>JADJVV010000001.1:2798646-3106337 GCA_016710435.1 Hyphomicrobiales bacterium | reverse complement strand
GGCAGGCGTGCCGGTGGACGCCAGCGTTGCGGCGATCTTGCGGGCGATGTGGCCGCTCTTGCCCATGCCGGTGATGATGACGCGGCCCGGCGCCTTGCGGATGACGGCGACGGCATCCGCCAATGCCTCGCCGAGGTTGCTGCCGAGTGCCTGTTCGAGCGCCTGCATGCCGCGGGTTTCCGTTGCGATGGCGGCGCGGGCGGAAGCCTGCCAATTGCGGCGAAGGGCGGGAAGGTCTGTTGCGGTCATGGTCCCCGCATTTAGTCCATTCCCGGCGCTTTGCCACTGCTCATTGGAACAGGGCGTCAAGGCCCTGTTAACCATGTTTTCTTAGAGAAGGAGGCGATGTTGTGTGTCAGTCGTCCCCTTTGTGTGCTCGCCGCGGCAAGCCTGTACGCGCTTGCCGCGGTTCAGCCTGTGCTGGCGCAGGATGCCAGTGCCGACGACCTGTATGGGCCGCTGATGGATTCGGTGGAACCTCCGCCACCACCGCCCATTCCCGGTTATGCCGTCATTTCCAGCACGGATGATCCCGCTCCGCCCTTGCGGCGCAAGCGCGCGCCTGCCCCTGATCCCTATGCCGCGCCCGGGCTCCGGCAGGGCGGGCTTACCTATTTTCCGACGCTTGAGATCGGCGCAGTGGCCACGAGCAATGTCGGCGGCGCGTCCAGCGGTGCGAAGCCTGATGTCGGCCTGCGGCTCAAGCCTGGCCTCACTGTCGTGAGCGACTGGCCGCGCCATGCCTTCACCGCCACGGCAAGCGGCGAGATCGTGCGCTACCTCGGTGAGAGCGATCTGTCGACGGCATCGGCCGATGCGCAGATGGCGTTGCGGCTCGACGTGCGGCACGGCACATGGATTGACCTTGAAGACGGCTACACGCTCACTTCAACGGGAGCGGCCAACAGCGAAGTGCCCGATACCGCCATCGGCAACCGTCTGTCCCACGAGTTCCGCAGCAGCGCAGCGGTAACACACGAAGCCGGTTTCGTGGATGCGCAGGTGGAGGCGGGGCTGCGGCGCAACCTGTTCGAGGATGTCGATCTCTCCGGTGGGGGCAGCGAGGACAACAGCGACCGCAATTACGTGCAGGCCGATCTCTCCTTGCGCGGCACGTTCAATCGCGGCGCCGTGCTGCGGCCGTTCGCGGAAGTTTCCTACACGCCGCGTTTCCACGACAAGAGTGTTGACCGCAACGGCCTGCGCCGTGACTCGCAAGGCTATGGTGCGGTGCTGGGCCTGAAGATCGACGATGATCCGGTGTGGAGCGGGGAGGCGGGGCTTGCCTATCTCGTCCGCGACTATGAAGACCCGAGCCTGAAGACTGTTCAGGCGCCCGGGCTCCTGGCGAATATCCAGTGGCGCCCGACGGAACTCACGCAGGTGGACCTCACGGCCACCCTGGGTCTTGCGGAAACAGCAAGCGCCACCGATTCCGCAACGAAATCGTGGTCGGCAGGGGCACGGGTCAGGCACGCACTGCATGACAATCTCAACCTGATCGCCGGCGCCGATATCTCGGTCGCGAAGAGCACGGGTGGCAGCGACACGACCTATGGCATCGAGACTGGGCTGGAGTGGAAGCTCAATCCCTACATGGCCATGGGTGCCACGTATGACGGCACATGGTTCGACAGCGCCAGTGCGAGCGGTGACTACGACGAGCACCGCCTCATCGGCAGCCTCATCCTGAAACGTTAGCTGAAACGCCAGGCGCCCGGTTTCACGTCCACGAAATCTTGCCGCCGTGGGCTTGCAGGATCTTGTCCAATTCGTCGCGGAAGGCGGGGGCGATGTCTTCACGCTCGAGGGCGTGGGCCACGTTGGCCGCGAGGAAGCCCACCTTGTCGCCGCAGTCGTAGGTGGTGCCTTCATATTTGAGGCCGTGAAAGGGCTGGACGTCCATCAGGCGCTTCATGGCGTCGGTGATCTGGATTTCACCGCCCGCACCCGCCTCCTTGCGGTCAAGGATTTCGAAGATCTCGGGCTGGAGGATGTAGCGTCCGGAAATGATGAGGTTGGAGGGTGCGTCCTCGCGTTTCGGCTTTTCGACCATCTGGTTGATGGTGAAATGGTTGTCCTGCCAGTCCTTCGCGCCGACGACGCCGTAGCGGTGCACATGTTCCCATCGGGTTTCCTCGACGGCGATGATGTTGCCGCCGTTCCGGGCCTCGTAGACCTGCACCATCTGGGCAAGGCAGCCGGGGCTGGCCTTCATGACCATGTCGGGTAGCACCACGGCGAAGGGTTCGTTGCCGACGAGTTGGCGCGCGCACCAGACGGCATGGCCAAGTCCCAGCGGTTCCTGCTGCCGGGTGAAACTTGTCTCGCCAGCACCCGGAAGGTCAAGTTCCAGCAGATCGAGTTCCGCCGACTTGCCGCGCTTGCGAAGCGTCGACTCCAGTTCGTACTGCTTGTCGAAGTGGTCCTCGATCACGGCCTTGTTGCGGCCGGTGACGAAGATGAAGTGCTCGATGCCCGCTTCGCGCGCCTCATCGACCACAACCTGGATCAACGGGCGGTCCACAACTGTCAACATCTCCTTGGGCATGGCCTTCGTGGCGGGAAGGAAGCGCGTTCCGAGACCGGCGACGGGGAACACGGCTTTGCGGATGGGCTTTGGCATTCAGATACTCTTAACTGTGAATCGGGCTGACGCAACGCTTCTTAACTTCTGGCGTTGAAGATTGGCTTAAATTCGACGCCACATCGAAGCAATGGGGATCATCATGGCAGTACTCGTCACAGGCGGAGCAGGTTACATCGGGAGCCACATGGTGCTGGCACTCACCGATGCCGGTGAAGAAACCGTGGTGCTGGACAACCTCTCGACGGGTTTTGCCTGGGCAGTCTCGCCGCAGGCGAAGCTGGTGCGCGGCGACATCGGCGATGAAGAGCTGGTGATGACGCTGGTGAAGACGCACAAGATCGATTCCATCGTTCACTTTGCCGGTTCCATCGTGGTTCCGGAGTCGGTCAGCGATCCGCTCGGCTACTATCTCAACAACACGGTGAAATCGCGCGCGCTCATGCATGCTGCGGTGAAGTCGCACGTCAAGAATTTCATCTTCTCGTCGACTGCGGCGGTGTACGGCAACCCGAAGAGCCTCCCCGTGTTCGAAACCGATGAGCCCGCGCCCATCTCGCCCTACGGAACTTCCAAGCTCATGACGGAGATGATGCTGCGCGACAGTCACATCGCCTATGGGCTGAACTATATAGCGCTGCGCTACTTCAACGTGGCGGGGGCGGATCCCAAGGGCCGCACGGGGCAATCAACGCCGCGCGCCACGCATCTCATCAAGGTGGCCTGCCAGACGGCGCTGGGCCAGCGTGCGGGCATGGACGTCTTCGGCACGGATTATGATACCCCGGATGGAACCTGCATCCGCGACTACATTCACGTGAGCGACCTGATCGCGGCGCACATGGATGCGCTCTCGCATCTCCGCCGGGGCGGCGACTCCGGCATCTTCAACTGCGGCTACGGCAAGGGTTATTCCGTGCTGGATGTGATCGGTGCGGTTGAACGGGCCAATGGCGCGCCGGTGAAGCATACGCTTGGACCACGGCGCGCGGGCGATCCTGCGGGGATTGTGGCCGGGGCCGAAAAGGTGCGGAAGATTCTCGGCTGGCAACCGCAGTACAACGATCTTGATGTGATCGTGAAATCGGCGCTCTCCTGGGAGCGCCACCTGGAACGGCGAAACGCCAACTGACCTTCGCCTAAATCCTTGTTCTGCCGCATTTTGTGACTGAGCTTTCCTCCTGTAGGTTTTTCAGGCGGGCGAATCGCGCCCACGGGATGGATCAGCGACATGCGCAAAGTGCTAGCGACGGCAGTGACGGTTTTTCTCCTGGCGGGTACGCCAGCCCTCGCAGATGCAAAGTTCGAGGCCTTCGTGCAATCGCTGTGGCCGCGCGTGAAGGCCGCCGGGTTTTCGCGTGACCTGTTCAACCGCGCCTTTGATGGTGTGACGGAACCGGACGCAGCGGTATTGAAGCTGGCGCAGACGCAGCCTGAATTCACCTCCACCACATCAGAATACCTGGCGAAGGCGGTGACGCCAATCCGCATCGAGTCAGGTCAGACGGCGAAGGTGCAGGATGGCAAGCTGCTTTCGGCCATCGAGAAGAAGTACGGCGTCGACCGCCACATCCTGCTCGGCATCTGGGGGATGGAATCCAACTTCGGCCGGGACAAGGGCTCCATGGGCGTGATGCGCTCCCTCGCAACGCTCATGTATGCAGGGCGAAAGAAGCAATACGCGCAGGAGCAGTTGATCGCCGCCTTCCGCATCCTCAAGTCGGGCATCCGCACACCAGATGATTTTACCGGCTCCTGGGCGGCGGCGATGGGGCACACGCAGTTCATCCCCACGTCCTACATCTCCTATGCGGTGGATTGGACGGGCGACGGCAAGAGGGACATCTGGGGATCGAAGGAGGACGCGCTGGCGTCCACGGCCAACTATCTGGCCAAGTCCGGCTGGAAGAATGACCGGCCGTGGGGCTGGGAGGTGTCGCTGCCCGATGGCTTCAACCGCGTGAACATCGGCCGTACCCATTGGAAGACGGTGGCGGATTGGTCGAAGATGGGCATCAAGCGGGCGGATGGCCAGCGCTTTGGCGTGGCTGACGCGAAGGCCTTCGTGATGATCCCGCAGGGGATCGACGGCCCGGCTTTCCTGGTCACGCAGAATTTCCTCGCCATCATGAACTACAACCTCTCCCATTCCTACGCGCTTGCGGTTGGCCATCTGGGCGACCGTATCCGCGGGCAGGGGCCGTTTCTTGGAACCTGGCCCGCTGTCAACGTGGACCTCAACTTCAAGGAGCGGGTGGAGATGCAGCGGCGTTTGACGCAACTCGGCTTCGAAACGGGGGGCGACGACGGGCGCTTCGGGGCGCGGACCTATGAAGCCGTGATTGCCTTCCAGAAGCGGGTGGGCCTGCCGCTGGACGGGCGACCGAGCCGCAAGGTGCTTGAGCGCCTGCGCCAAGGGCTCTAGGCTGGCGCGATGTTCACCCGTGTCATTCTCCTTGTGCTTTTGCTGACTGGCTTTTCCGGTCTCACCCTGGCGCAGGAGCCGGGTGCCATTCCTGAACCCAACGAGGTGCTGGAACAACAGCCGGCGCCGCCCATGCCTGAAGCAGTTCTCGTGGCGCCGGCAGCGCCGCCCGCAGCCGATGCGCGATTTGGCGGCGACGATGGCGTGTTCCGTTTTGTCGTCGTGGGTGATGGCCTCGCGACGGGCCTCGGAGCGGGGCTTGAACGCCTCACCGATCTCGATCCGCGATTCGAAGTGGTCAACCGTGCCAATGAAGCCTCCGGCGTGGCGCGGCCCGAGGTTTATGACTGGGCTGCGGCCATTCCGAAAATCCTCAAGTCCAGTCCGTTTGATGCGGTTGTCGTGATGATGGGCATCAATGACTACCGGCCGATCAAGGTGGGCGAGTTGCGCTTCGAGCCTGGCACACCGGAATGGAGCAACGCCTACAAGGCCAACATGGACGCCATCCTCGCCAGTATCACGGGGAATGGTGCGCGCGTGTACTGGGTGACATTGCCGCCCATGCAAAGCGAGGAATTCGAGACGCAGATGAAGATGGTCTCCAGCCTGCAGCGCGAACGCATCGTGACGGGCGGCCATGCCTTGCTCGACGTGCGGCCAGCACTGGTGACGCCCGAGGGAGCCTTCATGCTCGGTGATCTCGATGCCAACGGCAAGGCGCGGCGCCTGCGCGCCAAGGACGGCATCAAGTTTTCACGGCAGGGCAATGACTATCTTGCGGCGCTTGTGATGGGGGCATTGCGCCGGGCCGAACGGGTGCCCGAATTGCAGTCAGCCAAGGATGAACCGTCGCCGCTCGATGTCCAGGTTGCCGTCGCGGTGCCACAAACGACGTCGCCACTGTTCGGGCAACAGGGCGTGGATGGCGCCGACGTGAGCTATGAGGCAGACGCGCTGGCCAAGGAAGTGCCGCAGAAGATCACGCCGGACCTTTCCAACGCGGGCAAGCTCGGCCTCAAGATCGCGCGCAATTCCCTGGCTCAGCGGTTCTACCGCACGGGCGAGGCATTGGGCGTGCCGTATGGCCGGTTTGACGATTTCAGCGTAAGTGGTGCGGCGCCCTGAGGGACCTGCGCGCGTTACGGCACCTTGCCTCCCAACTCGTCGTCAACATGCGCCTGGATGATCTCGTCGAAAGACGTCTCGGCTGAAAACCCGAGCTTGCGGGCGCGCGCGGCATCGAAGTTCTGCGGCCAGCCCGAGACGATGCGGCGAATGGTTTCGTCAGGTTCGCGGCGGATAAGGCGGGTCGCCCTGGGTCCGGCGATGCGTTCCAGCGCTGCAATCTGCTCGGCCACGGTGCAACTCAATCCCGGCAACGTGAGGGCACGGCGGTTGCCCAGGGCGGCGCCTCCCATTTCAGCGGCCTGAACCAGGAAACCCACGGCGGCGCGCGGGCTTGCATGCCAGTGGCGCACGCTCTCATCCACCGGCAGCACGGCCTCGATGCCATTCAGTGGTTCGCGGATGATGTTTGAGAAGAAACCCGACGCCGCCTTGTTGGGCCTGCCGGGGCGCACACAGACCGTGGGCATGCGCAGCGCCATGCCATCCACAAAGCCCTTGCGGGAGTAGTCCGAGATCAGGAGTTCGCAGATGGCCTTCTGCGTGCCGTAGGAGGTGAGTGGAGCAGTGAGGAATTCATCGCCGATGGCATCGGGGAAGGGCGATCCGAATACGGCAATGGACGAAGTGAAAATCAGGCGCGGAACGGTTGCCGGCGCGGCAAGGCGAATTGCTTCCAGCAGATGGCGCGTGCCATCGAGGTTCACGCGATAGCCTTTCTCGAAATCCGCCTCCGCTTCGCCCGAGACGATGGCTGCGAGGTGAAAGATGAGATCGGGCTTCCACGCCACAAGGGTTTGCGCCTGTCCCTCTTCCGAGAGATCGCCGAGATGCGTTTCGATGGCGAATGGTGCCGCGGGTGGCGGCGGTGCGAGCACGACATCGTGGCGCATGATGGCCGAGATGGCCTTGCCGCCGATTTTTCCGTCTCGGGCCAGCCGGTGCACCAGCTTGTGTCCCAGCATCCCCGCCGCACCGATGATCGCAATCCGCATGTCTCAATCTCCCTGTGCCACCATCAAACAGCAGCATCCGGCGCAGGGCAAGGTCAGCGACGCAGATCGTCCGTGCAGGGAAGGAGTTACACGAATCAATGACTTGCGTTAGTTGGGTTGCAGGATCCCGGCATTTTGCAGCGGGGCAACCCGGAGACGGGGCTGCAGGCCGGGAGGGGCAAGACGGGAAGGGCATATGCAACAGGCTTCAGGCGACGATCGTCCGATCGACCTCATCGGGACGGCCTTGATGCGTGCAACCGGTGTGCTTGCGGCGCTGACGGCGTGCCAGGATGCCGACCGCGGCAAGTTCGTGCTGAGCGACCCGTTCATCATGCAGGCGGTCTCAGCAGTTGAAGGATTCATTCACGAGGCACGCAATGCCTACCTCGTACTCTGCGCTGAAGCGGACATGGCGGGAGAAGTGCCTCCCGAAGCACGCGCCGAACGGATGGCCCCGTCGGTGGGAGTGGCAGAAGGGGATGCCCTCTTTGAAAGCGCCGAAACGGCCATGCCGGAGGGGAATGGACAGGCGTCTTCGATGTTACCCGGCTTTTATGAACTTCGCCGCCGTGCAGATTTTGCCGACCGTCAAGTTGAGCACGAGAATTACGAACCAGAAGAATTCGCTGTGTCCTACGATGGGCTTCTGCGCAAGCTGACGGCGGCCGAGGTGTTTGCGGCCGAACGCAGCATGACGGATGAGGAGGCCAACAGCCCCCTGCTGCCGTTGCTCAAGAGCCTGCGCCATGATCTGGAGCGCCTGCGTGCGGTAGCTTGACGGCGCGAAGATGTACGGCCCCGGAACCCTCAAGGGCGCCAGGGCCGGTTTCAGTGGCGACTACTCGTCCTTGCTCGAATACTTTTCGTAGTCACACCGGTGCTCCATGTACTGAGGAACGTGCGGGTCGAACTGGTTGCCGGCGTCGGCGACGGGGCAGGTGTCCTGCGAGCCGTTCTGCCAGTTCTGGACGGCATGGTTGCAGCCGGGCTCCAGGGCGAAGGACGCTGACGAGGACAGGGCGATAAACGAGGCGGCGAACAAGACGCGCTTCATGGTGTGTCTCCATACTCACAAGTTTGGTTGTGCCCCCAAACCATCGCGAGCAACCTGCATGCCATCCGGAGGCCTCTGGCGAGGCGCGGGTGGGCGTGCGGGAGGTATTCAAGTCACGGCCGCAGGATCGCCCCCTGTCGAAACCGTAATCCCTTCATAATGCGAGCAATCCATCATGCCGTGGCCTGTCGCAACGCATGTGAGTATGGTTACTTTTCTGTTAACGAGCAACAGAAATTTGTTGACATGACGGATTTGTTATCGCCCGGAGATCGATTCGCACCGAGAGCGACCTGGGCACCTTGTCTCTTCTTGGAACAATTGCAGGCGCTCACCCGCCAACCCGGGTGAAACTGGCACGATACTGGAAGCAGGCGGCAACTCATTTCTGGGAACCGAGGGTGAGGCCGCGCACCAGATGACGCTGGAAGATGAGGATGAAGATGAATCCTGGAATGATGGCTGACATGGATGCAGCCGCGAGCTCTCCCATGTCACCCCATGGCAGGAAACTCAGCGTGACGGGCAGGGTTCGAAAGGACACCGTGAGGAAGAGCGCCATCGTGAATTCGATGATGGAGAAGATGAAACACAATACGGCGGTAGCTGCCATGCCTCCCCGAATGACGGGTGCGACAACCAACGTTAGAACCTGAAATTCGCTCGCTCCGTCAATCCTGGCGGCATCGAAAACCTCCCGCGGCACATCATCCAGGAACGAGGTGAGCATGAGAATTGCGAGCGGCAAATTCATCGTCGCGTGCATGAGGATCACACTCGCGTGGGTGTCGAACAGGCCCACGTCCCGGAATATGAGGGAGGCTGGAACGATGATGGCGACGGGCGGGAGAAAGCGGAGGAGCAGGACTGCGGTTGTGTAGCTGCGCCTCCGGCCGGTGACGATGCGGGTCAGGCCAAAAGCCGCCAGCAGCCCTAGGCTGACAGCAAGCGCCGTTGAGCCCAGCGCAATGATCATGGAATGGACGAAGGCTGCGCGCGCACTGAATGCTTCAGGTCCATCCTGAAAGTAAGCGCTCTTGTAGTTGTCGAGGCTTGGCGAAAAATTGAAGAGCGGCAGCTGGTCCTTGTTGAAGATTGCGGAATAGGGTTGGATGGATGTGAATGCCCACCAGATGACGGGAAACATGAAAATGCCGACAACGGCGACTGCGGACACATCGCGGAGATGAAACCTGATTCGTAAACCAGTTGTCACAATCGGCTCCTGTCCCGTGCCGCGGACTGTCTCCTTCAGCTTGCGCTTCTGGAACCCGTAATGAAACTGGATTTTTGAAGGCGGCGCTGATCACGCAGCCTGGGCTCAGCAGGGCAAAGAGAGCGCCATGACTGGCGTATTGTTTCGGCGTGGCGGAGGGGGAGGGATTCGAACCCCCGGGAGGCTTTCACCCCCAACGGTTTTCAAGACCGCCGCGATCGACCACTCTGCCACCCCTCCGCGCCGATGCCTCCGCGATATGGCGGAGGCCGTGAGCGGGGTCAAGCACCTGCCGTCATTCGGCGTAGCTGGCGTCCTGGCGGTCGAGGATGCGTTTCATCTCGCTGAAGTGGGAAAGGAACTGCTCGCGGTCGGCTTCCCATTCGAGGGCTGTTTTTTCCGCCACCGCATCCGACATCACATGCAGGGGCTGGCCAGACTGGTAGGCCAGCATCAAGTTGCGGCAGGCGCGTTCCAGATAATAGGTGAGGTCGAAGGCTTCCGCGACCGTTGAGGCGCAGATGAGGACGCCGTGGTTGCCCATCATCATGATGGAGCGGTTGCCGAGGAGGGTGGCGAGGCGCTCTCCTTCCGCATCGGTATTGGCCATGCCGCCGTAACCCATGTCCACAGCCACGCGGTTGAAGAAGCGCGCCGTGTTCTGGTCGATGGGCTTGATTTCCGGATTGGCCAGCGAGGCCAGCGCCGTCGCATAAGGTGGATGGAGATGGATGATGCAGCGGGCGTGGGGCAGAAGCGCATGGAGGCGCCCATGGAGGCTCCACGCCGTCAGATCAGGTGCATCGGGGCGGTCCATGGTTGACTTGTCCTCGGCGTTGAGGAGAAGCAGGTCGGAGGCGCGGATGCGGGAAAAGTGCATCCAGCGCGGGTTCATCAGGAACTGCTTGCCATCAGGCGAGACGGCGAGGCTGAAATGATTGGCGACGGCTTCATGCCAGTCGAAGTGGGCGGAGAGGCGGAAGGCGGCCGCGAGGTCCACGCGCAGTTGCTTCTCGGCGGTGTTTGTGGTGGGTTTGCGCGTGAAGGCAGTGACATCAGCCATGGCGTTCTCCTCGGAAAAGCCGGAGGCTAACGGAGCTTCCCTTCTTTGGCAAACGTTTCACCGGGTGGTTCTGAGGACGAAGCAGATGGCTTTCAGGCAAACAGCGTTGCGGGGTCTGGCGGCCGCCGCTTTCTCTCTTCTTCTGACGGCGGGTTCAGCCTCCGCTGATTCGGTGCCACAGGGCACGTGGCGCATGTCCAACGGCAAGGTGACGGTGCGCGTTTCATCGTGTGGCGGGCAAAAGCTCTGCGCCACCATCGTCGGGCTGGCGCGGCCGACAGGCAAGGATGGCAAGCCGAAGGTCGATCACGAGAATCCGAATCCCGCGCTGCGCCATCGCCGCGTCATCGGCCTGCAAGTGGTGAGCGGAATGGCACCATCGGGACCCAATGTGTGGCGTGGATACATCTATAACGCGGATGATGGCGGCACGTACCGCTCTGAGATGCGGCTGTCGGGAAATTCGATGGTTTTGAATGGCTGCTGGGGGCCTTTCTGCAAAAAGAACCGTTTCATTCGCATCAAGTGATGCTATAGTGTCGCACACGGCGGGGCATTGAATCATTGGTGAGAAATCATGTCGTTTGGCCCGTTCGCCCGCGTTGCAACTTATGCTGTCGTGATGGTGTTGGGAGTGACCCTTGCGCTTGCGCAGGAGGTCATGCCGCTTGGCGGTTTGTCCTTTGCAAAGAAGATGAAACTCGCCAAGGCGGGTGACGACACCGCGCAGTTGGCGGTGGCCATGCACTATGAACAGGGCATCGAGGCCAAGAAGGACGCGCAGCAGGCAGCACGGTGGTATCGCGAGGCCACGCTGAAAGGCAACATCGAGGCGCAGTATCGCCTGGCGCGGCTCATCAGCCGGGGCGCCAAGGGCCTGACGCCGGACAAGATCGCAGCAGCGACGCTGTTGCAGGCCGGGGCCGAGAAGGGCCATGCGCCCTCCCAGAATGAATTCGGTCTCCGCCTGCAGAACGGCGATGGCATTGATGCCGATGCCGAGAAGGCAGCGCAGTGGTTCCAGAAGGCCTCCGACCAGGATTTCGCGCCGGCCAAAGTCAATCTCGGGCTGCTGTATGTGCGCGGGCAGGGTGTCACTCGCGACTACGCAACGGCGCTGAAACTGTTCACCCAGGCTGCGGACAAGGGCGATGCCTGGGCGCTGAACAATCTGGGTAGCCTCTATGAAATGGGCTGGGGCACCACGAAGGACGTGGTGAAGGCGCGGGAATTCTACCGGGCTGCCATCGCCAAGGGAAACCAGATGGCGCAGGCCAACCTGTCGCGGCTCGATGGACTGCAGGCGTCGGCCACGCAGGCAGGCGCCGGCGTTCCGGCACAGACCCAGGGCAACTGAGTCCGCAGGCGCGCGGCGCGGGACAGCGCCTCGTCAGCATCTTATTAACCATGTTTCTCAACCGGGAATTCAGCCTGTTGGCGGCACAGTGCGTGGCGTGGCTGGGGAGCCACACGCATTATGCCTCCAAGGGACGGGAGGCCGGTTGGGAGTTTCGCCATGCGGCGTCTTGGGTGGTATCTCGTTGTCTTGGGCATGGTGGCCCTTGGTCTTGTTGGCTGTGCGTCCGACCGCGGCAAGACGAAGCTCGATCCCTTCGCGGGGAAGGGCAGCGCCTATTACAAGGGCAAGGGGCCGTTGCCGGAAGGTGGCGGTCGCTATTTCGTGGGCAAGCCCTATCAGGTGGCGGGCCGCTGGTTCACGCCGAAGGAACAGCCGGGTTACGACAAGGAAGGCATTGCATCGTGGTATGGCGAGGCCTTCCACGCGCGGCGCACCTCCAACGGCGAATATTTCGACATGGCAGATCTTACGGCGGCCCATCCCACCTTGCCGCTGCCGAGCTATGCCAAGGTGACCAATCTCGACAATGGCCGCGCCATCGTCGTGCGCATCAATGACCGTGGTCCGTTCGTCGGAACCCGCATCATCGACCTCTCCAAGCGCAGTGCCGACGCACTGGGCTACCGCAACAAGGGCAAGACGCACGTGCGGGTGCAATGGATTGCCAATGCGCCGCTCAACGACAAGGGCTACCGCCATCTCGCCATGATGAACAGCGAGATGCAGGACGGCGCTGGCATCCGCCAGCTTGCCGCCGCCTCGCAAGGCAAGCCGCGCAATACCGCCGTTGCCGCCGCGGAACCACCGCAGCGCGAAGAACAGCCGGAGACGACCACGATTGCCTATACGCCGCCGCCAGCACCGCCAGTCCAGACTGCTGCCGCCGACAGCGACTATGTGACGGCGGGCTTCGTCGTCCACGTCGCGACGTTCGGCAATCGCGACAACGCGGATGCGGCCTATGAGGAACTTTCGCAATCGATGGACCTGCAGATGTTCCAGTTCGAGAGCGACAATGGTCCGTTGTACCGGTTGCAGACGCGGCCGGTTCCCGACGAATCGGGCGCCGCCCAGCTTCTCTACAAGTTGCAGGATGCGGGCTTCACCGGCGCCAAGATCCGCCGCGTGCGGGTGCAGCAGGTCGCCGCGCGCATTGCCGGTTGAGGCGAAAAAAGCCTCGCGCCGAATTGCATTTCCACCGCAGCGGACCTACAACACAGGGCCGATCAATGCCCTGGTGCGAAGTAGCTTTTGATGCGATTTTCCCTGCGTTTCCTTGCCAATCTGCTGGCCTGTCTCGTGCTGTGGCTTGCAGCGGCCGCCGTTTCCGGCAGTGCCCAGACCCTGGGTGATGAGCCCTATGTCTCTGCGGCCCGCAATGCCATCCTGATGGATGCCAAGTCCGGGCAGGTCTACTACGAGAAGGACCCGGACACCGCCATTCCGCCCGCCAGCATGAGCAAGCTGATGACGCAGGCGATCGTGTTCGACCTGCTGAAATCCGGCGACCTGAAGCCGGACCAGATGTTCACCGTCAGCACCAATGCCTGGAAGAAGGGCGGGGCCTCGGCCAAGGGCTCCACCATGTATGCGAAGGCGAAGTCCGAGATCAGCATCATCAACCTGTTGCGCGGCTCGATCATCCATTCCGGCAACGATGCCTGCATCACGCTGGCGGAAGGCATCGACGGCAAGGAACAGACCTTCGTCAACCGCATGAATGCAAAGGCCGACGAGATCGGCCTCAAGCACAGCACCTTCCGCAACTCCACGGGCCTGCCGGACCCGAACCACAAGATGAGTGTGCGCGACATCGCCATGCTGGCCCGCTACATCATCATCAATCATCCCGACTATTTCCCGATCTATGGCGAGAAGTCATTCACCTGGAATGAAATCACGCAGCCCAACCGCAATCCGCTTCTGGTGGATTATCCGGGTGCGGATGGCATGAAGACGGGGTTCACCAAGGAAGCAGGCTACGGCCTCGTGGGCACGGTGCAGCGCGATGGCCGCCGCCTCATCATGGTGATTGCGGGGCTACCCTCGATCGACGAGCGCAAGTCGGAAGCGGAAAAGATGTTCGACTGGGGCCTCTCCAAGTTCCGCGCCATCGAAGTGTATTCCGATGGCGACCGGGTGGGGCAGGCTCGCGTCTGGGGCGGCAAGGCGGATTGGGTCGATCTCGTCACCAAGGGATCGTTCAGCGTTGCGCTCACCAAGGAGGAACGCAAGACCGCCGAAGTGAAGCTCAGCTACAAGGGGCCGTTGCTGGCGCCGGTGCGCGCGGGCGACCAGGTCGGCACGGTGAAGGTCTTCATCGAGGGGCGCGCCATTGCCGAACTGCCTGTGATGACGTCCGAGTCCGTCGAAGCGGTGGACTCGATGTGGCAGAAGGCGCTGGACAGCGCCATGATCATGGCGTTCGGCGGTTGACGCCGGGGTTCTTCATCACGCTGGAAGGCGGGGAGGGCGGCGGCAAGTCCACCCAGGGCAAGCGGCTGGCTGCGCATTTGCAGGAGCGGGGCGCCGAGGTGTTGCTGACGCGCGAGCCCGGGGGAACGCCCCAGGGCGAGGCGCTGCGGGCGCTGCTTGTTTCGGGCGATACCGGGACATGGTCTCCGGCCTCGGAGGCGATGCTGATGTCGGCGGCGCGGGAAGTGCATGTCCGCACGGTGATCGGCCCGGCCCTGGCGCGCGGGGCGACCGTCGTCTGCGACCGCTTCATGGATTCAACGCGTGTCTACCAGGGTCATGCGGGCGGCGTGCCGCATGATGTGATTTCGGCTCTGGAGCAGGCCGCCGTCGGCACCTGCGTGCCGCACCTGACCCTGATCTTTGATCTTCCGGCGGCGGTCGGGCTGGAGCGGGCGCGGACGCGCGGCACCGGTACCGAGGACCGTTTCGAGCGCAAGGGCCTCGCCTTTCACGACAGGCTGCGCGACGGCTTCCGGGCCATCGCCGAGAGCGAGCCATGGCGCTGTGTGCTCATCGACGCGGCACCCGGACCCGATGAGGTCTTCGCGCAGGTGCTGCAGGCCGTGGACCGTCATCGCCATGGCTGAAGACAATGAAGACCCGCGTGAAGTCTCCTGGCACCCGCGTTTTGCCACGGAAGTCGTAGGCCACGTAAGCGAAGCGGCGCGTTTCCGCGAGGCTGTTGCCAGTGGCCGTCCACACCATGCCTGGCTGATCACCGGCCCGCGCGGAATCGGCAAGGCCACGCTCGCCTACAAACTGGCGGGGGAGGTGCTGGCGCTTGCCAACGCGGTCCAGACTCCCCGGTGGATCGCCGCACGCTCGCACCCGGACCTGTTTGTGCTGGAACGCGGTCTCAATGATTCCAAGCCCCGGCGACTGCGGCAGGAGATCGTGGTGGATGATGCGCGGCGCATGTCGGAATTCTTTGCCCGCACCTCAGGGGGCGGCGGCTGGCGGATTGCCATTGTCGACAGCGCTGACGAACTGAACACCGAGGCGGCCAACGCGCTTCTCAAACTGGTTGAGGAACCGCCTGACAAGGCATTGATATTGCTCCTGTCTCATCGGCCCGGGCGGCTGCTGCGGACGCTCAAGTCGCGCTGCCGGCGCCTGCCGGTTTCGCCGCTGGCGGAAGCCGATGTGCTGACCGTACTGAACCAGTTGCCGGTGCCTGTGCAGGGCGAGCCGCCGGCGCTTGCGGCTGCTGCGCGGCTCTCCGGCGGTTCGCCAGGGCGGGCGCTTGAACTGCGCGACAGTCTGGGAGCCAAGGCATTCGACGCCTTCCTGCGGGCCAAGTCCCTGACAGCGGGCGTCAAGATGGCGGTGGCCGGGCACTTCGCCCAGCGTCAGGCGGCGGTGCAGGACTTTGAGACCTTTGCCGATCTGGTGCTGGATTGGCTGGCCCGGGAGGCAGTGTCGGCGCCAGAGGCACCGCGCAGCGCCGCCCTGGCACGGGCCCACCAGGAGATCGCCGCCAGTCGCGGGGTGGTCGCGGGCTACAACCTCGACCGGCGCACTGCGGCACTGAACGCGCTGACCGCCATCGAAGATGCCTTGAAGGCAACCTGATTCCGGGGCAAGAGCCCCGTACCATGAGCGAGAAATACCTGATTTCCACGGCCATTCCCTATGCGAATGGCGCCCCCCACATCGGCCATGCCTACGAACGCATCGCCACCGATGTCATGGCGCGGTTCAAGCGCCTGGACGGCGCGGACGTGCTGTTCATCACCGGCATGGATGAGCACGGCCAGAAGATGCAGCAGACGGCGGCACGGGAAGGCCTGACGCCACAGGGTCTGGCGGACCGGACTGCCACCCAGTTCGAAGCCATGGGCGAATTGCTGAATGCCCGCGCCGACGACATCGTGCGCACCACCTCGCAGCGCCACAAGGATGCGGTCACCGAAATCTGGAAACGCATGGAAGCGGCGGGCGACATCTATCTGTCGAAATACGCTGGATGGTATTCGGTGCGCGACGAGGCTTACTACGGCGAGGACGAAATCGAAGAGCGCGAGGGCCGTCGCTTTTCGCTGAAGACCAACACGCTTGTGGAATGGGTGGAGGAGGAGAGCTACTTCTTCAAGCTCTCGGCCTATGCCAAGCCGCTGCTCGATCACTACAAGAACAACCCGGACTTCATCGTTCCCGAACAGTATCGCAACGAGATTATCTCGTTCGTGGAGCGCGGCCTCAACGACCTGTCCATGAGCCGCACGACATTCGACTGGGGTATTCCCGTTCCGGGCAATCCCAAGCATGTGATGTATGTGTGGGTGGACGCGCTCACCAATTACATCACCGCCACGGGCTTTCCCGATGCCGCCGCGGCAAAGGCCGCATTCTGGCCCGCATCGGCTCACGTGATCGGCAAGGATATCACGCGCTTCCATGCGATCTACTGGCCTGCCTTCCTCATGTCGGCGAAACTGCCGGTGCCGAAGCAGATCGTCGTGCATGGCTTTCTGTTCAACAGGGGCGAGAAGATGTCGAAGTCCACCGGCAACGTGGTGTCTCCCGCCGACCTGGTGAGCGCCTATGGCGTCGATCCGGTGCGCTACTTCTTCATGCGCGAAGTGCCCTATGGCTCCGATGGCTCCTACAGCCATGAGGCCATCGTGGGCCGCATGAACGCCGATCTCGCCAATGACCTTGGCAATCTCGCCCAGCGCTCGCTCTCGATGATCGGGAAGAACTGTGGCGCGCAGGTTCCGGTGTGTGGTGCGTTGAGCGAAGCCGATACGGTGATGCTCGATGCTGCAAAGGCACTGCTTGGCGAATGCCGCGCCCAGCACAAGGCTTACGCGATTTCCAAATCCATGGATGCGGTCTGGAAGGTGGTGGCCGATGCCAACCGCTACTTCGCAGGGCAGGAGCCATGGGCGTTGAAGAAGACGGATCCGGCGCGCATGGAGACGGTCTTGTACGTCACGGCCGAAGTGTTGCGCCGCGTGGGCTTGCTGATCCAGCCTTACGTGCCTGCATCGTCGGCCAAATTGCTGGACCTTCTGGCTGTGCCGGCAACGGCCCGGCGCTTTGCCGATTTCGATTCCGCACTGGTCTCCGGTACGGCCTTGCCCGCGCCTTCGCCGGTGTTCCCGCGCTTTGTCGATCCCGAGGCAGAAGCAGCGAAATCATGATGCGGGTTGTCGATAGCCACTGCCACCTGGATTTCCCCGGCATGCAGGAGAACCTCCCCGCCGTATTGGCTCGGGCCGAGGCGGCGGGTGTGGGCCTGATGCTGTCGATCAGTTCGCGCGTTGCGAAGTTTCCCAACCTGCTACGGATCGCGGAGGAGAACGCCAACGTGTTCTGCACGGTCGGCACGCATCCGCACAATGCCCACGAAGAACTGGACGTGCCGCTGGCCGAATATGTGCGGCTGGCGCAGCACCCGAAAGTGGTCGGCATCGGCGAGGCAGGGCTGGATTATCACTACGACCTGTCGCCCCGCGAGGCGCAGATGAGCGGCTTCCGCACCCAGATCGCGGCGGCACGTGAGACCGGCCTGCCACTCGTCATCCATACCCGCGAGGCTGAGGACGATACCGCCCGGGTGCTGGAAGAGGAGATGGCGAAGGGCACCTTCAAGGCCGTGCTGCACTGCTTCACGTCGCAGGATTGGCTGGCGAAGAAGGGCGTGGAGTTGGGGCTCATGGTGTCGTTCAGCGGCATCCTCACCTACAAGTCGGCGGAGAACCTGCGGCAGACGGCCATGGGCCTGCCAGAGGATCGCATTCTCGTCGAAACCGATGCACCTTATCTCGCGCCAGTGCCGCACCGTGGCAAGGACAACGAACCCGCTTTCGTGGTGAACACGCTGAACCATCTCGCCACGGCGCGGGGTGCTGATGCGGGCCACATGGCGCGCGTGACCAGCGACAACTTCTTCCGGCACTTCAGCAAGGTGCCGAAGCCGGAGGCCTATAGGTGAGCCTCCGCATCACGATCCTCGGATGCGGTTCCTCGGGCGGCGTGCCGCGCGTGGGCGGCGACTGGGGTCTGTGTGATCCGGCCAACGCGAAGAACCGCCGCCGCCGCTGCTCGATCATGTTGGAACAGACAGACACGAGCGGCACCACGCGGGTGCTCATCGATACATCGCCCGATCTTCGTGAGCAGATGCTGTCAGCCCATGTCTCCGAGATCGATGGTGTCTGGTACACTCACGAACATGCTGACCACACGCATGGCATTGACGAGTTGCGTGGTTTTTTCCTGCGCATGAGGCGCAAGGTGCCGATCTGGGCCGACGCACCCACGTCCTCGATGCTCATGTCGCGCTTTGCCTATTGCTTCGCCGCGCCGGAGGGCAGCGACTACCCGCCCGTGCTGCGCCATCATGCCATCGTGGCGGGAACGCCGTTTGCCACGGAGGGAGCAGGGGGCGCGCTTGCCGCACTGCCCTTCAACATGCAGCACGGCAACATCAACGCGCTTGGCTTCCGCATGGGCAACGTTGCCTATTCGCCAGACGTCAACGATCTGGACGACAGCGCCGTGGCTGCGCTGCAGGGCCTCGACCTGTGGATCGTCGACGCCCTGAAACGGACGCCGCACCCCAGTCATTTTTCCCTGCCGCAAACGCTGGCGTGGATTGACCGCCTGAAACCGCGGCGGGCCATCCTCACCAACATGCATATTGATATGGACTACGCGACCCTGTGCGCGGAATTGCCGTCCCATGTTATACCGGCCCATGACGGGCTGGTGATCGAAGCCTGAACGCCCGTCCCTTGGAGGATTTCATGAAGAGCCGCCGCCTTGCCAGCTTTATGCTGGCACTTTCGCTTACGCCGCTTGCCGCTGCCGCCCCGGCCCTGGCGCAAGCCGCCTGCACGCCGGAAAAGCTGAATGCCGCCATGGATGGTTTCGCCAAGGCTCCGTTCGGGGCCGCAAGCTGGCGGAAGCTCAACGGTCTTGGCGCACCTGACGTGGCCGCCGACAGCCCGTTCTACAGCGGATACGCCGCGACCGAAGCGTGGAAGAAGCGTGCGGCCGAACTGGCGCCCGACATGCCGGACCTGCAGAACGTTCCCTATGAGTGCCGCATGTCCTATCCGCTGGAAGTGCTGGAGGCGCGGATTGCAAAGCTGGGGCCTACAGACCCCTACATCAAGCAATGGCTGAAATCGCAGGCGCGGGTGATGAAGGCTTGCGACGGCACAGACACAGGCCAGGTGGCATTGCCTGATCCGCTCGAGGTGAAGCCTGAATTGGCCCAGATGCAACAGGATGACCGTGCCTACCAGGAGGCTTCCGTTGCTTTCTATGGTGCGGACAAGACGAAGGCCGTGCAGATGTTCAAGGCGATCGGCGCCAGTGCTTCGCCGCACAAGGCCGCGGCGCGCTACAACGTGGCAAACCTGCTGGCCAACGCCAAGAACCTCACCGAAGCCCGGGCCGAGGCAGCAGCCATTCTGGCTGATCCCTCGCTTGCCTCGGTGCATGTCATCACCAAGGACCTGCAAGGCTACATCGCCAACCTGGAGGACACGCCAGCGGGATGGAGCACGCTGATCGACAACACGGTGGCGACCTTGAGCCAGCCTGCATCCGCCATCTCGGCGGATCCCAAGGCGCAGGGAGAATATTCCTCGGCCCTCTACGACATCGACTTTGTCGGGGTGCGCGACAAGCAGGACGACTGGTGGGTGAACGGCACGTTGCCGGCCAACGCCACCGTGTCGAAGGCGCTGATGGACGCCAGCCGCAAGCACCCGATGGTGCTGTGGATGATGACAGGCCATTCTGTCGCCAAGATGCAGGACCGTGCGCCGTGGACCTTGATCGGCCCGAAGTGGAATGCCTGGAGCACCTCCTATGTGGATCGGGCCATGGGCCTGCAACCGGCTGCGGCGGGTATCACCGGTTCGGCCCGCGACATGATCGACGCCCTGAAGGCCGGCCCGGATGATGCGACCCGGGCGGCGCTATGGGCCAAGGCCAAGGATGCGGCCACCAAGGCGCAGTCGTCCTGTGGCGATGCGCCGGACACGGCGGCGGTAATCGAGCTTGCCCGCGAGGCCACGCGCCTTTCGGTCCTCGCAGGCAAATATGATGAGGCCTATGCGGGGCTGAAGGGCCTGCCCACGGGCTACACCAGCGGAATGATCGACATCATTCTGCCGCGCCTGATGAATGCAATACTGGCGAGCGGCAACGCGGAGGAGGGACGGCGCCTGCGCGATGCCCTCATCACGCCCACACTGCTGGAGGCGATCGGCAAACGCGAACAATATGAGCGCGAAGGCACCTCCGCCATCTACAGCAACTTCATGGGCTGGGTTGCCGAGGACCAGGCGAAGTTTGCTGAAGCGCTGACGCTCAGCAACGCCAAGCTGGGCAATCCGGTGCTCAACCTGCTTGCCGCCAAGACGCTGCGGGAACTTGCCGGCAACGCTGCATTTGCTCCGGAACAGAAAGCGCTGCTGCTGCGCGCGGCGTGGACGCGGGATTATGCCCGCGGCCGCATGCCCAAGGCTGCGGATACGGACGCCATGCTCACCGCCAATCCGGAGCTGAAATCAGCGTTCGAAGCGGTAAAGTCGGCTTATCCCAAACTGCGCGCCGAACGGCAGTGGCTGTTAACCATCCTGCGCAACCCGCGTTTTGGCATTCTGCTGAATTCGGCCGACTGGACAGATGCCATCGAGGCCAAGCGCGATTCCTTCGCGGCGGTGGACTCATATGACCACAATGACAAGAACTGGTGGTGTCCGCTGGAGACCGACCGGCAGCTTGGCGCCTTGCGCAAGCGCTTCGACGATGACTCCGGCGTCACCGCCGCAGCAGACTACAATGCCGACGAACTGAAGCCCGTCCTTGAAGACGGTGCCGTGGCGCAGGCCCAGGCCGCGCGCGACGGACTGCTGAAGGCGCATCCCATGGTCAAGGCCGTGGACTGGTCCGAGGTGTCACGGCTGGCCAAGGCGCCATCAGCGCCGCGGTTGCTGACGCAGGCGGCGATCCGCTGGGGCAAGGCCAGCAAGGGCAATGACGGCGCGCCGGAAGCGCTGGCGCTCGCCAACCAGGTCGTGCGCTATGGCTGCAACTGGCATGGCGGCCACAAGGCGTATTCCAAGCCGGCGCAGGAACTGCTGCAGGCGAAGTTCAAGGATACGTCGTGGGCCAAGCAGACGCCGTACTGGTTCGACTGCATGGACAATGTATGGGATGCGAACTTCAACAAGGTGCCGAACTGCAAGCCGCGGCCCTGGGCGAAGCAGGCGCCGTTGCGTTGATCTTCAACGGCAGAGCATTGCCGTAAACCATTGCCGGGGGCGGATAAAACTGCCTCCGGAAGGCTTTCTAGACCACATCTGAATATTCCATAATATATATTATGCGAATGAACGCATCCACCGATATGAGACGCCCATGACCGCTGCCAAGGCCGGTTCCCAATCCCCCCAACATACCGCTGCACCCTCTGATGTGGCGGCGATGGACCCGCGTGACATTGCGACGTTGCGCGCCCTCATGCAGGCGCTGCGTACGCCGGTGACGGGATGCCCGTGGGATCTGGAACAGGACTTCGCGTCGATTGCACCTTACACCATCGAGGAAGCCTATGAGGTGGCTGACGCTATTGAGCGCGGGTCCCGGGCGGAGCTTTGCGACGAGTTGGGCGATCTCCTGCTCCAGCCCATCTACCATGCGCAGATGGCTGCCGAGGAAGGCAGCTTCACCTTCGATGATGTGATCGAGGGCGTGGTGCGCAAGATGATCCGCCGGCACCCCCATGTGTTCGGCGATGCCGAGGCGCGTGCGGCGGGCGTGGCCAAGGGGTTCTGGGAGGCCAACAAAGCCAAGGAACGGGCCGCCACCGGCAAGGACAAGGAGCGGCTTCTCTCGACCGTGGCGCTGGCGCTGCCTGCCCTGTCGCGGGCGCTGAAGCTGCAGGCCAAGGCGGCCAAGGTGGGCTTCGACTGGCCGGCGGTGGATTTCGTCTACGACAAGATCAACGAGGAAGTGGCCGAGTTGCGCGAGGCCCCGCCCGAGAAACGCGGTGAGGAACTGGGCGACCTGTTGTTCGTCGTCGCCAATCTGGCGCGGCATTATGGGGTTGATCCGGAAGCGGCCCTGCGCGGCGCCAACGCCAAATTCGAGCGCCGCTTTGCCCACATCGAGGACGCGCTGAAGGCGCGGGGCAAGACGCCTGTCCAATCCGATCTCGCGGAAATGGATGCGCTGTGGGATGAGGCGAAGGCAAAGGGCCTGTAACAGGCCTGCCGCTCACTATTCAGGCGCTGCCAGACTCTGTGCCGTGACCTTCTTCATGGCGCGGCCGAAAAGTGCCTTGGCCTGGCCTGCCCTGTCGGCGTCCATCCGGACTTCGATGCGCATGTTGCCGTTCCTGAGATCGCGGCGCGAGATCACTTCGCAGCGGCGGTGCAGCCACGCCAGCCCCTTGCCGTCGCTTCCCTCCAGCGTGACCGAATAGAGGTCTGCAGTCCGACCGAGGCGTTTTTCCACGCGCAGCAGCAGGTCGTCCAATCCCGTGCCATCGACGGAAGAGACGAGCACGCAATCGGGCCGCCGCCCTGCTGATGCTTCCCGCTGGGCATATTCCAGCGGTTCCAGAAGGTCCGCCTTGTTCCAGACTTCGAGAAGATGCTCGCGGTTCGCTTCGCCGATGCCGAGTTCTTCCAGCACGGTGAGCACATCCTGCGCCTGGGCTTCGGTCTCCGGGTGGCTGACATCGCGCACATGCAGAATCACATCGGCGGCCAGCACCTCTTCCAGCGTCGCGCGGAAGGCGGCGATGAGGGCCGTGGGCAGATCGGAGATGAAGCCCACGGTGTCCGAGAGAATGATCTTGCGTCCATGCGGCAGTTCGATCACCCGCATGGTGGGATCAAGCGTGGCGAACAGCATATCCTTCGCCAGGACCTTCGCATTGGTGAGGCGGTTGAAGAGCGTGGACTTTCCGGCGTTGGTGTAACCGACGAGGGCGACAACGGGATAAGGCACGCGTGAGCGCCCTGCCCGGTGCAATCCCCGTGTCTTCACGACGTCGGCCAGTTGCTTTTCCAGACGTGCGATCCGTTCCTGAATGAGGCGTCGATCTGCTTCGATCTGGCTTTCGCCGGGGCCGCCCAGGAAGCCGAAGCCGCCGCGCTGCCGTTCCAGATGGGTCCAGGAGCGCACGAGGCGACTCTTCTGGTAGCGCAGATGCGCCAGTTCCACCTGCAGCGTGCCTTCGCGGGTTGAGGCACGTTCTCCGAAGATTTCGAGAATGAGGCCGGTGCGGTCCAGCACCTTGGCTTTCCATGCGCGCTCGAGGTTGCGCTGCTGGATGGGTGAAAGCTGGGCGTTGACGATAACGAGCCCCGCATCCTGCTCCGCCACGATGGCGGCGATCTCCTCGACCTTGCCGGAGCCAATGAGGGTGGCGGGTTTCGGTGCGGCGAGCGGCACGATGAGCGAATGCGCCACCATGAGGCGGATGGCCCGGGTGAGGCCCAATGCTTCATCGAGCCGCGACTGGGCGGACCGCGCATTCTCTGCGGTGCCTGATTTCGGTTCGACATGAATGACGACGGCAACTCCCGTATTGCCCGCGGGGCCGTCACCTTCCCCGATTGTTACGGCCGCTTTGCGGGCCGGTTTACGTTCACTCAAGAGCCACCGTTTTCATCATCAAAGAGGCTGATCGGTGCGCCCGGCATGATCGTCGAGATCGCGTGCTTGTAGACAAGCTGTGACACGCCGTCACGTCGCAGCAAGAGACAGAAATTGTCAAACCATGTGATGATGCCCTGGAGCTTGACGCCGTTGACGAGGAACACCGTCACCGGAACCTTCGATTTGCGCACATGATTGAGGAAGGTGTCCTGGAGATTCTGGGGCTTTTCCTGGGCCATCGTCTGCTTGCCTCTTTTGTTGTTTTGTTGCCGCCTAAGCTCACATGCTCACTAACACAAACGTTGGAATGGCAAAAGATGCTATCTCTACGTGTGTCATGAGGCTGTCTCGCTCGTCTCCTCATCGCGTGACGACAAGCCGAGCATCTTGATTTTCCGGTGCAGGGCCGAACGCTCCATGCCGATGAAACCCGATGTACGTGAAATATTCCCACCAAATCGCGACAACTGCGCGGCGATATAGTCACGCTCGAAGGCTTCGCGGGCCTCGCGAAGTGGCATGGTCAGCAGGTGCTCACCGCTGAAGGTGCCGCTCCCGGCATTGCTGGTCTCGGCCGGAAATGTGGCGGCGGTGATTTCGTCGTGCCCCTCGCCGGCGGCGAGAATCATGATGCGCTCGACGTTGTTGCGGAGTTCGCGGACGTTGCCGGGCCAGTCGCGTGTCTGCAGCAGGGCTATGGCGTCATCGGCAAAGCGGCGCGCCGGCTGCCCGGACGCATTGGAATAGGTGCGGGCAAAATGTTCGATGAGGAAGGGAATGTCCTCGCGCCGCTCGGCCAGGGCGGGCACACGCACAGGCACCACGCTAAGGCGATGATAGAGGTCTTCGCGGAAGGTCTGGGCCGCAATTGCGGATTGAAGATCGCGTGCCGTGGACGACAGGATGCGCACGTCGACCTTCACCTTCTTCAAGCCGCCGACACGCTGGAAGGTCTGGTCGAGCAGCACGCGCAGAACCTTGGCCTGGGTTTCCAGCGGCATGTCTGCCACCTCGTCGATGTAGAGCGTTCCGCCGTGGGCCTCTTCCAGCGCGCCGATGGCCTGGCCCTGTCCGTCGCCCTGCTCCAGACCGAAGAGATTTTCCTCCAGCCGTTCCGGCGCCATGGTGGCGGCGCTCAGCACAACGAATGGTCCGCTGGCGCGGGTGGACATGGCATGCAGCGTGCGCGCCACCAGTTCCTTGCCGGAGCCCATGGAGCCCATGATCATCACGCGGCTGTTGGTGGGAGCGATTTTCTTCAGCGTCTGCTTCAGCATCTTGATGGCCGCGGACTGGCCGATCAGTTCCGCATCGAACCCGCTGCGGCCCTTCAGTTGCTCGTTCTCGCGTTTCAGCCTCGTGTTTTCGAGCGCGCGGCTCACCACCAGCAGCAGGCGGTCGGCATTGAAGGGTTTTTCGATATAATCGTAGGCGCCACGCTTGATTGCCGCCACGGCCGTTTCGATGTTGCCGTGACCCGAGATGATGATGACCGGCAGGTCGGGCACGCGCTGCTTGATCTCCAGCAGCAGGTCGAGGCCGTCCAGCTTGGAGCCTTGCAGCCAGATGTCGAGGATCACCAGCGAAGGGCGGCGCGTGGCCACTTCGGCAAGTGCGGCATCGGAATTGTGCGCGAGCCTGGTCTCGAAGCCCTCATCCTGCAGGATTCCGGAAATCAGTTCGCGGATATCCGCTTCGTCGTCGATAACGAGAATGTCAGCAGCCATGGTTCAACCCAACGCGTCCTCAACAGGTGTTTGTTCCAGCACGTCGATGCGCGGGAAATGAAGTGTGACCCGGGCGCCCTGCCCGGTCGGCGCATCGGTAAGCGTCAGCGATCCGCCGTGCTCCTCCATGATGCGCTTGACGATGGCGAGACCGAGGCCGGTGCCCTTCTCGCGTGTCGTCATGTAGGGCTCGGCCAACCGATGGCGGTTTTCCTGGGGCAAGCCGATGCCGTTATCGGTGACGGAAAGATAGGGCGCGCCGCACTTCATGCCGTAGCTGACGACAATGTGGCCCTGCTCCATCTCGTGTGACGTGAGCCGCGGATCGATCGCTTCGCGGGCGTTCTTGACCAGGTTGGTCACGGCCTGGGTGACGAGGCGGCGGTCAAAGGCGAAGACGGGGACCTCCGAGTCGCGCCTGATCTCGATCTGGGTGTCGGCTGCCGAGACACGCTGGAGGACGGTGGCATCCGACACAACCTCCTGCAGGCTGTTGGGTTCGGGCACGGCCTTCGGCATGCGTGCGAAGGAGGAGAATTCATCAACGATGCGTCCGAGGTCGCCCACCTGGCGGATGATGGTGTCGGTGCACTGTTCGAACACGGCGCGGTCCGAGGTGATTTCCTTGAGGTACTTGCGCTTTAGGCGTTCGGCGGAGAGCTGGATCGGTGTCAGCGGGTTCTTGATTTCGTGGGCGATGCGGCGGGCGATGTCGGCCCAGGCGGAGTTGCGCTGTGCCGAGACGAGATCGGTCATGTCGTCGAAAGTGAGGACGTAGCCGTGTTCGGCATCGTCGGACCGTTCGGTGGTGATGCGGAGGAACAGGTTCTTGTCGCGGCCGTCCGCCGTCATCTCGACCTGACCTTCAGCCGAACCCGAAGGCCGCGACAGGGCGAGGTCAAAGAGCTTGGCGAATTCCGGCACGCTTTCGGTGAGTGACGTTCCGAACAGCTCGCCTTCGCTTTTGCCGAGCAGCGTCATGGCCGAGCGGTTGACGATGGAGATGCGGAAGTCCGGGTTGATACCGATCACGCCGGCGCTGACGCCCGAGAGCATGGCTTCGGTGAAGCGGCGCCGCGCGTCGAGCTGTTCATTGGTGTAGACCAACTGGTCGCGGTGCAGCGTGATCTGGTCCGTCATCATGTTGAAGGTGTTGGAGAGCGTCACCAGATCGCCGGGGCCATCCACCGTTGCCACCTTGGCGGCGAAGTTGCCACGCGCCACGTCGCGGGCGGCGTTGAGCAGCCGGACGATGGGGGAGACCAGATTGTCGGCAAAGCGCAGGCCCGCCCACACGGCCGCGAGCAGGAACACCATGGCGACGAGCGCATAGACCAAGGCGAATGTCACCTGCACCCCTGCTCTCTGGGCCATCAGCCGATCGTATTCGGCTTTGGCATCACGCGTCTTGGTGAGTTGGTCGATCACCACAGGCGAGATGAGCCGGTAAACGTAGAGATAGAGGTTCTCATAGCCCTGCAGCTTCACCATGGCGCGCACGACGTTGCCGCCGCGGCCCGGCTGGATGATCACGGCATCACCGCCCTTGGCCTTGTCGAGATTGTATGTTTCCGGGGCAATGAACTTGATGCGGTCGTTGGCGGTAACGCTGACGTCGATCCGCTTGGAGGCCGGCTCGAAAATATAGACTGCGGCGAGGTTGCGCAGCGCCGCATGGCGGGCGACGCGGCGGACGAAGGCCTGGCGGTCGTCGGTATAGAGTTTGGTCTGCTGGGCAAGATCGGCGGAGATCCCGGCGAGGTCGTTGCGGGTCGCCTCGCCCGCGTTGGTGAGGTAGGCCTCGGCGACCGTTGTGGCGGTGTCGACGATGTTCCGTGTGCGCTCCGAGAACCAGGCATCGAGGCCGCGGTTCAGGGTGACGGCGGCAAAAGCCGCGACCAACAAGGCGGGCGCGACGGCCACGATCGAAAAGAGCCCGACGAGGCGGAGGTGGAGGCCTGCACCTGCCGTGCCCCGGGCGCGGTCCCGCAGCAGGCGGATAATCTGCACACCCACCACCAGGGCCATGAGCAGCACCACGGTGAGGTTGGTCAGCAGGAGCAACTGCACGACCTGTTCGCTGGGCCGCACGGGGGTCAATCCGGTCAGCACGCCGAAGGTCGTCAGACCAACGAGTATGCCCAGGACAACCAGCACCAGCGCCACCCCGGTGAGGTGGTTGCTGAAGCGTGCGGGCAGGACATGATCCGAAAGACTGCGAAGCGGCATGGTCGGCACTATGCAACCGACTGTGGCGAAAATTCAACAGTCCATGTTGCAAAAATACAAATCCGGGAGATGCCCGGCACGGCCATCTGCTTCACGTGATGGGTCAGGAGGACGCCATAACACCCCGCATTGGAACGACTTTCCGCTCTCTGAGTTTGGCGCGAAGGGTGTTCCGGTTGATGCCGAGGAGATCGGCGGCGCGCAGCTGGTTGCCA
Source organism: Hyphomicrobiales bacterium (assembly GCA_016710435.1). Lineage (NCBI taxonomy): Bacteria > Pseudomonadati > Pseudomonadota > Alphaproteobacteria > Hyphomicrobiales > Hyphomicrobiales bacterium. The sequence goes on along the minus strand of JADJVV010000001.1, from coordinate 3,078,221 downwards.
TGGGTCGCCGCCAGGGCGGCCCGCAACAGCGGCGGCTCGATTTCGGCAAGGATGCGTTCGTAGAGTCCAGCGGGCGGCAGGCCCTGCCCGAAGCCTGCGAAATAATCCGCGAGGTGGGCTTCCACGAATCCGGGCAAGTCCGGGTCTGCGCCTGCCCCGCCGTTGTTGGCGGCAAGCGCCTGCAGCGGTGGCATGGAGGCAAGCTCCCGTTCGACGGCGGAGAGGGGAATGACGTCGTCCACCTCCATGGCCAGGAGGCGCTTCACCAGGTTCTCCAGTTCGCGCACGTTGCCGGGCCAGCGGTGCGTCAACAGCCGGTTCATGGCGTCCGGGGCGATGTCCTTGCGCGGAAGGCCATCTTTTTCGGCCCGCACGAGAAAGTGGCGAACGAGATCGGGAATGTCCTCGGTACGCTCGCGCAACGGCGGCAGGCGCAGCGGCACGACGTTCAGGCGGTAGAACAGGTCTTCGCGGAACAGACCCTGATTGATCAGCTGGCGCAGATCGCGGTGAGTGGCGCAGATGATGCGGACGTTGGTCTTGATCGGGGTCGTGCCGCCGACGGTGGTGTATTCGCCCTGTTGCAGCACGCGCAGCAGCCGGGTCTGCGCCTCCATCGGCATGTCGCCGATTTCGTCAAGGAACAGGCTGCCGCCTTCGGCCTGTTCGAAGCGGCCCGCCATGCGCGAGGCCGCCCCCGTGAAGGCGCCCTTCTCGTGGCCGAAGAGTTCGGACTCGATCAGTTCGCGCGGGATTGCCGCCATGTTGAGGGCAACGAAGGGTCCCTTCTTGCGCTTGCTGAAATCATGCAGCGCGCGCGCCACCAGTTCCTTGCCGGTTCCGCTCTCGCCCACGATCGTGACCGTGAGATCGGTCTGGGTGAGGCGCGCGATGAGGCGGTAGATGTCCTGCATCGCAGAGGAGCGGCCGATGATGGGCAGCGGTTCACCCTGCACCGAGGGGGCGGGCCGTGCGGCCTTGGAGGATTGGTCCAGGGCGCGGGCCACGGTCTGCACCAGCGCCGTGAGGTCGAAGGGCTTGGGCAGGTAATCATAGGCACCGAGTTCCGCCGAGCGGATCGCCGTCATGATGGTGTTCTGCGCGCTCATCACGATCACGGGCAACGTGGGCCGGATCTTGCGGATACGGGGCAGCACATCGAAGGCGTTCTCGTCGGGCAACACCACATCCGTCACCACCACGTCGCCCTCGCCCTCGCTCACCCAGCGCCACATGGCGGCGGCCATGCCGGTTGCGCGCACGGTGAAGCCGGCGCGCGTGAGGGCCTGCGTGAGGACGGTGCGGATGGCGCTGTCGTCGTCGGCAATGAGAACCGTTCCGTTGGCCATGTCAGCTTCTCTCCAGGTTGAGGGGCGCGTTTTCGGTGGCAGGCGTGAGCGGCAGGAGAACGCGGAAGGTGGTGCCCTTGTGCTGGCGCGGCTTGCATTCCACCACGCCGCCATGATCGCGCACGATCTTGGCGACGAGCGCCAAACCCAGCCCGCGGCCCGAGCGCTTGCTGGAGACAAAGGGTTCGAAAATATGCGGCAGGAGTTCGTCCGGAACCCCGGGGCCGGTGTCGTGGACGCAGACTTCGAGCGGAAGCGAGATGCGCTCGCTGGACCCCGCCACGGAGAGGCGCACGCCGGGGCGGAATGCGGTCGTGAAGAGCAGTTCGCCCGTGGGCCCCTGCTGGCGCATGGCTTCGACGGCGTTTTTCGCAAGGTTGAGGAACACCTGCACAAGCTGGTCCGAGCTGCCGTGCACCGCGGGGAGCGAGGGGTCGTAGTCTTCGCGAATGACGATGGCTTCCGTGCCGCTCGCCACCATCAACTGCTTCACACGGTCGAGCACAACATGGATGTTGACGGGGCGGCGTTCCAGCGGGCGTTCGTCGGAGAAAACTTCCATCTGGTCGACGAGTTGGCGGATGCGGTCGGTTTCATCGCAGATGAGGCGGACGAGACTGCGGTCGGCATCGCCGAGCGCGGGTTCCAGCAATTGCGCGGCACCGCGAATCCCCGCCAGCGGATTCTTGATTTCATGGGCCAGCATGGCCGCCATGCCGGAAACGGAACGGGCGGCGCCCTGGTGCGACAGTTGCAGGTCGAACTTGTGCGCCATGGAACGGCGCAACAGCATCATCATCACGAAACGGCCATCGTCTCCGATCGGCGCGGTCTGGAGGTCGACAATGCGTTCACCGCCAAGGCGCGGTGTGCCCATTGCAATGGCATATTCGTTGACCACGCCGACACTCTCCCGCACCTGCCGCACGGACTGAAGCGCAGGACTGGAGAACGGCACGATCTCGGCAAGGCCAAGGCGCGTCAACACCGTGGAGCTGGCCTGGAAGAAATCCTCGGCTGCGGTGTTGACCGCGACGACGCGGTCGCCTGCATCCAGCACCACCAGCGGATTGGGCAAGGCATCAACGACAAAGCGCAGATCCATTGGAAAGGCCACGGCGTCGGCAGCGGGCGTCATGCGGCGGCCCTATCATCCAGGATGCGGGCGTAGGTGTCGCGAATGCCTGCCGTGACCTGCGCGTTGTCCTTGTTGGAGAGAAGGGTGGCGCGCAAGGCAGCCGTGCGCTCGCCATCGAGGTGGCCGCGCAGTTCGAGCCGCGCCAATGTCCAGCCGAGGTGCTTGCGGAATGTCTTGTTGCCGAGGGCCGCACCGTAGAGACGCAACGTCTCATCCTGATGCCAGAGCATGATGTCGCGTTCTTCATCGAGCGTGGGCTCTGCCCTGCCCGTTCCGGCTTCGAGGGTTTCGGCCACCACGCCCGGCCACCAGGGGCGGCCATAGCAGGAGCGCCCGAACATCACGGCGTCAGCCCCGGAAGCCTGCATCATGGCGCGGGCATCGGCGGCGGTTTCGCCGTCGCCATTGGCCACCAGGGGAATGCTGATCGCCTCGCGGACGGCGCGGATGGCTGCCCAGTCGGCCTTGCCTGTATAGAACATGCAGCGCGTGCGGCCGTGGACGGTGATCATCCGTGCGCCGGCATTTTCGGCCCGCCGCGCCAGTTCGGGAGCGTTCAGGGTGTCGTGATCCCAGCCCAGCCGCATCTTCACCGTCACGGGCACCTGTGCGGCACCGACTGTGGCCTCGATGAGGCTCACGGCGTGATCGAGGTTCCGCATGAGGGCTGAACCGGACAGGCCGCCTGTCACCTGCCGGGAGGGGCAGCCCATGTTGATGTCGATCACATCGGCGCCGAGGTCCTGTGCGAGGCGCGCGCCCTCCGCCATCCACTTCGCTTCACGGCCGGCGAGTTGCATCACGAAGGGCGAAAGTTTCGCGGCACCACGGGCGCGCCGTACCATGTCCGGCCGCTCCTGGAAGAGTGCGTCGCTGGCCACCATTTCCGAGACGACAAGCCCCGCACCATGGGCGTGCGCAACCGTGCGAAAGGCTTCATCCGTGACGCCCGACATGGGAGCAAGGAAGACGGGATTGCGCAAACGGACCGAGCCGATGGAGATGCTCATAAAATGTGCAACACTCTGGTGAGTTCAAGTTTTGGGCAGAATACGATGTTGCGATGCACCGTCAACGAAAATCTCATACCGGCAACCTTCCCATGCCGCAGGTGACTGGCTATGCGGGAAGAAGAATGTCAGTGGCAGCGGTCATCGTTGCGGGCGGCAGCGGCCTGCGCGCAGGGGGCGAAATCCCCAAACAATACCAGTTGATTGGCGGCAAGCCGGTCATTCGCTGGACGCTGGAGGCATTCCTGTCCCATCCGCTCGTGAACCACGTGCAGGCGGTGATCGGCGAAGGTCACGACGCCCTCTTCGCTGCGGCCACTCAAGGGCTGGCGATCCCGGCGCCTGTGGCTGGTGGCACCAACCGGCAGGAGTCCTGCCGTCTCGGCATCGAAGCGCTTGCGGGCCTCAAGCCGGAGCGGGTGTTGATCCACGATGCCGCCCGGCCCTTCATCAGCGCGCAGGTGATCAGCAACGTGATTGCGGAACTTGACCGGGGAGACGCGGTAATCCCCGGGCTGCCGGTGGCCGATACGATGAAATTCGCACCCGGCGGCGTGATCGAGCGCACGGTGGACCGGGGCTCAATGTGGTTCGTGCAAACACCCCAAGGGTTCAATTTCCCCAAGATCCTCGATGCCCACCGCCAGGCGGCGCGGGAGGGCCACACAAATTTCACCGATGATGCGGCCGTGGCCGAATATGCCGGCATGCCCGTGCACATCACCGCGGGCGACCAGGCCAACAAGAAGCTCACCACAGCGCATGATGTGCGCGTGGCCGACAAGGATGTCTCGGCACGCCTGTTCGTGGAGCGGCCGGATGTGCGCATGGGCCAGGGCATCGACTTCCATGTCTTCGAGCCGGGAGACGGCGTGACCCTGTGCGGCGTCAAAATTCCGTACACGGAGAAACTCAAGGGTCACTCCGACGCGGATGCGCCCATGCATGCGCTGACCGACGCTATTCTGGGGTCCATCGGCGAGGCGGATATCGGAAAGCACTTCCCGCCCAGCGATCCGCAGTGGAAGGGAGCGCCCTCTTCCATCTTCCTGCTCAAGGCCATGGAACTGCTGGTGGCGCGCAAGGGCATTGTGGCCAACGCCGATATCACCATCCTCGCTGAGGCGCCAAAGGTGGGGCCGCACATCGCGGCAATGAAAGCCGTTCTCGCACCCCTCCTGCAGGTGGCGCCGGACCGCATTGCCATCAAGGCCACGACGACGGAGGAGATGGGGGCCATCGGCCGCAAGGAAGGTATCGCCGCTTTCGCCACGGCCACCGTGCGGCTGCCCCTATGAGTTTCGCCGCCCAGGTCGTTGAGGCCTATCTCAAGCGCGGCTGGATGATCGCGACGGCGGAGAGTTGCACGGGCGGTTTGGTGGCGGCTGCGATCACCGACATTGCGGGTTCAAGCGCAGTGTTCGACCGGGGCTTCGTCACCTATTCCAACGCGGCCAAGACGGCGATGCTGGGGGTCGAACCCATCACGCTGGAAACGCAAGGGGCGGTTTCCGCAACGACGGCAAAGCACATGGCGTTGGGCGCGCTCACGCATTCCAACGCCAACGTGGCCGTGGCGGTGACGGGTGTCGCCGGACCATCCGGCGGCACGGCGGAAAAACCGGTGGGACTGGTGCATTTTGCCAGCGCCGTGAAGGGCGGGCGCATCATGCATGTGGAGCGGCGTTTCGGCCCGCACTCACGGGCGGAGATTCGCGAAGGCTCCGTGCAGCAGGCGCTTCAGATGCTGCTGGACGCGCTCCGCTGAGCGGCAAGGGCGCGGGCCTCGAATGCGGCCATCACTTTCTGGATCGCCATTTCCATGAGACCGCCCGCTGCCAACTGGATGAGCGGATTGCGGAAGGCATAGTCGATACGGATCGAAACATCGGAGCCTGTGTCCGCCGGAGAAATGCGCCACAGCGTTTCAATGGCCCTGAAAGGGGCATCGCGCGATGTGGCCTTCACCGTGCGGTTGGCTCCGTCTGTTTCCACCCTGCTCACAAAGGATTCGGACAAACCCAGTTTGGGATAGGCCACGGAGAGTTCCGCATCGAAGCTCTCGCCCGCTGCCGTGGCCTGGCGCGGGCCGCGGACAGTGGAGCGCTGCATCAGCGGCAGGAATTCGCGGTACGAACCCACATCGGCAGCGACGGCATAGGCGACATCGGCTGGAACGGTCACACGGCGCGTGGTCTGGAAGACAGGCATCAGCGTTGTGCGGCGCGGGCCGCACGGAGACGCGCGAAATCATCACCAGCGTGGTGCGACGAGCGTGTGAGCGGCGATGACGAGACCATCTGGAAGCCCTTGGCATAGGCAATCGTCTCGTAGGAGTTGAACTCCTCCGGCGTGACGAAACGGTCGATGGGCGCGTGCTTGCGCGAGGGCTGGAGATACTGGCCGATGGTGATGAAGTCGATATCGGCGGTGCGCATGTCGTCCATCACCTGCATCACCTGCTCGCGGGTTTCGCCGAGGCCAACCATGATGCCAGACTTGGTGAACATCGAGGTGTCGAGTTCCTTCACCTGTTGCAGGAGGCGGAGCGAATGGAAATAGCGCGCGCCTGGCCTGATCTTGAGATAGAGCGACGGAACGGTTTCGAGGTTGTGGTTGAAGACGTCCGGTTTCGCGGCCACGACCTTTTCGAGGGCGCCCTGCTTCTTGAGGAAATCGGGCGTGAGGATTTCAATTGTCGTCGATGGCGCGGCACTGCGAATGGCCTTGATCACCCGGACGAAATGATCGGCTCCGCCATCGGCGAGGTCATCGCGGTCAACGGAAGTGATGACGGCGTGAGTGAGGCCCATGCGCGCCACGGCATCAGCCACGCGCTCGGGTTCGCCTGTGTCCAGTGCATCGGGAATGCCGGTGCGCACATTGCAGAAGGCGCAGGCCCGGGTGCAGGTGTCGCCCATGATCATGAAGGTGGCGTGCTTCTTGGTCCAGCATTCGCCGATGTTGGGGCAGCTTGCCTCCTCGCAGACGGTGGTGAGCTTGTTGTCGCGCACCAGCTTCTGGGTCTCGTGATAGATGGCGGAGCCCGGCGCCTTCACCCGGATCCAATCCGGCTTGCGCAGGATCGGCGTGTCAGCCTTGTGGGCTTTTTCCGGATGGCGCGGGCGGGCCCCGCCGGTTGTGTCGATCAGGGTCGCCATGGGAGGCTCAGCCACGTCCCCTGACGGCGCGGTAGACGAAGATCAGCACGCAGGCGCCGAGCACCGCGACGATGAGCTGGCCAATGAGGCCGCCGAGGCCGAGGCCCAACAGGCCCAGCAACCAGTTGCCGACGATGGCACCGACGATGCCGAGCAGGATGTTCATGATGAGGCCGGTGTTGAACCCCATCACCTTTTCCGCGATCCACCCGGCGAGTCCGCCGAGGATGATCTGCATGATAATTCCGTAGCCTTCCATTCGTGGTCCCTCTCTTTGAGAATCAGCGCCGTGAGCCGCGGAACAGCTTCAGCACCACCAGCAGGATAATCGCACCGGCGGCGGATACAAGGAGATTGCCCCAGAACCAGCCGTGGAACACTTCGCCCAATTGGATGCCTGCGGCGTTGGCAACGAAGAAACCGATCCACGAGCCGACGAGGCCGATGATGAGATTCATGATGAGGCCGTGGTCGGAGCCGGTGAACTTCTCCGCCAGCCAGCCCGCGAGAATGCCGATCAGCACCGTGCCCCAGAAGCCGACGCCGCCCAATTGCATGATCTGGTCCATGTGTGTTCCCTTCAGTTGAGGATATTGGCGATGAACATGACAATCACCGCGCCGATGGTGGCCGTGGCGATGTCGCGGCCCACTTCGCTGTGAATGCCGAGATTGATGTTGGCCTTTTGCAGCACGTAGCTGCCGACAAAGGAGCCGAGCACGCCGCTGATGAGATATTGAACAAGGCCGCCGCCACCGCCGGTGAACGGCACCCAACTCGCCAGCCAGCCGGCCACCAGGCCGATCAGCAGGGCTATCAAGATGTTCTTCGAGTCCATGTCATCCCCCTCGTTGCAACCGGAACGGAGCGGCCCCCATATGGCCCCCCATCCCCGGCGCTTCAAGGTCTCGCAGGTCACATGTGGATGACGCGTCCATAGGCATCCAGCACGCTTTCATGCATCATCTCGCTGAGGGTCGGGTGCGGGAAGACGGTGTGCATCAGTTCCTCCTCCGTCGTCTCCAGCCCCATGGCGACGACGAAGCCCTGGATCAGTTCCGTCACTTCAGCACCGACCATGTGCGCGCCGATGAGTCGGCCGGTCTTGGCATCGAAGATGGTCTTGATCAGGCCCTGGTCCTCGCCCAGCGCGATGGCCTTGCCATTGGCGAGGAAGGGGAACTTGCCGATCTTGAGTTCAAAGCCCGCCGCCTTGGCCTTGGCTTCGGTAAGCCCGACGCTCGCGACCTGGGGATGGCAATAGGTGCAGCCAGGGATCTGGTCCTTCTTCATGGCGTGCGTGTGAAGGCCCTTGATGGTTTCGACGCAGATGACGCCTTCATGTTCGGCCTTGTGGGCGAGCATGGGCGGGCCTGCGACGTCGCCGATGGCGTAGATGCCCGCGACATTGGTGCGGCCGAAGCCGTCGGTCACGATGCAGCCCTTCTCCATCTTCACCCCCACGGCTTCGAGGCCGAGGTTCTCGGTGTTGGCAACGACGCCTGCAGCGGCGATGACGCGGTCCACCGTGATCTGCTCGGACTTGCCACCCGCCTCGATCGTCGCGGTGACACTGTTGGCCTTGCGGTCGAGCTTCGCCACCTTGGCCGAAAGCCTGAACTTGAGGCCCTGCTTCTCCAGCTGCTTCTGGGCGATCTTCGAAATCTCGGTGTCTTCCACCGGCATGATCTGGTCCATGATCTCGACCACGGTCACATCCACGCCCATGGCGTTGTAGAAGGAGGCGAACTCGATGCCGATGGCGCCGGAGCCGATGACGAGCATGGACTTGGGCATCTCCTTCGGCACCATGGCCTCGAAATAGGTCCAGACCAGCTTGCCGTCGGGCTCGAGTCCCGGCAGCACGCGGGGGCGCGCGCCGGTGGCGACGATGATGTGCTTGGCGGTGTAAGTGCCCGCTCCGGCCACGCCCTTGGGCGGCGGGTTCTGCGGCTGCACCACGGGCTTCTTGCTGTCGGCCACCACGACTTCACCGGGCCTGGTGATCTTCGCCTCGCCCCAGATGATCTGCACCTTGTTCTTCTTGAGCAGGCCATTCACGCCCATGTTGAGGCGGCCCGAGACGCCGCGTGAGCGCTGCACCACCTTGGCGGCATCGAAGCTGATGTCCTTGGCGGCGAGGCCGTAGTTCTCGGCGTGCTTCATGTAGTGATAGATTTCCGCCGAACGCAGCAGCGCCTTCGTCGGGATGCAGCCCCAGTTCAGGCAGATACCGCCCAGGTGTTCGCGCTCGACGATCGCCACCTTGAAGCCCAGCTGTGCGGCGCGGATGGCCGAGACGTAACCGCCGGGGCCTGCGCCGATGATGAGAACGTCAAATGCGGTGTCTGCCATGGTATCCTCTTTCAATCCTGAAAATAGTTTTCACATCTGTTGTGGCGGCTATAGCTTCCCCAAGGTGGCTTGGCTATCGCGTTTTGTGACTAGTGAGCCGTTCGGGCGGCCTGTCTCCTGACTTGCCTTGGCGGCGGGCGTCAAATCTGTAAAATTCCTTTCACGACCGGGACCAGTGCTTCGCCGATCTTGCGGGTATTGGCTGCGTCCAGATGCCCGCCATCGGTCGGGTCGGCGGTGGCCACGGACGCCGCATCAAAGAAGTGGCAGCCATTCTCCTCCGCTACACGCGTGTAGTGCCGCGCGAAAAGCTGCGACTCCTGAAGCGCGTGGCCCCAAAGGTCGTTGAACCAGTCGTCGTTGGTCTTCACCAGATGCGTTGGCGACATCAGGAGAATCTGCGGAACGGCGTAGTCGGCATTGTAGTCGTGGTTTTTCACCAAGTTGACGAGGCGCTGCATGCCAAGGGCTGCATCAAAGGCGCGGCAACGGTTGGCATATTTGATGTCGTTGGTGCCCAGCATGATGATAACCAAATCAAGCGGCTGGTGCGTGGCGAGAAGCATGGGCAGAGCCACGGCACCGTTGCGCTCCGCCTCGCAGATGGGATCGGGAAACACCGTGGTCCGCCCGTTCATCCCCTCCTCGATCACCCGGGCCTTTCCGCCAAGCCCGGCGGCGAGCACGTTGGGCCAGCGGTTCTCGAAGGCATGGCGCCTGAAGGTGCCAGCTTCAAAACCCCAGGTGAGCGAGTCACCGAATGCGAGAATGGATTTCATTACGGCCCTCTGTTCTCTTGCAACCTGTCGGTTGGGCGTGTGCGGCTCGGCGTCACGGACATGATCCTCACACCAGCATCAGCCCCGGCTCTTCGAGATACAGCTTGATCGCGTTGATGAACTCCGCGCCCAGTGCGCCGTCGATGCAGCGGTGATCTGTCGAGAGTGTCATGGTCATCTGCTGTTCGATGACGATGTCGTTGCCCCGCACCACAGGACGCCGTGTGCCGGTGCCGATCGCAAGGATCGAGGCGTGGGGCGGATTGACGATGGCGGCGAAATTCGAGACGTTCAGCATGCCCATGTTGGAGATCGCCGACGAGCCGCCGGTGTATTCCTCGGGCTTCAGCTTGCGGTCCTTGGCGCGCTTGGCGTAGTCCTTCATTTCGGTTGAAATCTGCGCGAGGCCCTTGCTCTCGGCCTTGCGCACCACCGGGGTGATGAGGCCGCCGGGGATCGACACGGCGATGCCGATGTCGGCGTGCTTGTGCTTCACCATGGCGCTGTCGGTCCAAGACACATTGGCATCCGGCACCTTGATCAACGCCATGGCCATGGCCTTGATGATGAAGTCGTTGACCGAAATCTTCCAGGCGGGCAGGCCCTCCTTGTTCTTCGGTGCCGTGCCGTTGAGGCGTTCGCGCAGGTCCAACAGGTGATCAAGCGTCACATCCACCGAGACGTAGAAGTGCGGGATCGTCTGCTTCGATTCCGTGAGGCGGCGGGCGATCACCTTGCGCATGGAGTCATGCGGCACGAGGTCGTAGGAGCCTTCGGCGAAATTGCGCAGGACTTGCGCATCGGAGGGCGGCGCGGCGAAAGCGACCGGGGCCGCGGCAGGTTTCGCGGCGGGTGCGGCACCTGGCTTGGCATTCTCCACGTCGCGCGAGACAATGCGGCCATGGGGGCCGGAGCCCTTCAGGGCCGCGAGGTCGATGCCCTTTTCCTTGGCAAGGCGGCGGGCCAGCGGCGAAGAGAAAAGGCGCGACGCCGCCGGATATGGGTCTTCGTCTCCTTGGGCCTTGGCCGCAGGCGCCGGACTCTTTCCTCCCCCGCCAACGATCACCGCTCCTCCTCCGGTGCTTTCGCCGCCAGCTTTCGCCGCAGCGGTTGAAGGCGGCTTGACGGCGGCGACGGAAACATCCCCCGCCTTCTCACCCTCAGCCAGGATCAGTGCGATCGGCGTGTTGACGAGCACGTCGTCCGTGCCCTCCGGTACCATGATCTTGCCCAGTGTGCCCTCGTCCACGGCTTCCACTTCCATGGTGGCCTTGTCGGTTTCGATTTCGGCGAGAATGTCGCCGCTCTTCACCTTGTCGCCTTCCTTCTTGAGCCACTTGGCAAGCTTGCCCTTCTCCATGGTTGGAGACAGTGCTGGCATGAGAACGGTTGCGGCCATGGAATGCTCCGTGTGCGGAAGGTTTATGACTTGTTGGCGAGGACCGAGTTCTGGGCGGCGGCCTTGGCGAGGCCTTCGTTCAGCGTCTTGCGGATTTCCTCAAGGTTGCCGGCGGTATTGCCGTGGCCCATCTCGGCCATGGCGCCCGCCACCTGCGCCGCCATCCCGGCAAGCACATGGCCCCAGATGTCGGCCTTGCCGAAGGCCATGGCATGCAGCGACAGGCTCAGGTGTCCGCCGGTGATCCAGGCGCGGGCAATTTCGCCCGCCTTCGGATCGTGGAACACCTCATGGGGAGGCTGCAGCTGGTGCGGATGGATTTCCTTGGAGTGGTCGTGGTGATGATGTTCGTGGTGATCGTGGTCGTGACCCTTGGCCATTCCTGTGTACCTTCTCTTCTATTGTCATCCCCGGGCTCGCCCCGGGGACCCACTGTTCAAAATGACGGCTGTCCCATCACGAGGTTGGATAGGCACCCCGCAATGAATGCGGGGTGACAGCCTAGTTTGCGTAGACCACACCCTTCACCGCCGCGATAACATCGTCGACGTTCGGCAGGGCGAGTTTTTCCAGGTTGGCGGCGTAGGGCATGGGAACGTCCTTGCCGGCCACGCGCGCCACGGGAGCGTCCAGATAATCGAACGCGTGTGTCATGATTTCGGCGGCGAGTTCGCTCGTCACCGAGAAGCGGGGATAGCCCTCCTCCACGCAGACGCAGCGGTTGGTCTTGCGTACCGATGTCAGCACCGTTTCAAGGTCGAGCGGACGGATGGAGCGGAGGTCGATGATTTCGCAATCAATGCCTTCCGCCGCCAACTTGTCGGCCGCCGCATGGGCATAGGTCATGCCAATGCCGAAGGAGACGATGGTACAGTCATTGCCGGGCCGCGCGATGCGTGCCTTGCCGATGGGCACCACCCAATCATCCAGCTTCGGCACGTCGAAGCTCTTGCCGTAGAGGATTTCGTTTTCGAGGAAGATCACCGGGTTGGGATCGCGGATGGCGGCCTTCATCAGGCCTTTCGCGTCCGCTGCCGTGTAGGGCATCACCACCTTGAGGCCGGGGATGTGGCCGTACCAGGCGGCGTAATCCTGGCTGTGCTGGGCGGCGACACGCGCCGCCGCGCCATTGGCGCCGCGGAACACAATGGAACAGCCCATCTGCCCACCCGACATGTAGAGTGTCTTGGCGGCGGAATTGATGATCTGGTCAATCGCCTGCATGGCGAAATTGAAGGTCATGAATTCCACGATGGGCTTGAGTCCCGCAAAGGCAGCGCCCACGGCAATGCCCGTGAAGCCGTGTTCGGTGATCGGCGTGTCGATCACGCGCTTGTCGCCGAACTCCTCCAGCATGCCTTGGGAAATCTTGTAGGCGCCCTGATACTGGCCAACTTCCTCGCCCATGAGGAACACGTCCGGGTCACGGCGCATTTCCTCGGACATGGCGGCGCGGATGGCTTCGCGCACCGTCATCTGCACCATCTCGGTGCCTGCCGGAATTTCAGGATCGGCGGGTGCGGGTTGTGACGCTTTCACGGCAGCGACGGTTGCCTGCATCTCCGCATGGGGCTTGGTGTGGCTTTCGGCACCTTCGTAGGGCAGCGTGCCGGGTGCATGGGCTGGTGGCGGCGCTGCGGCATCCGCCTCTCCGATCACGGCAATCGGCGTGTTGACTTTCACGCCTTCGGTTCCGGCAGCAATCAGGATCGCAGTCAGCGGGCCCTCGTCAACAGCCTCGACCTCCATGGTGGCCTTGTCGGTTTCAATCTCGGCAATCACGTCGCCCGGCTTCACCGCATCGCCGACGTTCTTGAGCCACTTCGCAAGTTTGCCCTCTTCCATGGTGGGGGAGAGCGCGGGCATGAGGATGGTAGGCATTCTATTTCTCGCTCCTCACGCGTTCACGTAGATGTCGGTCCACAGCTCGGATTCATCCGGCAGCGGATCGTTGGTGGCGAAGTCGGAGGCCTTGGTGACGATGTCGCGGATTTCCGCGTCGATCTTTTTCAGGTCTTCCTCAGAGGCGCGCTTGGATTTCAGGAGACGGGCCTTCACCTGCTCAATGGGGTCCTGCTCCTCGCGCATCTTCTGCACCTCTTCCTTGGTGCGGTATTTCGCGGGGTCGGACATGGAGTGTCCGCGATAACGATAGGTCATCATCTCAAGGATGTAAGGCCCTTCGCCGGAGCGGCAGTGTTCGGTGGCGCGGTCGGCGGCTTCCTTGACGGCGCGGACGTCCATGCCGTCCACCTGCTCGGCCGGAATGCCGAAGGCTTCGCCCCTTGCGCCAAGGGCTTCCGAGGCAGCGGTGGAACGGGTTGCCGCCGTGCCCATGGCATAGCGGTTGTTCTCGATCACGAAGATCACCGGCAGCTTCCAGATCGAGGCCATGTTGAAGGTTTCGTAGACCTGGCCCTGGTTGGCCGCACCGTCGCCGAAATAGGCCATGGAGACATTCGGGTTGCCGCGATACTTGTTGGCGAAGGCCAGCCCTGCTCCCAGCGGCACCTGGGCGCCGACGATTCCATGGCCGCCATAGAAATTCTTCTCGCGGCTGAACATGTGCATGGAGCCGCCCTTGCCCCGGGAGATGCCCCCCTTGCGACCGGTCAGTTCGGCCATGACGCCGCCTGCATCCATGCCACAGGCCAGCATGTGGCCGTGATCGCGGTAGGAGGTGATGACCTGGTCACCCTCGATTGCCGCCATCTGCATGCCGACGACGACCGCTTCCTGGCCAATGTAAAGGTGGCAGAAGCCGCCGATGAGGCCCATGCCGTAGAGCTGGCCGGCCTTTTCCTCGAAACGGCGGATCAGCAGCATGTCGCGGTAGGCGTTGATTTCCTCCTCCGCGGTGAAGCCGCTATTCTTGAGATCTGATGCCTTTGCGCCCTTTGGCGGCTTGTCGCCCTTGCGGGCCAAATAGGCGGATTTCACAGCCATGCACACCCTCCGTCAGTGGGTTTGTCTTAGCATTAAATGCTTGTGTGCACTTGCGAAAATGGCAATTAACCGGATTTCGGTTAATCATCGGAAAGAAAACGGGAAATCAGTCGTGCAGGCGGACGATCAGTTCGTTGCGGCGCGACAACTCAAGTTCCGTGCGGGCCAGTTCCTCCAGCATGTCGGGATCCACGCGTTCGGGACGCATCAGCGCCACCCTGGCCTCCAGGCGGTGCTGCTCGGCTTCCTCCGCAGCAAGATCGGCGATCAGTCCGGCGGATTGGGCGTGCAGCGCGTCGAGGAAGTCATAGCCGCGCGGGCCCTTCATGCCATGCCAGGCGAAGTAGCTGAGAAGCACGAGGCACCCCAGCGTTACCAGCATGTCGAATCTCTGGATGCGCCTGATCATGCCCCCAAACATGCCGCGGGCATTCTTAACAGTCCGTAAACCATTGCGCGCATTCGTCGCTTGCGACATTGCGCGTGTGCGATGGTGCTTGATTTTCCCGCCAGAAGTTACATTTATGGAACACCATGCTGTCCTCCAGCCGTTTCATCGTCGCAATTCATGCCCTCTCGGTCCTCGCCCGCAACTCGGGAAAGGGTCCGGTGTGCTCCAACATGATTGCGCAGAGTGTCCACACCAACCCGGTGGTCATCCGCCGGTTGATGTCGGAACTCGAAAAGGCATCGCTCGTGGCCTCAACGTCGGGGCGCTCCGGAGGTTTCAGCCTCGCGCGCCCTGCCCCGCAGATCACGCTGGCGGATGTCTATCGCGCGGTGGAAGACGAAGCCGTGTTCCGCATGCACAAGCTGGATCCCGAGGCGGCCTGCCCGGTTGCAGCACAATTGAGCAAGGTGCTCTCGCCGCCATTGCGCGCGGCTGAATCGGCGATGACCATGTCACTCCAGCTCACGACGCTGGACGATGTCTCCCAGGCGATCCACTAAATCGTTCTACAACCGGGTTTTGCCAGTCGTTTGTCAGCCATGATCTGGCAGAAATCGACTTACCGGCGATGCTTGATTGTCTCAAGCCTTGCCGTGTACCCTCGGAACCAGGTCTTGAGCGTTTTCACCTGAGCTGCCGTCTCGAGAGCGAGCTTGGCCTGGTTCCACCCTTTCCAATTGCCCGCCGGACATGTCCACTGAACTCACCCGCCGCTCGTTCATTACCGCCCTCGTCCTGGGGGCGAACGTGCTGGCGCCACCGGTCCGCGTCCTCGCCAGTGACAATGACAGCGGGGGTGGCGGAGGGGGATCGAATAGCAGCGGCAGCGGGTCCGGTAACAACTCATCCAACAGCCAGGGCGACGATGACGATGACAAGGATGAGGACAACGGCTCGTCCGAGGCCAACAAGGCGAAGGATGCCGTTTCCCAAGGCAAGGCCGTCCCGCTCAGCGCCCTGATGGCCTTTCTGAAGAAGTCCTATCCGGGCAAGGTGCTCGATGTGGACCTCAAGCGGTCGTCTGGAAGTTATCAGTACCGTGTCAAGATTCTCCAGTCGTCCGGCAAGGTTGTGCGCCTTCGCCTTGATGCCCTCACATTGCAAACGCGATAATTCCCCATGCGTGTCCTGATTGCCGAAGATGAAGCCACCGTCGCCAAGGCTGTTGCCGCGGCGGTCACATCAGCCGGATTTGTAGCCGATATTGCGCCCGATGGCGAAGACGCCTGGTTCAAGGGATCGACGGAGGACTACGCCGCCATCATCCTCGATCTCGGCTTGCCCGGACTTGATGGCTTGTCGGTGTTGCGGCGCTGGCGGGCGGAAGAATTGAAGACCCCTGTCATCA
This sequence comes from Hyphomicrobiales bacterium, assembly GCA_016710435.1. Lineage (NCBI taxonomy): Bacteria > Pseudomonadati > Pseudomonadota > Alphaproteobacteria > Hyphomicrobiales > Hyphomicrobiales bacterium. Next base: position 3,062,285 of record JADJVV010000001.1, on the reverse strand, counting down.
TCCTGTCGGCGCGCGGCACCTGGGCGGAACGCGTCGATGGCATCGATACCGGCGCCGATGACTACCTGCCCAAACCGTTCGAAATGGAAGAATTGCTGGCGCGGCTCCGGGCCATCATCCGGCGCAGTGGCGGGCTTGCTTCCTCGGTGCTCGAAGTGGACAGGCTGAGGCTGGACCTCAAGGCAGGCAAGACGACGCTTGATGGGCGCAACATCGAACTCACGCCACTGGAATTCCGGCTGCTGCATCACCTTGCCCTTCATCCGGGTGAGCAGGTGAGCAAGGAGGAATTGTCCGAGAAACTTTACGCCGTGAACCATGAGCGCGACCCGAATGCGGTCGAAGCTCTGGTCAGCCGGCTGCGGCGCAAACTGGGTGCCGGCATCATCGAAAACAAGCGCGGCTTTGGCTACAGCCTCGCCCTGAAGGCGGGATGACGGGCTTGCTGCGCGGCGGGGCATTGCGCTTTCGACTGGTGCTGCTGGCGGCGGTGGCGATCAGCGTGCTGCTCATCATCGCGGGCGTGGCTTTCTCATACCTGTTTGAAAACCATGTGAACCGTTTCGTGGTGCGGGAACTCACCACGCATTTCGAACAACTCGTGACGTCCCTCTCCTACGACGCGACCGGCAAGCTGCAGAGTACGTCGGCGCTCAGCGATCCGCGCTTCTCCCAGCCGCAGGGCGGCATGTACTGGCAGGTCGATGAACAGGGCCAGCCGCCGCTCCGCTCACGCTCCATGTGGGACGAGAGCTTTGCCGTGCCGACACCGCCTTCTGAGCCGGAAGAAGATCACGCGCACATTCTCCGGGGTCCGGGCGGTGCGGATGTGCTGGGCCTCGAGAAACTGATCTTTCTGCCGGATGCCGCGGGCAAGGAGCACAAGCTTGTCATCACCGTGGCCATGGAGCGGGCGCGCGTGCAGGATACCGTGTCCGGTTTCGGCCGCCCGCTGATCGCCGGTCTTGCGTTGCTCTATGGCGCGCTGATGGCTTCGGTGCTTCTCGTGATTTTCCTGGGACTGCGGCCGCTGCACATCCTGAAGCAGGCGGTAGAGGCGCTGCGCACCGGAGAGGCACGGCGCATCATCGGCACACATCCCGAAGAGGTGACACCGCTTGTCAGCGAAGTGAATGCCCTGGTGGAGGCCCGCGAAAAGCAACTTGAACGGGCGCGGCAGCGGGCGGGAAACCTGGCCCATGGACTGAAGACGCCGCTCACGGTCTTGACAAACACGGCGGCGCAACTCTCCGGCCGCGGACAGAAGGAGGAAGCGGGCCACATCCGCCTCGCTGTCGATCAGATGCGCGATCTCGTGGACCGGGAACTGGCCCGCAGCCGCATGGCGGCCGGCGTCAGCAGCCACCGTTCGCCGCTGTTGCCGGCAGCGGAACGCGTGGTGGAAACGCTGAAACGGGCGCCGCGCGGAGATGCGATTTCGTGGACGGTCGACATTCCCTCCAGCACGCATCTCGCCATCGACAACACTGATTTGCTGGAACTGCTGGGCAATCTGCTCGACAACGCCCGCAAGCATGCCACAAGCGCGGTGAAAATCATGCACGACGGCAAGATGCTCACCGTTGAGGACGACGGCCCGGGCGTGGCAGCCGAGAAACTTTCCACCATCACCCGCCGCGGCGTGAAGCTGGACGCGCTGGCGCCGGGAACCGGCCTGGGCCTTTCCATCGTCAGCGACCTCGCAGAGGTCTACGGTTTCACGCTGGACTTCGAAGCTGCGGAGTCGGGCGGCCTGAAGGCGCGCGTGGGATTGCCCGCGTTGAACTGAGGCAATCCATTTCTCCCTGACATTTGAACGAAACGATGTCGGTCAAACAGAAAGGCCCGCCGGTTCCGGCGGGCCTTTGCGGTTCGGTGGCCTGTGCTTCAGCCCTTGAGGATCGCCCTGCCCTGGTACTGGGCGGAGGGGCCGAGTTCTTCTTCGATGCGCAGGAGCTGGTTGTACTTCGCCAGCCGGTCCGAGCGGGCGAGCGAACCTGTCTTGATCTGTCCGCAGTTGGTGGCAACGGCGAGATCGGCGATGGTCGAATCTTCCGTCTCACCCGAGCGGTGCGACATGACGGCGGTGTAGCCGGCCTTGTGTGCCATCTCGACGGCTTCCAGCGTCTCGGTGAGGGAACCGATCTGGTTCACCTTGACGAGAATGGAGTTGGCGGTCTTCTTGCTGATGCCGTCCCTCAGGCGCTTGGTGTTGGTGACAAAGAGATCGTCGCCCACCAGTTGCACCTTGGCGCCGATCAGGTCCGTCACCTGCTTCCAGCCATCCCAGTCGTCCTCGGAGAGGCCGTCCTCGATCGAGATGATGGGATAGGCCTTGGCGAGCTTCGCCAGATATTCCGCCTGTTCCTTGATGGAGCGCGTGACGCCTTCCCCCACGTAGACATACTTGCCGTCCTTGAAGAACTCGGTGGCGGCGCAATCGAGCGCAAGGCAGATGTCCTGTCCGGCCTTGTAACCCGCCTTCTCGATGGACTGCATGACGAAGTCGAGGGCCGCTTCCGCAGACGGCAGGTTGGGCGCGAAGCCGCCTTCGTCGCCGACGTTGGTGTTGTGTCCGGCCTTCTTCAGCGCGCTCTTGAGCGTGTGGAAGACTTCCGCGCCCATGCGGAGCGCTTCCTTGAAGGTGGGGGCACCCACCGGCATGATCATGAATTCCTGGAAGTCGATGGGATTGTCGGCATGAACACCGCCGTTGATGATGTTCATCATCGGAACAGGAAGGATGCGGGCCGAGGCACCGCCGACGTAGCGGTAGAGCGGCAGGGCCGCGGCATCGGCGGCGGCCTTGGCCGTGGCCAGCGAGACGCCGAGGATGGCGTTGGCGCCGAGGCGGGCCTTGTTCGGTGTTCCGTCGAGGGCGATCATGGCGCGGTCGATGCCGATCTGGTCTTCCGCATCAAGGTCGGCGAGGGCTTCATAGATTTCACCGTTCACGGCAGTGACGGCCTTGGAAACGCCCTTGCCGAGGAAACGGAACTTGTCGCCGTCGCGGAGTTCCACCGCCTCGTGTGCGCCCGTGGAAGCGCCAGACGGAACAGCGGCGCGACCGAAAGACCCGTCTTCCAGAGTCACATCCACTTCCACCGTAGGGTTGCCGCGGCTGTCGAGGATTTCGCGGGCTGTGATGTCCAGAATGGCGGTCATGAAAGGCTCCTTGGCGCTCAAATCGTTGGTCCGGCGGCGCTTATGAGCAGCTTCGACCGGGATTGCAAGAATTTTGAGGGGCGCACCTCATGGTGAGGGGCGCACATCAGGCAGACCGGGGCGTTGCTTCCAGCCTGCGCTGCGATCTGCTAAGGAATGCGGGGCGGGGCGACTGTTTGACTGGACAAACCATGCCTCACCCTGCTGGCGCTGCGCCTCCTTCGACATGGAAACAGAGACGGCGCAAGGCCGTGAAGAATACCGGCCGATGGGTGACGCGCAATCTTGCGGCGTTCCTCGGAAAGCAATCGCTGGTGGGCGATCTGCCCGTGATCGAGACCGCCCTCTTCCCGCATCTTCAGGTGTTCGTCGACAACTTTCAGACAATCCGGGGCGAGGCTGAGACGATCCTCAAACACCGCGATGCCATTCCGGCCTTCCATGATGTCTCTCCCGACCAGCACAAGATTTCGACGGGCAAGAACTGGCGTACCTTCATCCTCTACGGTTTCGGTGAGCGGTTGGAGAAGAATTGCACGCAGGCACCAGTCACCGCGAAGCTGCTCTCTGAGGTGCCCCATCTCCAGACGGCGTGGTTCTCCATCCTTTCGCCCGGCTATCACATCCGCCCTCACCGTGGGGTGAGCAAGGGGATCCTGCGCGCCCATCTCGGCCTGATCATTCCAAAGGACGCGGAGAAGTGCCGCATCCGTGTGGGGGATGTCATCAAGGTGTGGCGGCCCGGCGAAATCTTCGTGTTTGATGATACCTATGAGCATGAGGTGTGGAACGACACGGACGAGGAGCGCGTGATCCTGCTCTTCGATTTCGACCGCCCGATGCGTGCCCTCGGCCGCGCCGTGAACAACAGCTTCATCCGCTTGATGAAGCTGACGGCCTTCTACCAGGAGCCCAAGAAGAACATGGCGAATTTCGAGGCGCGCTTCGAGGCGGCGGCGAAACGTTACAACGACAATCTGGAGAAGATGTCACACGAGGACTGAAATCCCTCAGGGCGACACTTCCGTCCATGTGGCATTCCAGAATGTTTCAGGGGCGTCACGCAGGGTGCGTTGTGCGCCGAGGCGCGGACGGTCGGGCGGAGTATCAGCGGTGCGGCGCTGCAGTTCGGCCTTTGCCATTTCCACATGGGATGGATTACGCAGGATAGCCACTGCACCTGCCGCCAACGCCTGCACGGCCATGAGCGGTCCCGGAAAACTCGCGGGATGGCCGGAGAGTGCCGTCCAGGCCCAGTGGTGAATGGGCACCTGTTCCGGATAGGCCCAGTTCACGCGGCCCAGCGGCACGCGCCACGAGACTTCACCGTCATCCTGTCCATAGTAGTCCTCGCCCGTATTGAAATAGCGGGTGGTGCGGTCGAGTCGCATCGGTTCGCCCGGAGCGCAGGAGGCGGTGAGTTCTGACATGAACGCCACATCATCGGTTGACCATTGCGGCGGGCCGACGTCCTTCATGCAATCTGCGAGGACACGTCCCAGTACATCGTTGGGCAGGTAGCCGCGCGTTTCCGAGATGAACTGCTCACGCCAGCGGAGGCCCTGCTCTGCCGCGATCCGTTCCGCCGTTGCAATCATCATGCCGTAAGCGGCGCGGGCCTGGTTGATATGGGGTGCACGGGATTGATACCAGACCCGCACTTCGTCTGGCGTGATGCCAGGTGTCACGCCGGCGCGGCGGAGAACGTGGCGGAATTGCCCAGCGGCAAAATCGCGGCGGCCGGTCCGTTCCACTTCGGCGACAAATGCTTCAGCGGCGAGCAAGGCGTTGGCGGCGGTCTTGAAACCTGCGTGACCGGCGCGGCCCAGGAAGACGAACTCCCCCATCACAACGGATTGGCAGGGACGTGACAGTGCGCCCGTCTGGTAATCGCCGTGGGAGGTGAGGACCACGTCCACATCGTCGAAAGCGCCCGCATCGAGAAGCGCGATCTTGCCCCACAGGATTTCCTCGGCGGGGCAGCCGATGACGCGGATTTCGCCGCCACCCTCTCCTTCCGCCAGCGCGGCAGCTGCGATGATGGCGGCGGCGGTGTTGGCGGGTCCGATGTGGTTGTGACCGCAGGCGTGGCCTGCTGCGAGGGGAAGCGGCGCGTAGGTGTCTTTCGCTTCGGCAGCGAGGCCGGGCAGCGCGTCATATTCGGCGAGAATGGCGACGACAGGGCCGTTGCCTTTGCGCTTCCGGGCCACGAAGGCCGTGGGGATATTGCCCGGTGCATCGCCCACATCAAATCCATGATCCGACAGGAACCGGCGCAGGCGTGCAGCGGAGCGGTATTCCATGCCAGGCAGTTCGGGATCTTCCCACTGGGCGCGAAACAGATTTTCGATGTGCGGCTTCAGGCGCGCGACGTGCTTGGCCACCGCGTCATGGGTGGCGGCGTTCATGTGCTGGCCACACCGAACTGGCGCAGCGCCAGCATCATGACGGCGTGGGCTGGCGTGTCGCCGATGTTGACGATCTTGTGGGGAACGTCGGCGCGGTAGCGCAGCGCCTCGCCGGTGCGGGCAATACGGGTCTCGCCACCTGTCGTCACCTCAAGTTCGCCGGTCACGACGTAGAGATGTTCAATGGTGCCCGTGGGGTGCGGTGACGACTCGAGCACGCCCTTCGGCTTGGCGTGGAAGTCGTACCACTGGAAATAGTCGAGGAGGTTGAGCGGCCCGGCAATGGCGAGGCGGCACAGGCCGTCCTGGCTCTCCAGAATCGGCACCGCGGATTTCTGCTGGTGCTCCATAAACAGCGACTGGGTCTCGCCGCGCAGCACTTCATCCACTGTCGTGTCGAGGGCGCGGGACAGCTTCACGACAGTCGAGAGCGTCGGGTTGGTTTCGTTGCGCTCGATCTGCGAGATGATCGACTTGGCGACGCCGGACTGTTCGGAGAGTTCGCCGAGCGAGAGGTTGTAGGCCTTGCGCAGGCGCTGGATGGTCTTGCCCAGGTCAGCGGACTTGTCTTCGGCCTCGGCCGCGCCTTTCGCCGCCCGGCCGCCGTTACCGCCCTGTCCTACCCGCCTTGACATCCGCCGCATCCTTCATTAAATCCGCTGTTCGGAATAACGAACAACCCGTTCTGACTTGTTGATATTGCCGAAGTTGCCTGAAATGCAGGGCTTTTTCAACTAGAAACGATGGGAATGGTCAACCGGGCGGTTCTGTCCGGTGAACCGAACAAGGGAGCGATCAGATGCGGTATTTCCCGATTTTCGTCGACCTGCAGGGCCGCCGGGTGGTGGTTGTTGGCGGTGGCGAGGAAGCGTTGCGCAAGGTGCGCCTGCTGCTCAAGACCGATGCCGTCATCGAAGTGGTCGCCCCGCAACTGCACGCGGAACTGGCCGAGAGCTCGCGCGTCCATTGGGTCGGCACGGAATTCCGCCCGGCCCTGCTGGATGGTGCGGCGCTCGTGTGCTCGGCTGACAAGGCATTGAATGCGCAGGTGAGTGCCGAGGCGCAGGCCCGGGGCATTCCCGTCAACGCCGTCGACGAAGCTGATATTTCCACATTCATCGTTCCTTCGATCGTGGACCGCGACCCGGTTGTTGTTGCCATCGGCACGGAAGGAACAGCGCCCGTGCTCGGACAGAGCATCCGCGCCAAGATCGATGGTCTCCTGCCCCACAGCCTCGGCAAGGTTGCCGCGCGGGCACAGGGATTGCGGGAGCGCGTGGCCAATCTCGTTCCTGCGGGAAACCGCCGGCGCGCCTTCTGGCACGATTTCTTCTTCGGGGGGCCGCGGGCGGCCCTTGAACAGGACGACGACGTTGCTTTCGACCTTGCCTTCCACGATGCGGTCTATGCGCAGTCAAAGCCTGCCCAAGGTCGGGTGTCGCTGGTGGGTGCTGGCCCCGGTGATCCGGAATTGCTGACGCTGAAGGCGCACCGGAAGCTGCAGGAGGCCGATGTCATCGTCTATGACCGGCTGGTCTCGCCCGGTGTGCTGGAATTGTCGCGCCGTGACGCGGTGCGCATTCCCGTGGGCAAGACGCCTTTCGAGGCTTCACCGAAGCAAGCCGAAATCAATGCCATTCTCCTGCGCGAGGCGGGCAAGGGACTTCATGTCGTGCGCCTCAAGGGTGGTGATCCCTACATGTTCGGCCGGGGCGGCGAAGAACAGGCAGCGCTGGAAGCCGTTGGCATTACCGTCGATGTGGTGCCGGGCATCACAGCTGCCATGGGCTGTGCGGCGGCGGCCAAGCTGCCGCTCACACAGCGCGGTCAGAACCGCGCCATCACCTTCCTCACTGCCGCGAGTGACTCCGGACTTGCCGATCACGATTGGCAGGCGCTGTCCAAACCCGGCCAGGTGTTCGCGATCTACATGGGTCTCAACGCCGCTGGCGATGTATCTGCCCGCCTGCTTGCCGCCGGTATCCGCCCCTCGACGCCGGTGACACTGGTGGAGAACGGCACGCTGCCCACGGAACGTGTCGTGGAAACGACCATCGGGCAACTGTGGGAGTGCGTGCACACCCACGGCCTGAGCGGCCCCACCATCATCTACGTCGGTCTGGCCAAGGCCGGCGCGGCGACCATCGCTTCTGCCGATATCGTCCCCTTCCCCGTTCGCGAAGACATCCGCGACGCCATCCTGAGAGCTGCATCATGAATGAAATCGAAAAGGGTCAGGTGATGACCGCAAACCGCTTGCGGGACGGCGAGGTCGTGTTCCTCACCCGTGCCGGCGTGTGGAGCGAGAAGATCGATGACGCCGTTCTGGCGCTCGAACCGCAGGCCAAGGCGGCGCTGGAAACGCGCGCCCTCGACGATGTGAAGAAGACCCTCGTGACAGGCCAATATTTCTTCGATGCCGAGCGCATCAACGGGCGCATCCGCGCCAACCATTTCCGCGAGCGCGTGCGGACACTCGGCCCGAGTGTTCGTCCCGACCTCGGCAAGCAGGCCAACGGCACAGCCGGCGGCTTTCCCGTCTTCAAGGATTGAGCCATGTACCGCTACGATGAATTCGACCACCAGTTTGTCGGCGAGCGCACCGCGCAGTTCCGCGACCAGGCCAATCGCCGCCTTTCCGGCGAGATGAGCGAGGACGAGTTCCGTCCCTTGCGCCTGATGAACGGCCTCTACCTGCAACTCCATGCCTACATGCTGCGGGTCGCCATTCCCTACGGCACGCTGTCATCGCGGCAGATGCGCCAGCTCGGCATGATCGCCGACAAGTATGACAAGGGTTATGGCCATTTCACCACGCGCCAGAACATCCAGTACAACTGGATCAAGCTGGAGGACGCGGCCGACATCCTGCAGGCGCTTGCGGATGTGGAGATGCACGCCATCCAGACTTCCGGCAACTGCATCCGCAATGTGACGACAGACCATTGGGCCGGTGCTGCCGCCGACGAGATTTCAGACCCACGCCCGGTGGGCGAGTTGATCCGCCAGTGGTCGTCCTTGCATCCGGAATTTTCCTTCCTGCCGCGCAAGTTCAAGATCGCCATCACGGGGGCGCCGCACGACCGCGCCGCCGTGAAGGTGCATGACATTGGCATGCGCCTGCACCGCAATGACAAGGGCGAGGCTGGTTGGGAGGTGATGGTGGGTGGCGGCCAGGGCCGCACGCCGATGATCGCCGTCACGGTGCGCGAGTTCCTGCCGGAGAAGGAGCTAATCCCCTATCTCGAAGCGATCATGCGCGTGTACAATCTCTATGGCCGCCGCGACAACAAGTACAAGGCGCGCATCAAGATCCTTGTGCATGAGATCGGCGCGGAGAAGTTCCGCAGCGAAGTGGAGGCCGAATACGCCCGCCACCCTCAGCAACAGACGCAGGTGGAAGAGCGCGAGCTGTCGCGCATCACCGCCTATTTCGCCGATCCCAAGTTCGAGAAGCTGTCGCGCTTCAATCCGGCTTTCGAGGATGCCAGGCGCGGCAATGCGGCGTTTGCCCGTTGGGCGAAGAACAACCTCGCCACCCACAAGCGGGATGGCCACGCCATCGTCAACATCTCGCTGAAGGCGCCGGGCGAAATTCCCGGCGATGCCACGGGCGAACAGATGCGCGTGATGGCCGACCTCGCCGAACGCTACTCGCACGACGAACTGCGTGTTTCGCATGCCCAGAACATCGTGCTGCCGCATGTGAAGCTGAGCGATGTGTTTGCCGTTTGGCAGGCGCTCTCCGAGCACGGGCTTGGCGCCGCCAACTATGGTCTCGCGGGCGACATCATCGCCTGTCCGGGCCTCGACTACTGCTCCCTCGCCACGGCGCGCTCCATTCCGATTGCCCAGGCGATCAGCCGCCGCTTTGCGGATTTCGACCGCGAGCAGGACATCGGCAACATCAAGATCAACATTTCGGGCTGCATCAATGCCTGCGGCCATCACCATGTCGGCCACATCGGCATCCTCGGCCTCGATAAGGCGGGCGAGGAATATTACCAGATCACGCTGGGCGGATCGTCATCCGAGAATGCCGCCATCGGTACGATCCTCGGACCGGGTTTCGCTTTTGAAGACGTGCCCGACGTGATCGAGAAGATTCTCGCCACCTATCTCAAGACCCGCCATGCGGGCGAGGAATTCCTCGCCACCTATCGCCGCGTCGGCGCCAAGCCCTTCAAGGAGGCCCTCTATGCCGCTGCTTAAGAACAATTCCTTCGTTGCAGACGAATGGGTTCACCTGGACGATGAGACTCCCGTTGCGGACCAGCAGCGTTTGACCGTGTCGGTAGAACGGCTGGTGCGCGACTGGGATGACCTCGTGCGCTTTCCGGGCCTCCTGGGTGTGCGCCTCACCAACACATCGCGGGAACATGATCTTACGCCTTATGTGCCGCAGCTTGCGCTGATCGCGCTGCCCTTCCCGGCCTACACGGATGGACGTTCCTATTCGCTGGCGCGGCAGTTGCGTCTCGATGGCTACCAGTCGGAACTGCGCGCCACCGGCAACATCCTGCCGGACCAGTTGCAGTTCATGCTTCAGGTGGGCTTTGACACTTTCGAGGTGCCGGAGCGGTTCGGTCTCGAAGCCTGGCAGAAGGCATCGCGGCAGATGTCGCTCGCCTATCAGCGTGGCCTGTTCCGCAAGGCGGGCGAGCGCGAGGTGTGGTCGGAGCGTCACCAGGGTTTCACACCATGGGAGGAACAGCCCCATGCCGGATAACAAATCATTCAATGCCATCGTCGAACGCTATGCCGGGATCGAGGGCCGTGATCTCATCACCCATGTGGTGAAAGATTACCCGGGCCGCGTGGCGCTGCTCTCATCCTTCGGGGCGGAATCGGCGGTGTTGTTGCACATGCTCTCGGAAGTGGCTCCGGATTTGCCGGTGCTGTTCCTCGACACGGGCAAGCTCTTTGATGAAACCATCGCGTATCGCGACCGGCTGGTAAAGGAGCTTGGCCTCACGGGCCTGCGCGTCATTGCGCCCGACACCGCTGATCTGGCGCGCACCGATTCTGATGGCGCGCTGCACGGCAGCAACACGGACCTGTGCTGCCACATCCGCAAGACGGTGCCGCTGGCGCGGGCGACGGAAGAGTTCGACGTGCTGATTTCGGGCCGCAAGCGCTTCCATGGCGCCGCTCGCTCAGACCTCGGATTCGTTAGCGAGCAGGATGGCAAGCTGAAGATCGAACCCTTGGCTGCCTTCTCGGCCCTTGATCTTTCCAACTACGTACAGGCCCACCACCTGCCCAGCCATCCGCTGAAGAGCTCTGGCTATCATTCCATCGGCTGTGTTCCGTGCACGGCGGCAGGCGGGACGGAAGATGATCCGCGCGCCGGCCGCTGGCAGGGTAGCGACAAGACCGAGTGCGGCATTCACTTTGCGGCCAATGGCCAAATCATCCGGACGGTGGCACGTGCGGCGGCGGACGTGCGCTGATCCAACTCTGATCCGGGGACCGTTCGACATGCTTGAGTTCTTCATCTTTGCCGCCATCGGCTTTGCCGCGCAGGTTTGCGATGGTGCGCTCGGCATGGGCTTTGGCGTGATTTCGTCGTCGGTGCTGCTGGGGCTTGGCGTACCTCCGGCGCTGGCGTCGGCCAGCGTCAATGCCGCGAAGATCCCGACGACGGGAACGGCAGCGTTGTCGCATCTCTATCACCGCAACCTGGATTGGCCGCTGGTAACTGCACTCTGCATTTTCGGCGGGCTTGGCGGCGCCATCGGCATGCTGCTGCTGACGGGGCTCAAGGGCGCGTGGCTCACGACCACGATCACGATCTACCTCCTCTTCGTCGGAAGCCTCATCGTCATCCGTGGCGTGCGAGGTTCGGCACCACGCGTGCTACCGGCGGCGTGGCGGCGCACCATCGGCTTTGCGGGCGGGTTGATCGAGGGCATCGGCGGAAGCTGGGGGCCTGTCGTGACCACAAGCCTGCTCGGGGCCGGAACCGAGTCCCGCTACGCCATCGGCTCCACCAATTTTGCGGAATTCTTCGTGGCCGTCACGGTGTTCTCAGCTTACGCCACCGCGTTTTTCGTGGGGCACTGGGAGGGTGGTTCCGATTGGCGCAGCGTGGCACTCCCCGTGGCGGGGCTGGTGATCGGTGGCATTCCGGCGGCCTTCTTTGGCGGGCTTCTGTCCAAGATCACGCCGAAGCGCGCCCTTACGGTTGCGGTTGGTCTCCTCGCCATCAGCATCGGCGCATACCGCCTCATCTCAGCCTGAACGCTTGCGGTGCAGCAGCGGCACGGGCAATCTGCCGTCCATGCGCATTGCCACCTGGAACGTGAATTCCGTCAAGGCTCACCTCGAAGGCGTTCTCGCCTGGATGAAGGAGGAGCAGCCGGACGTTGTCTGCCTGCAGGAAATCAAGTGTGAGGACCATGCCTTTCCGGCGCTGGAGTTCGAGGCCTTGGGCTACACTTGCGCCGTGCATGGGCAAAAGACCTACAATGGCGTTGCCCTGCTGTCGCGGCACCGGATGGAAGATGTGGTCAAGGGCCTTCCGGGTGGTGACGGCGATGACCATGCTCGTTTCATCGCAGCCACGGTGTTCGGTCCGCTCGTGGTGCGGGTGGCTTCGCTTTATCTTCCAAACGGCAATCCGGCACCCGGCCCGAAGTATGATTACAAGCTCACCTGGATGAAACGGCTTCAGGATTTTGCCGCGTCGGCCATGGCGAACGAGGAACCGCTTGTGCTGGCGGGTGACTACAACGTCATCCCCGATGCCGCCGACGCCCGCTTCCCGCAGAACTGGACGCATGATGCCCTGTTCCTGCCCAAGACGCGCGCCGCTTTTGCGGAGTTGAAGTCCATCGGCCTGACGGAAGCTTATCGCTCCCTCCACCCGCTGAAAACGGATGCCTACAGCTTCTGGGATTATCAAGGCGGGTCATGGCAGAAGAACAATGGCATCCGCATTGATCACCACCTGCTCTCTCCGCAGGCTGCAGATCATCTGGTGGCGGCGGACATTCATTCGCGGGTGCGGGGCTGGGAACGGCCTTCCGACCATGTGCCCGTGGTCATCACCCTGAAATGAAAAAACCCGCCGGCTACTGACGGCGGGTTTTTACTCAATCACCGAAGTGATGTGATTACTTGGCAGCGGTCTTGACGCCGAAGGCGGCGAAAGACGACTCGTAAGGCTTGTAGGCTTCCTTGGCGGCGGCAGAGTACATCTCGCCGAGCTTGTTGGCCTGGGCGACGAAGGACTCATAGGCTTCCTTGGCGAAACCCTGCTGCACTTCGAGAACGCGCTCGAACGAGCGGGCAGCGGTAGCCTTCTCGAAAGCGCCCTGGCCCATTTCCACGGACTTGCGCGAATAGTCGGCAACTTCCTGGGCGATCGCCTGGAAGCCCTTGGTCATGGCGGTGCTGGAGGCAACCATGGCTTCAAAACCTTCCTTGCCGAACACCTGCATGTCTTCAAACGACTTCATTTTGTTGATCTCCTGAGGTACCTGGATGGCAACCTGTTGTGATCGCTATATGTGCACTGCAACATGATTGTCAAGCTGGAATTTTGCATTGCAACATGGCCGACCGTCAATTAAACGCGGGGCCACGAACCGGAGGCTGCTTCGGAGTTTACCCAATGGTAATAGCGTATCCGTAAAATTTTAATCTTTCGCTGCTGCCACCGGGGGCTGGCGGCTCCGCTCCGGCGGATCCCGAAACGGTTTTGGACAGGTGTAGATTTGCGTTTGACGTTGCCCAGCAGGCTCACAGCCCTCTTCTTGATGTTCGCCCTCAGCTTCCTTGCCGTCCTTCCCGGAACGGCCGAGGCGCGTGGCAAGTTTGCCGCCCTGACTGTGGACGCGCGTAACGGAAAGATAATTTTCGACCAGGATTCCAATGGCTTGCGCCATCCTGCTTCGCTCACGAAAATGATGACGCTTTATCTCGTGTTCGAGGACCTGAAGAACAAGCGCATCACCATGTCGACGCCGTTGCGCGTCTCGGCGCGGGCAGCCGGAATGGCGCCCTCGAAGATGGGACTCAAGCCCGGATCGACCATCACGGTACAGCAGGCGATCTTCGCCCTCATCATCAAGTCAGCCAATGACGTGGCTGCCACGGTTGCCGAAAACCTCGGTGGCAGCGAATCCGCCTTTGCGGCCCGTATGACCAAGACGGCGCGGCGAATCGGCATGAGCCGGACCACCTACGTGAACGCCTCGGGCCTGCCCAATCCGCGGCAGATCACCTCGGCGCGCGACCAGGCAACACTGGGCCTTCGCCTCATGCGCGACTTCCCGCAGTACTATCCCTATTTCCGGTCCACCCAGTTCGTGTTCAAGGGGCGGGTGATCAAGACCCACAACCGGCTGGTGACGCGCTATCCCGGCACGGATGGCATCAAGACCGGCTACATCAACGCGTCCGGCTTCAACCTCGTTTCGTCGGTGCGCCGGGGCAACAAGCGTCTCGTGGGCGTGGTGCTGGGCGGCCGTACCGCCGGTAGCCGTGACACCTACATGATGGGCATGCTGACGCGCGCCTTCCCCAAGGCCGTGGACGGCAAGATGGTCGCGGCGAAAGCGGGAAGTGCAGCGGGCATCGCCGACCCGCTGAAGGCCCTCAAGGGCAAGGATGTCGAACAGGCCGAGGCGCAGGATGAACAACAGCAGCCCGATACCGCTGCTCTCGCCGCCGCTGCTGACAGTGCTTCGGCTGACGCAGGCGATACCGATGAGGATGCCGCCGAAGGCCAAAACCAGGGCGGCCCCAAGGTGATTGAAGCCGAACTTGCAGGCTCGATGGACGGCAGCGATGACGCGCCCGCCGCTGAGCAACCCTCGCAAGTTGCCTCTGTCCAACCTCCCGCGCAGAAGGCCCTTCCCTTCCAGGTGAAGAAGCCCGCGACACAGGCTGATGTGGACGCCATAGCGGTGGGCACTCTGCCTGCCGTCTGGGCGGTTGAGATCGGCGACTTCAAGACCCGCAAGAGCGCTTCCGATGTGGTGGCGAAGCTGAAGGCCAAGGACGGGGCACGCCTTGCCGGCAAGGACCCGAAAACGATCGCCGTGCAACGCAATGGCAAGACGCTCTATCGCCTGCTGGTCACGGGCTATGATGAAATGTCGGCCAAGAAATCCTGCGCGCAGGTCGCGCGCCTCGGCAAGGACTGCGCCGTGCTTTCGCCGAACGGCTGATCAGGTTCCCAGCAGCACATCCTTCGCGGCGTTGATCTTTGCCGCGAGATAATCCGTTCCGCCCTTGTCCGGGTGGAATTCTTTCATCAATCGGCGGTGCGCGGCACGCACCTCGTCGGCGCTGGCGCCGGACTTCAGGCCAAGCACGGCGTAGGCTTCGTCCTTGCTCATGCGGCCCGCGGCGGACGGCGCCGCCCCTGCTCCGCCACCCCAGGCCTGACGCCATTCGGGACGGTTGCGGTCCAGCCATGCTTCCAGGAGCGCGCGGCTCTGGTCACCGCTGCCGCCGCAGAGGCCGTGGAAGTTCATGAGTTCGGTATCGGTGAGGCGTGAGAGCCGCTTGCCCTTGCTGGGGCCCGCCAGCACGTCGCCATCCATGCTGCCAGAGTCGTGATCTAGCTCCATGGAAAGATAAGCGGTGGCCACGCGGCTTTTCTGCCCAGCCGACTTCTGGCCGCCCCACGGAAAGCCGTTGGGAAAGACCGCCGTCTTGCCGACGAGGCCCAGGCCGAAGAGGAAGACTCCGATGGCGAGGTTCATCTGCCCGCGCAGGGCCAGCAACCCGGCGAAGGCCATGATGCCGCTGCCCGCAAGTTTCTGCACGAAGCCGCGCGCAGCCTGCGGCGGCATGCGGGCCGACTTGCGGATGAGCCATAGTCCGCCCACGACAATGATGAGGGCGATCAGGAATTGCGGCATCTTCTGAGTTTCCGTCCCGGCTACTTCAGCTGCTTCAGCAGCGCCTGGCTTGCATTGCTGGATTTGGCGCGGGTTTCAAGCGCCTTGCGGCCACCCGCTGCATAGGCCGCCACGGCACCCAGCAATTCAGCGAGCACGCCGGGGCTCGCCGCATCCAGCTTCAAATACGCGCCGTGGGTCAGGCGGGCCACTTCGCGGAAGGCGCGCTCCGCCGTGGCGTCGTTCCCTTCCTGGAACATGAAAAGGCGCGTGCCGAGAAGGCCCACTTCGCCCGCCGTCTGGCAGATGGCGTCGACGTTCTCCTCAAAGGCATCGCCGACAAAAACGACGGCGCTGACGCCGCTGCGGGCTGATTCCGCCTTCACGTGGGTGAGCACCCGGGCAAGCTGCGTGTTGCCGCCGCGGCACTCCACCGCCGTCATCAGCCGGGAGAGCGCATCGGGGTCGGCCACCCATTTCGATGCCTTGCATTCATTGAAGCCGCGGAAATAGACAAGCTGAACCTGCAACTGGCCAACTTTCTTCGTCTCCGAAAACATCCGGGACTGGATCGTCAGTGCGGCATCCCAGGTGGGCTGACGGCTCATGGTGGCGTCCATGGCGAAGATGAGGCGGCCCTCGCCACTGGCGTCCGCGACCGCCATGGTTTTCACCCTGTCGAGAAAGGCCGACACATCGCCACCGTCGGATGGCGCGGCGGCATTCTTGCGGATCTGGTTCATCGTCACCCCTCACCCGGCACTGGAACCGGTCGCGCGTAGAGATAGGAAGCGGCGGCGCAATTTAAAGGCGTTTCTTGCAGCGCGCCGCTAAGGGCACGTGCTGTCCTTGAGCAGTTCAAGTTTGGTCAGCTTGCCGTCAAGGACATAGGTGCCGTAGTCGAGGACGAGATCCGTGGTGATGCCGTTTTCGAGCATCAGGAAACTGGCCTGATAGACGGGCTGCGCATCGGATTTCGCTTCATCCAGGTAGTAGCTCACCGACATGGGCCAGACCGGGGCCTTTGACATTTCGCCGCCTATCTTTTCGGGAATGCCGCTTTCCGGGCGCTTGCTGCCGATGAAGCTGATGACGCGCAAGGGCTTCTCTTCTTCCGATCCCTCATACACCAGCGAGACATCGCGGCTCTCGCCCTTGCTTGCGGCCTCGATCAGCTTCTCCTGGAAGCGGGTGGGAAAGATGGCTGCGCCCGGGATGGTGAATTGCCTCGGCTTGCCGGTGGTGATCTCGCCCTGTCCCGGAAGCGTCTCGGTGTCTTTCGTGACCTTGATGCGGCTCTCGCTGCTCAGCTTGGAATCGATGAATTGCTTCTGCGTCAGGTTGAATTCGAGCCCGTCGCCCGATTCCCATGTGGTGAGCTGCGTATCACTCACCTGCGGGCCGCCCTCGGTGAAAACGATGCGGTTGGCGACGCGATAGCTTACGGCATAGCCCTCGCAGGTGGAACCCGTGATCTCGTAGGCCAGCTTGCCGCTGACAGTGGTGATGTTGTTGCCGGCTTCGATACTTTTCGCGGTCAGGTCGTAATACGCGCGGTGGGCCTGGAGAGCCGCGGCATCAACAGGGAGGGAAAACAGCACCGCGAAACTGGCACTGGAAAAAGCGAGGCGATTCATGGTCAAAGACTTCATCCGATCAATTGAGACAATGATAGCATGGACCGTGGCGAAAAGAGGCCAAAAATACTCGTCACCCGCAAGCTGCCCGATGCGGCGGAGGATGCATTTTCGCGGCGCTTCGACTGCCGCCTCAACCCCACCGATACGGCGCTTTCGGGGGCCGATATCTGCGCGCTCGCCGATGGCGCCTCCGGCATTGCCCTGACCTCCATGGACAAGTTCGACGCGGACCTGATCTACCGCCTGCCGCTGTCGGTGAAGATCATCTCCACGGTTTCGGCTGGTTATGAGCACATCGACCTGCGGGCCGCCGCCACGCGTGGCCTCGTGGTCACGAACACGCCGGGTGTACTGACGGATGCCACCGCCGACATCGCGCTCTTGCTCATGCTGGGAGCAGCGCGGGGTGCGTCGTGGGGTGAAGGCATGGTGCGCAACAACCGCTGGCCGGGTGCCTCCATGGTGGCGCCGCTGGGTCACGACATGTCGGGACAGCGGCTGGGTATCCTGGGCATGGGGCGGATCGGTCAGGCCGTGGCGCACCGGGCGCGGGCCTTCGGCATGACGATCCACTATCACAACCGGAAGCCCGTGGCCGAGGGCGAGGCACAGGGCGCGACCTATCACGCCGACCTCGCTGCGATGCTGCCGCACTGCGATTTCCTGTCCATCAACTGTGCCCTCACCGCCGATACGCGGAACCTGATCAATGCGCAGACGCTGGCGCTGCTGCCCAAAGGTGCCATCGTGGTCAACACGGCGCGCGGCGGAATCGTGGACGACAATGCGTTGATCGATGCCCTGTCGCGCGGACATATCGCGGCTGCGGGGCTTGATGTCTTTGCCAACGAGCCCAACATCGATCCGCGTTACCGTATCCTTCAGAACGTGTTCCTGCTGCCGCATCTTGGCAGCGCCACGCTGCGCACGCGCACGAACATGGCGCTGAAGGCGCTGGAAAACCTCACCGCCTTCGCTGAAGGCAAAACCCCACCCGACAAACTGACCTGAGTGACACACATGGCCTCTCCTGAACGCCGCCTCAAAGACCTCGGCATCACGCTCCCGAAACCCGCCAAGCCGGTGGCGAGTTACGAAGGCTTTGTGAGGAGCGGAAACCTCATCTTCGTCTCGGGCCAGGTGCCATTCGTGGATGGCAAGATCGCTGTTGCGGGAAAGCTGGGTGCGGAGGTTTCGCTCGAAGATGGCCAGAAGGCCGCGCGCATCTGTGCCATCAACATTCTCGCGCAACTCAGCGAGGCCACGGGCCACGACCTCACCAAGGTGGCGCGCGTGGTGAAACTTGTGGGCTTCATCAATGCGACGCCGGATTTCGTCGATGTTCCAAAGGTGATGAACGGTGCATCCGACCTGTTTGCCGAGGTGTTCGGCGACCGGGGCAAGCATGCACGCTCCACGGTTGGCGTTGCCGTGCTACCGCTCAACTGCGCAGTTGAAGTGGAAGCCATCGTCGAGATCGAATGATGCGTTTCACCCCGCAGATGCGAGACCTTTCCTGGCTGGTGGCACGGCCCATCGCGCACCGGGGACTGCATGATGTGAAGGCTGGTATTCTCGAGAATACCGAAGACGCCTTTGCCGCCGCGATAGCGGGTGACTATGCCATCGAGTGTGACCTGCAACTGACCCGGGATGGCGAGGCTGTGGTGTTCCACGACGAAACCTTGCAGCGCGTGATGGAAGCTCAGGGACTGGTCAAGGAATACACGGTCAAGGAACTGAAATCATTCAGTTATCGTATCTCCAAAAACCGCTTGCAGACACTTGGAGAAATGCTGGATCAGGTCGATGGCAAGGTGCCGCTGGTGATCGAGTTGAAGTCCCACTGGGATGGCGATGAGGCCCTGGCGAAGCGGGCGTTGCAGGTGCTCGAACGCTACGATGGCCCCTATTGCATCATGTCGTTCGATCCCGATGCCGTGGCGGCTGTCGCGGCCTACTCGCCGCAGACGGTGCGCGGAATCACGGCGGACCGCACGGTTGATTCCTACTACAGCGGCCTCTCGGTGGACCGGCGGCTGGAGATGCGGACGTTCTCGCACCTCAACCGTACGCGCCCCCATTTCGTTTCGTTCTATTTCCGCGATTTGCCGTTTGCGCCGGTGCAGCGCATCCGGGCCGCGGGACACCCCATCATCACGTGGACGATCCGTTCGGAAGAGCAGGCAAGGATGGCGCGGCGCTATTCCGACCAGATCACCTTCGAGGGCTATAGCGCCTGATGGCCCCCCGCCTGAGGGTGGTGGAGACGATTGCGGACATTGCCGCCGCGGATTGGGATGGGATTGCGGCGCAAGGCGGTGCGGACCGCAATCCCACGGTATCGCACGCCTTCCTTCTGGCGATGGAACAATCCGGCTGCGTCGGCGGAAAATCGGGATGGCTGCCACGGCATCTGGTGCTGGAGGACGAAGGCAGGATCGTGGGTGCGGTGCCCGCCTATCTCAAATCGCATTCCATGGGCGAGTATGTCTTTGATCATGGTTTTGCAGATGCCTTCCAGCGTGCGGGCGGGCGCTACTATCCGAAGCTCCAGGTCTCGGTACCGTTCACGCCGGTGCCCGGTCCCCGCCTCCTCGCGGCCACACCGGAGCTGCGCGTGGCTCTGGCCGAGGGATTGAAACAGGAAGCGCGTGAGTTGGGCGCATCCTCTGTGCACATCACCTTCCAGCCGGAAAAGGATTGGCGTTTGCTGGCGGGGCATGGGTTCCTGCAGCGCGAGGACCTGCAATTCCACTGGAACAACGCCGAATATGGCAATTTCGCGGATTTCCTCGCCACGCTGGCCTCATCGAAACGCAAGAACATCCGCAAGGAGCGGGAGGCCGTGTTGGCGCGTGGTATCACCTTCGCGCATGTGACCGGCGATGACCTGACGGTCCGGCACTGGGACGCCTTCTTCCGCTTCTACATGGACACGGGTTCCCGCAAATGGGGACGGCCCTATCTCAACCGGGACTTCTTCGCGCGCATTCATGACACGATGCGGAACGACATCCTGCTGGTGCTGGCGATGCGGGACGGGCGGATCATCGCCGGGGCCCTGAACCTCATCGGTTCCGAACGGCTCTATGGCCGCAATTGGGGATGCAGCGAGGATCATCCCTTCCTGCATTTCGAGACCTGCTACTATCAGGCCATCGACTTCGCCATTGCACGTGGCCTGAAGGTGGTGGAGGCGGGCGCGCAGGGCGAGCACAAGCTGGCGCGGGGCTATCTGCCGGTGAAGACGTTCAGTTCACACCACTTCGCCCATGCGGGATTGTCGCGCGCCGTGGCCGATTATCTCGAAAGTGAACGGGCCGCTGTCGATGAGAACCAGCAGGTGCTGTCCGAACATTCGCCGTTCCGGGTGGAACGGGAGTGAGGTGCGAGCGGCGGGGCCCCTCGCATGGCATCACGAGGCGATGGCCTGCGTCACGTCGTCGAGAATATCCTTCACGTCCTCAAGGCCAACCGACAGGCGCAGCATTCCGTCGGTGATGCCCATCATGGCACGGGCTTCCTCACCGATGTTGCGGTGCGTGGTGGAGGCCGGATGCGTCATCAACGACTTGGCGTCGCCGAGGTTGTTCGAAATATCCACGAGGCGGAGATTGCGCAGAACGTCGAAGGCCTTCTTCTTGCCGCCCGTCACCTCGAACGTCACCATGGTGCCGCCCTTGGTCATCTGCTTCTTTGCGAGCGCATATTGCGGATGGCTGTCGAGGTGCGGATAGATCACGCGGCTGACGCCCTTGATGGCCGAGAGATGCTCGGCCACCGCATGGGCGCTTTCGCTCTGGGCTTCGACGCGGAGCTTCAGTGTTTCCATGCCCTTGAGCAGCACCCAGGCATTGAATGGCGAGAGCGACGGCCCGGTATGGCGGAGGAAGGGCTTCAGCAATTCTTCCTTGAAGGCCTTGGTGGAGACGATGGCGCCACCGAGCACACGGCCCTGCCCGTCCATGTGCTTGGTACCGGAATAGACGATCACATCAGCGCCCATCTCCAGCGGCTTCTGCAGCACGGGGGTGGCGAAAATATTGTCGACGACGAAGCAGGCGCCGGCGTCCTTGGCGATCTTGCCCACTGCGGCGATGTCGATGATTTCTAGTGTCGGATTGGAGGGCGTTTCCAGGAACACGGCCTTGGTGGCAGGCGTCATGGCCTTGGCCCAGGCGGCCATGTCATTGCCGTCCACCAGCGTGTGGCTGATGCCGAAACGCGGCAGGATGTTGGTGATGATCTGGTAACAGGACCCGAAGAGCGCCTTGGAGGCGACGATGTGATCCCCCGCCTTCAACTGGCAGGCGAGTGCACCGTAGACCGCAGCCATGCCAGAGGCGACGCCGTAACAGGCCTCCGCCCCTTCCAGCAGCGCCAGGCGCTCCTCGAACATGGTGACGGTGGGGTTGCCGTAGCGGCCGTAGACGTAACCGTCGTCCTTGTTGGCAAAGCGGTTCTCCGCCGTCTCGGGCGCGTCGTAGACGAAGCCGGAGTTCAGGTAGAGCGCTTCCGCCGTCTCGCCATAGTGCGACCGGTCGAGGCCACCGCGGACGAGTTTCGTGGCATCGCCCCAGTGGGGTGCGTTCTTGGTGCGTGTCTTCTTGGTCATTGCTCTGTGATCAGCTTTGCACCCAGGGCAACCCGTGTGACTTCCAGCCATTGGTCTTGCCACGCTGGCCTTTTGCATCCTTGTCGCCTTCGAACCCTTCGGCGACGTTCCAGACATTGGTGAAGCCCGCCTTGCTCAACGCAGAGGCGGCCGAGGCCGAACGCGCGCCGGAACGGCAAAGGCAGAGAATTTCCGCATCCTGCGGCAGCTTCATGCCTTCGACTTCCTCCACGAAACGGGCGTTGATTTCCATCTGGGGGTAAACCTGCCACGACAGACGGACCAGCCGGTCCACCTGGGGGACGCCGACAAAGGTCCATTCCGGTTGCGTGCGGACGTCGATCAGCACGGCATTGGCATTCTTCTTGAGCCGTTCTTGGGCCTCGGCTGGGGTGATATCGCCCTTGTACATCAGTGCACCATCAGTATTGCTTTGCGAGGCCTCTTAACCCGTTTGCACCGCCTGACGCAAATGCCGTGGGACGGATTGGTGAGAATTTTCGGAAAGGCCGCGCGGCGTTCTGGCTCTTGGTGCGGCTGCATCCTCTGGTATTGTCCCGATTGTCTCCAGAGGATTTCCCATGACCACTGCCAAATTGCCTGCCCGCGCCGACGTCGTCATCATCGGTGGCGGCATCGTCGGATGTTCCATTGCCTATCACCTCACCAAGATCGGCATCACCAATGTGGTGGTCCTCGAGAGGAAGCAACTGACCTCCGGCACGACTTGGCATGCGGCAGGTCTGGTCACCCAGTTGCGGTCCACGCGCAACCTTACCGAATTGGCCAAGTATACGACCAAGCTCTTTGAAGGACTCGAGCAAGAGACGGGCCAGGCCATCGGCTTCAAGCAGAACGGCTCCATTTCCCTGGCACTGACCGACGGCCGATTGGAAGAAATCCTCCGTGGTGCCTCCATGGCCCGGAACTTCGGACTGGAGCTTGACGTCCTGTCCCCCGGCGAGGTGAGAGAACGTATCCCGGCCTACAACATGGAGAGCGTCAAGGGAGCCGTGTTCCTGCCGAGGGATGGACAGTTGAACCCGATCGACGTGACGCAGGCGTTGGCATCCGGGGCACGCACCCACGGCGCCAAATTCTTTGAAAACGTAAAGGTCACCCGTATCCTCACAGACAAAGGCAGTGCCAAAGGCGTTGAAACCACCAGTGGTACGATCCACGCCGACAAAGTCGTCATGGCAACCGGCATGTGGAGCCGCGAATTGGGCCGCAGCGTCGGCGTCAACATTCCCCTGCACGCCTGTGAACATTTCTATATCGTTTCGGAACCCATCGAAAAATTGCCACGCAACATGCCCGTGGTTCGCATCGTGGACGAATGCACCTACTACAAGGAAGATGCCGGCAAGCTGATGATCGGCGCCTTTGAACCAAAGGCCAAGCCCTGGCCCCCCAAGGGAAGCATTGGCATTGATGATGAGCACGCGTTCGTCACACTTCCCGAGGACATGGATCACTTTGAGCCCATCCTCGCCGCCGCCATCAACCGCGTGCCGTTGTTGGAAACAGCGGGAATCCAGCTGTTCTTCAACGGGCCCGAGAGCTTCACGCCGGACAACCGCTACTATCTGGGCGAGGCCCCGGAATTGCGCGATCTCTTTGTGGCTACGGGCTTCAACTCCATCGGCATCCAGTCCTCTGGCGGGGCAGGCCTCGTGCTGGCGCATTGGATCAAGAACGGCCACCCGCCCATGGACGTCAACGGCATCGATATCCGCCGCATCCATCCATTCCAGTCGGTGCACAGCTATGTACGCGAACGCGTCACCGAATCTCTCGGCCTGCTTTACGCCATGCACTGGCCTTACCGGCAGGCCGAAACGGCGCGCGGCGTGCGGCGCTCACCCATCCATCAGTACACGGACAAGCTGGGCGCTGTTTATGGCGAAGTGAATGGTTGGGAACGCCCCAACTGGTATGCCCGTGACGGCGTGAAACGCGACTACGAATACAGCTACGGCCGCCAGAACTGGTTCCCCTGCGCGCAATACGAGGCCGACCGCCTGAAGAACGACGTGGTGTTCTTCGATCAGGCCTCATTCGCCAAGTATCATGTAGAAGGCAAGGATGCGCTCCCGGTGTTGAACCGGTTGTCGGCCAACAATGTTGACGTTCCCGAAGGCAAGATCGTCTATACGCAGTGGCTCAATGAGAGAGGCGGCATTGAAGCCGACCTCACCGTGACTCGTCTTGGCGAACAGAAATTCCTCGTGGTCACCGGCGCGGTGCCGCAGACGCGCGACATGGCCTGGCTGAAGCGCCAGACCGGCGACAAGAACTGTGTCGCCGTCGATGTGACGTCCGGCCTGCCAATGATCGCCATCATGGGTCCGAAGTCACGCGCGTTGCTGGAGAAGGTGTCGGGCGCGGACCTCTCCAATGCCGCCTTCCCCTTTGGCACATCGCAGGAAATCGAGATTGGCTACGCGCGCGTCCGGGCCTCGCGGCTGACCTATGTGGGCGAGTTGGGCTGGGAACTCTACATCCCCGCCGAATTTGCCGCGCATGTGATGGAGACGCTGCTGGCTGCCGGCCCTGAATTCAATCTCACGCCGGCGGGCATGCATTCCATGAACAACGCCCGCATGGAGAAGGGATACCGCCACTGGGGCCACGACATGTCGGATGAGGAGACACCTCTGGAAGCGGGCCTTGGTTTTGGCGTGGCCTGGGACAAGCCGGGTGGCTTCATCGGCCGTGAGGCCCTGCTCAAGCAGCGCGAGATCAAGGTGCTGCCGAAGCGCATGGTGACGATTGCACTTGAGGATACCAGCGACGCCTGCCCCATGATGTATCACGAGGAGCCGGTCTACCGGAATGGCGTGATCGTCGGTTCAACGACGTCCGGCGCCTTCGGGCATCGCGTGGGACGCTCTCTGGCGCTGGCCTACGTGAAGAACGCGGAAGGTGTCTCGACCGACTGGCTGTCGTCCGGCACTTGGG
Source organism: Hyphomicrobiales bacterium (assembly GCA_016710435.1). Classification (NCBI taxonomy): domain Bacteria; kingdom Pseudomonadati; phylum Pseudomonadota; class Alphaproteobacteria; order Hyphomicrobiales; species Hyphomicrobiales bacterium. The sequence continues at coordinate 3,037,633 of JADJVV010000001.1, read as the reverse complement.
AAGTGGAACTGGCGTGGAAGAAGTATGGCGCGAAGGTACAGTTCGCGCCGTTCTATGATCCGAAGGGTGAGCGCATCAAGGCATAGGGACAAGGCGGAGCGCGTGACATTCACACGCCACGAAGTGGACATGGCGATGTCGCGGGATTGTTGCAGTGCAGGCGCAGCCGGGACATTCCCGCCGATCTGGTGTTCACCAGTTTTGCAACTGGTGATCCCTTGATCGGGCTCAGCGTCTGATGCGCAAATCTGCCGCGAAGAGCCGTTCGCCACTGCTGCAATATTGTTCTTTATTCCGAACGACCGGGCTACTATATTTCTATCGACAACAACAAGGAGGCTCCTGCCATGGCATTGCAACTCGGTGATATCGCTCCTGATTTTGAAGCGGACACAACGGAGGGCCGGATCAAGTTCCATGATTTCATCGACGGTTCCTGGGTCGTGATGGTGTCGCATCCCAAGGATTTTACGCCCGTCTGCACCACCGAATTGGGTGCCATGGCGCTGAAGTCCGGCGAGTTCCAGAAGCGCGGCGTGAAGCTGATCGGCATCTCGGTCGACAGCGTTGACGATCATCTGCGCTGGAAGCAGGACATCAAGGACGTGACGGGGGGTGACGTGAGCTACCCCATGATCGGCGACAGCGAGATGACCGTGGCCAAGCTCTACGGGATGATTCACCCAAACGCATCGGGCAACGCCAAGAGCCGGACTGCTGCCGACAACCAGACCGTCCGGAACGTGTTCATCATCGGGCCAGACAAGAAGATCAAGCTGATCCTCACCTATCCCATGAGCACGGGCCGCAACTTCGATGAGGTGCTGCGTGTGATCGACTCGCTGCAACTCACGGCGACGAAATCCGTGGCGACGCCGGCCGACTGGAAGCCGGGCGACAAGGCAATCATTCTCGCCTCACTCTCTGACGAAGCGGCGAAAGAGAAGTTCCCGCAGGGCTGGCAGACGAAAAAGCCTTACCTGCGTCTCGTCGATGTGAAGTGATTTCCGGCTTCTGAAAAAAGAATGGCCGGGCTGCAGGGCAGTCCGGCCTTCTTGCTGTTCAAGCGTGGATTACCACCACTTTGGAGCGGTGAATTTTCCGGCGGCCTGTTCCAGCGCGTAGGCGGTCTGGAACAGGGTTTCTTCGTCGAAAGGTTTGCCGATCAACTGCAGGCCCAGTGGCAAGCCCTGCTCCGACAGTCCCGCCGGCACGGCAATGCCGGGCAATCCCGCCATGTTCACGGTGACGGTGAACACGTCGTTCAGGTACATCTGCACGGGGTCGGTGATCTCGCCGGGAGCGAAGGCGGCGGAGGGCGTTGCGGGCGTCAGCACCACGTCCACCTTCTCCCAGGCCTTGTCAAAATCCTGCTTGATCAGTGTACGGACCTTCTGGGCGCGCACGTAGTAGGCATCATAATAGCCGGCCGAGAGCACGTATGTGCCGATCATGATGCGGCGCTGCACTTCGGGGCCGAAGCCGGCGGCGCGGGTATTCTCATAGGTATCAATCAGGTCGTTGCCCGGCACGCGCAGTCCGTAACGCACCCCGTCATAGCGGGCGAGATTGGACGAGGCTTCCGCAGGTGCAACAATGTAATAGGCCGGCAACGCATATTTCGTGTGCGGCAGGGAAATCTCGACGACCTCCGCGCCTTGCGCCTTCAGCCATTCCGCACCCTTGTTCCACAGGGCGTCGATCTCGGCGGGCAGTCCGTCGGGGCGGTATTCGCGCGGGATGCCAATGCGGAGGCCCTTCACGGACTTGCCCAGCACCGCTTCGTAATCCGGCACGGGGCGGTCGACGCTGGTGGTGTCCTTGGGATCGGCACTTGCCATCACCTTGAGCATGATCGCAGCGTCGCGCACGTCGCGGGCGATGGGGCCGGCCTGGTCCAGCGACGAGGCGAAGGCCACGATGCCCCAGCGCGAGCAGCGGCCATAGGTGGGCTTGATGCCCACGGTACCGGTGAAGGCGGCGGGCTGGCGGATGGAGCCGCCCGTATCGGTCGCCGTGGCGGCGGCGCAGATGTGGGCGGCGACGGCTGACGCCGATCCGCCTGATGAGCCACCGGGAACGAGAGCCGCATTGGAATTCTTGCGCCGCCAGGGGTTGGTGACGGGACCGTAGTAGCTTGTCTCGTTGGACGAGCCCATGGCGAACTCGTCCATGTTCAGCTTGCCCAGCATCACCGCGCCCTCGCGGAAGAGGTTCGCCGTCACGGTTGACTCATAGGTCGGCTGAAACTTGTCGAGGATGTGGCTGCAGGCCTGGGTGTGCACGCCACAGGTCGCGAAGAGATCCTTGATGCCGAGCGGAATGCCTTCCAGTTCGCCCGCCGTTCCGGCCTGGAGGCGGAGATCGGAGGCCTTGGCGGAGGCGCGGGCCTGCTCCGGTGTCTCCACGATGTAGGCGTTGAGTCCCCGGGCCGCTTCCACGGCCTTGATGTAGTCCTCGGTCAGTTCGGTTGCGGAGATGTCGCGTGCCTTCAGCTTGGCGCGGGCTTCGGCAATGGTGAGCGTCGTAAGGCTGGTCATGATTATTCCACCACCTTCGGCACCATGAAGAAATCATCTTCCGTGGCGGGTGCGTTCTTGGTCACGTCCTTGGGGATGCTGCCGTCGGTCACGACATCGTCGCGCATCTTCATTTTCATGGCGACGACCGAGGTGAGCGGTTCGACGCCCGAGACGTCGACCTCGTTCAACTGTTCGACGAAGGCCAGGATTGCGTTGAGTTCGCCCGCGAGGCGAGGCACGTCCTCGTCCTTCACCTTGATGCGTGCGAGGCGTGCCACACGTTTCACCGTGGCCTGATCAACCGACATGAGTGGATTCCCGAAATTTCAGATTGGTCGGGGTGTTAGCAAAGGGTCAGGTGGCCTGCAACGTTGCTCTGAGGCCCCCGCCAGCCCCCCCCAGCTTTGCCCCGCCCCCCCCCCGCCGGGGGAGGCCCCCCCCCCGGGGGGGGCCCCCCCCCCCCCCCCCCCCCCCCCCCCCCCCCCCCCCCCCCCCCCCGCGCCCCCCCCCCCCCCCCCCCCGGGCCGCCGCCCGGGCCCAACGATGGCGTATCGCACAACACCATCCTGAAACCCGCCGAACAACGAACCCCCCCCCCCCCCCCCCCCCGGCCCCCCCCCCCCCCCGCGGGGGGGGGGCCCCGCCCCCCCCCCCCCGCCCCCCCCCCCCCCCCCCCCCCCCCGGCCCGCCGGGGGGCCCTTCCCCCCCCCCGCCCGCGGCGCCCCCCCCCGGCGGCGGGGGCCCCCCCCCCCCCCCCCCCCGCGCGGAAGTCACCCCCCCCCCCCCCCGGCACCCCAAACCCTGGGGGGGGAAAAAAAAAGGGGCCCCCCCCCCGGCTCCCCGGCGGAAAAAATCCCCCCGGGGGGGGAGGGAGGATTTTTTTCCTCTTTCGTCGGCCAGCCAGCGCTCGAAGCCCTCGCGGATGCGTGGCCATTCGCTGTCAATGATGGAAAACCAGGCGGTATCGCGGTTCCGGCCCTTGACGATGAAGTGCTGGCGGAAAATGCCTTCAAAGGTGAAGCCGAAACGCAGGGCGGCGGCCCGCGAAGGGGCGTTGAGGGAGTCGCATTTCCATTCGAGGCGGCGCACACCGAGGTCGTCGAAGGCGTGGCGCATCATCAGGAAGATGGTCTCGGTGGAAAGCCTGGTGCGCTGCATGGCGGGCGACATCCAGATATGGCCGATCTCGATCACGCCATTGGCAGGGTCGGCGCGCATGAACGAGCCCATGCCGAGTGCCTCGCCCGTTGCCCGGTCCACGAAGGCATAGAACCACGGATCGCGCGAGGCTTCCCGCTCCTTCAGCCATTCGGCGAAGGTATCGAAGTCCTGCCATGGTCCGTAACCGAGGTAGGTCCAGATATCGCCCTCGGGGTCCTTGCCATCGAAGGAGGCATAGAGGGACTGGGCGTGACGGGCGACGCTCACGGGATCGAGGCGCACCCAGCGGCCGTGCAGCGGCCTGAGATCAGGCTTGGAGCCGGGTGGCAGCGGGTCGACGACGGGGCCAACGGGACGGGCGGCTTTGGACTTGGCGGGGGATTTGCTCATTGACCCCTTTTCCCTGCCCGCTATGGCTCTGTCCATGACCAGTTTTGCCTCAGAGGCCCGGACCGCTGCCCACGCCTTGCCCAAGGGCAAGCGCATGCTGGGGCTGGACCTCGGCACCAAGACCATCGGCATGGCGACCAGCGACTTCACCGGGCAGTTCGCCACGCCGCGCGATACGATCCGCCGGACCAAGTTCACCGAGGATGCCAAGTTGCTGCTCGCCTTCGCGGAGAAAGAGCATATCGGCCTGTTGTTGCTGGGCATGCCCCTCAACATGGACGGGAGCGAGGGACCGCGGGCGCAGGCCACGCGCGCCTTTGCCCGAAACCTGTCGCGGCTCACGCCCCTCCCCATCGTCTACTGGGACGAGCGCCTCTCCACTGCCGCCGTGACGCGCACCATGATTGAGGCGGACATGTCGCGCGCCAAGCGGGCCGAAATCGTGGACAAGCTGGCGGCGGCGCACATCCTCCAGTCGTTCCTGGACGCCGTACGTTCACCACCAGCGGACTTTCCCACAACATGAAGGCCGGGCGGGCTTGCCAGCCGGGCGTCCCTCCCCTAAAGCCCCGGCTTTAATGACATCGACAGCCCAACGGCCCGCCCTGTTCAAGGCCCAGCACCTGCTGGCCATCTCCGATCTTTCTCCGCTCGACATCATCGCCGTCCTCGACCTGGCGCAGCACTATGCCGAAAGCGGCAAGTCGCTCTCCGAGTCTGGCCGCGTGCTGGCGGGACAGACGCAGGTGAACCTGTTCTTCGAGAACTCCACGCGCACGCAAAGCTCCTTCGAGATCGCGGGAAAGCGGCTGGGGGCGGATGTGATGAACATGGCGGTTGCCACCTCATCCCTGTCCAAGGGCGAGACGCTGCTCGATACGGCCATGACCATCAATGCCATGCACCCGGATTTCCTTGTGGTGCGGCACCAGTCATCCGGGGCCGTGGAGTTGCTCTCCCAGAAGGTTTCCTGTGCGGTCATCAATGCGGGCGACGGGCAGCATGAGCACCCGACACAGGCCCTGCTCGACGCATTGACCATTCGCCGCCACTTCGGACGGCTTGAAGGTCTCACCGTGGCCATCTGCGGCGACATCCTGCATTCGCGGGTGGCGCGCTCCAACATTCACCTCCTCACCAAGATGGGGGCGCGCGTACGCTGCGTAGCGCCTTCGACGCTGCTGCCTTCGGGTATCGCCAATTTCGGTGTCGAGGTGTTCCGCGACATGGACAAGGGGCTGGCCGGGGCCGACGTCGTGATGATGCTCCGTCTGCAGGTGGAGCGCATGAGCGGCGCCTTTGTGCCGAGCCTGCGGGAATACTACCAGTTCTACGGCCTCACGGTGTCCAAGCTGGCGGCTGCCCGGCCCCACGCGCTTGTGATGCATCCCGGTCCCATGAACCGGGGCGTCGAGATCGACTCTGATGTGGCCGATGGCGCGCAATCGGTCATCCGCGAGCAGGTGGAAATGGGGGTCGCCGTGCGCATGGCAATCCTGGATGGGCTGGACCGCTCACGCCGCGCAGGAGACAGGTCATGATCGGGTCTCCATCGCGCAACCGCCGCGCCTATGTGAACGCCAAGGTGTTGGCCCCCATGCAGGGGCTGAATGGTCCCGGTGGCATTCTGGTGGAGGACGGCTGGATCCTCGCCGTGGGCAAGGACGTGACGCGGGACAGTGTCGGTGCCTCCGCGACGGTCGTCGATTGCAAGGGCCGCCTGCTCGTTCCAGGCCTTGTGGACATGCGCGTCTTCACCGGCGAACCCGGATCGGAATACCGCGAGACGTTGGCCAGTGCATCGGATGCGGCGGCGGCGGGCGGTGTCACCACGATCATCGTCATGCCGAATACGCAACCGGTGATCGATGACGCGGCGATCGTGGACTACGTCCTGCGGCGCGCGCGCGACACGGCCAAGGTGCGGGTGGCGCCCATGGCGGCCATCACCAAGGGATTGGCGGGTGAACAGATGGCAGAGATCGGCCTCCTGCGCCGCGCCGGTGCTGTGGCCGTGACCGATGCGGTCAAGGCGGTCGGCAATGCAAACCTGTTCCGTCGCGCGCTCATGTATGCCCGCGACTTCGACATGTTGGTCGTTGGACATGCGGAAGAGCCCTCGCTCTCCGGCGGGGTGATGAATGCGGGTGAGGCGGCCTCGCGGCTTGGCCTCTCTGGCAATCCCGCCATGAGTGAAGTGATCATGCTGGAGCGTGACCTTCGGATCGTCGAGATGACGGGCGCGCGCTATCATGTGGCACAGGTGTCGTCGGCACTGTCGCTGGAGGTGATCCGCCGTGCCAAGGACAAGGGACTTCCCGTGACCTGCGGCGTCTCCATCCACCATCTCGTGCTGAACGAAACGGACATCGGAGCCTATCGCACCTTCTTCAAGCTGGCGCCGCCCTTGCGCAGCGAAGACGACCGCCGTTCCCTCGTCGCTGCCGTGGCCGATGGAACGATCGACGTGATCGTCTCGTCGCATGATCCGCAAAGCGATGACACCAAGCGTCTGCCCTTCGCGGAAGCCGCCTTCGGGGCCGTTGGCCTGGAGACCATGCTGTCCTCGGCGCTGTCGCTTTCAGCCAATGAATACATTGGTTTGCCGCGCCTTGTTGAAGCCTTGTCGCAACGGCCTGCGGCGATACTCGGGCTGGAACAGGGGCGCTTGCAGGCGGGGGCGCCGGCGGATTTCACGGTTGTCGATCCGCAACTGAGTTGGAAGGTCGAAGACGTCTCGCTCCGTTCGCGCTCGAAGAACTCGCCCTATGAGCATCGGACCCTGGAAGGCCGCGCGGTTGAAACCGTCGTTGCGGGACGCACTGTTTATGAATACGCTGCCTCGTGATGTGACTTCGGGTGGGGCTTTGACGTGAACGACTTTCTCTTTGCGGTGATCGGCTATCTCGCCGGAAGCATCCCTTTCGGCCTCCTGCTCACGCGGGCAGCGGGCATGGGCGATGTGCGCTCCATCGGTTCCGGCAACATCGGCGCAACCAACGTACTGCGGACGGGCAACAAGAAGATCGCCGCCCTCACCCTGATCTGTGACGGCTTGAAGGGTTATTTTCCCGTTCTCGCTGCAAGCCTGTGGGGTGGCGAGTTCGCGCCGCTTTTCGCAGGCTTCGGGGCACTTGCGGGGCACATCTTTCCGGTGTGGCTGAAATTCAAGGGCGGCAAGGGTGTCGCCACAGGCATTGGCGTGCTGTTCGGCTGGGCATGGATCCTGGGTCTCGTGTTCATCGTCGCCTGGATCGCCACGTTCTTCATCACGCGCATCTCGTCGGCCTCCGCGCTGACGGCGGCGCTTCTCGCCGTGCCCGCTTCCTTCGTGCTGGCCAAGACCATGGGAGGCAACACTCTGATGGCCGTTTGGCCGGTGGCGCTTCTCGCCCTCATCGTGTGGTTGACGCATCACGCCAACATCCGGCGGCTGCTCAAGGGCGAGGAACCAAAATCCTCGTTCAAGAAAGCCTGACGGCGTGCCATGGGGGCGGCGCGCCAACTGACCGACGAGGAACGGATTGCCTGGGTGCGGCTGGCCCGCACCGACAGCATCGGCGCAATCACCTTCCATGATCTTCTCTCGCGCTTCGGCACAGCCTCGGCGGCCATTGATGCCCTGCCCGATCTTGCGCGCCGTGGTGGCCGCGCGCGTGCTCTCTCGGTCTATCCGCGCGCCAAGGCGGAAGATGAGCTCTCGGCAGCACTCCGCCTGAAGGCGCATTTGGTGGCGGCAGGAGAACGGGGCTATCCGCCGTTCCTGCGCCATGTCCACGGCGCGCCGCCGCTTCTGTGCGTGGCGGGCAATCTCGACCTTGCGGACATGGATGCGATCGGCGTGGTGGGCGCACGCAACGCCTCGGCGCTGGGGCTCAAGTTCACCCGCATGATCGCGCGGGCATTGGCGGACAATCACATCCTCGTCGCCTCCGGGCTGGCACGCGGCATTGATACGGCGGCGCATGAAGCCTCGGTTCAACATGCGACTGCGGCCGTGCTCGCGGGCGGGATCGACCACATCTATCCGCCGGAAAATGAGCGCCTGCACCGGGAGATCGGTGAACGCGGATTGCTGATCACGGAAATGCCGCCGGGCACCGCGCCCAAGGCCGAACATTTTCCGCGCCGCAACCGCATCATTTCCGGCATGTCGCGGGCCGTGATCGTGGTGGAGGCGGCGTTGCGCTCGGGCTCGCTCATCACCGCGCGCTTCGCTGCCGAACAGGGCCGCGATGTCTTTGCGGTTCCAGGCTCACCGCTCGATCCGCGCGCCGAAGGCTGCAACCGGCTGATCCGCGACGGAGCGCAAATCCTCACGTCTGTCGACGATGTGCTGGAGGTACTGCGCATGGTTCCACGGCCGCAGGCGGACCTGTTCCTCGAACCGCCCGCCCCGGAACCTCACCCCGACACCAGCGCGAGCGACCGGGAACACCTGTTTTCATTTCTCTCCCCCAGCGAGACGCACGTGGATGATCTCATCCGCGAGAGCAGGCTCTCTGCCGACATCGTGACCGCCCTGCTCCTGGAACTTGAACTGGCAGGCCGGGTGGTGCGCAGCAAGGGCGGGCGCGTGGCTCTGGCCTGATTACTCCGCCTCGTCCACGGGAACGACCCACGGCTCCTGGAGGGCCGCGGCGAGCCATGCCTTGAAGCCGGACGTATTCATCACCGCATCCATATAGGCGCGCGTCTCCTTCTTCACGGGAATGGCATAGCTGTCGAGACGGGTGACGACAGGCGCGTACATGGCATCTGCCGCGGAGAACTTGCCGAACAGGAAAGGCCCGCCCTTGCCATGGGCCTTGCGGCATTGCGACCACAGCAACTCGAGCCGCTTTACATCGGCCAGGACTGCGTTGCTGAAGCCGGCCTTCAGCGCCACCTTGGGGCGGCGCAGGTTCATCGGGCAGTCGTTGCGCAGTCCGCCAAAGCCGGAATGGATTTCCGCTGATGCCGACCTTGCAATGGCACGGGCCGCGGCTGTCTTTGGCCAAACCGGGGCCTTGGGCCATGTCTCGGCGGCGTATTCGATGATGGCGAGCGAGTCCCAGATGGTCTGGCCCTTGTGCACCAGCACGGGGACCAATCCCGCACCGGAAATCTTGCGCACTTCCCTGCTGAAGCGGGGCTCACCGAAGCGGACGAGTCTTTCCTCGAACGGAATGCCTGCCATGGTCAGTGCCATCCATGGCCGCAGCGACCATGAGGAATAGTTCTTGTTGCCGATCACGAGGATGGGTTTGCTCGCTGCTGCCGCCATGTTTCACTCCCTGAATCAGAGCGATTTTGGCAGATGCCTCCAGGTGATGAAAGACATGAGTGCCGCGAGAAGGCCGACGAGGACGTAGACAGCCTGCGTCGGCAGGATGCTCAGCACCAGCGCGAAGATGATTCCCGGCACGATGTCGCTGATTTCGATGAAGGTGCGGTAGACGCTTGTCATCTCCCTTCGTTCGCGGGGTTTGACGGCGCGCATGTAGGGAATGGCGCCGACGCCATCCAGCGCAGTGGCGCCGAGAGAGCCGATGAGCAGGAATACAATGGTGACAATCGGGAAATGCGAGCCACTGAGCCCGGCGGCGATGCTGGCGAGGCAGATGATGCCGAAGGCGCTTGTGATGACCATGCGCACGCTGGTGCGGCGCGCCACATAACCGGAGAGCAGCGCCAGTGGCAGCAGCAACTGGCTCACGGAGATCACATAACCGCCCTGGGTCTTGCTCAGTCCGGCTTCGATGAGAAGGATGGGCCCGTAGATGAACAGCGACGACCAGAACACGGAGCGCGCAAAAGCAATCGCCCAGGCAAGGCGCAGGCGCGGCTGTTCGATGAAGCGGCCCACATTCTTGAGGGGGTTGAAGGGCTGCAGTGTACCCGACGGCAATGTCGCGGGGTCGCCTAACCGGATGATCCAGAAGAAGGTGAGGAGCGACAATCCCGCCACCAGCACCGCTGCCTGCGCCGCCATCGGACCATAATGCGTGTAGAGCCAGAGGCCGACTGTCGGACCGATGGTCCAGGACAGCGTGGAGAACGACAGCCGCATGGGTTCCACGCGGGCATAATCCGACTTGTGGATATGATCGAGGATATAGAGCGCCAGCGTCACGTTCATCATCGAGGCGCCAGCGTTGCGCAAGTAGGTGCCTGCCGCCTGCCCCGGAACGGTGTGGCTGGCGAGGAACAGTGCTGCGGCCATGGAGAAGGCAATGCCCAGCGTGTAGGCCCAGCGGCGCTTTGCCCGGCGCAACAGGAACGGCAGCATGAGCGTTGTCACAAGGACGCCGAACGATGCCATGGTCATGAGAATGGAGACGTTGCGGCTGGAGCCGAGCAGTTCGTAGGCCTGCACCGACAGCACGCCCGCGTTCAGCGAGCGCACGAGACTCTCCATGGTGAAGAGCATGGAGAACGTCAGGGCCCCGGCCTTCCGGCCGGAATAGGGCATTGCGGCGCTGGTATCTGAGGGCATGGAGTGGCGAATCCGGGTCCCTGTGGATAGCGGTTTTGGGCGGCGAAAAGCAGGCTCCAAAAGCTCACCCTCAGGCCTGCCAAGGGCGCATGGCTTGTTTTTCCGGGGGAGTACCTATATGAGCGCGGCCCATTTGCGGTGCACAATCGCCCCGCAGGGATCAGTGTCAGGACACCCTTGAATGACCGTTGTCGTCGTTGAATCACCCGGCAAGGCAAAGACCATAAACAAGTATTTGGGCAAAGATTACAAGGTCTTGGCCTCGTATGGTCATATCCGGGATTTGCCGCCGAAGGATGGCTCGGTGCGTCCTGACGAGGATTTCGCCATGTCGTGGGAAGTGGACGGCAAGGCCGCCAAGCGGGTGTCGGACATCGTCGTCGCGCTCAAGGACCATGACCGCCTCGTCCTCGCAACCGACCCTGATCGCGAGGGCGAAGCCATCTCCTGGCACCTTCTGGAGGTACTGAACAAGAAGGGCGCGCTCAAGGGCAAGCAGGTGCAGCGCGTGGCCTTCAACGCCATCACCAAGTCTGCGGTGCAGGATGCCATTGCCAATCCGCGCGATGTCGACATGGCGCTGGTCGACGCCTATCTCGCGCGCCGCGCACTGGATTATCTCGTGGGCTTCACGCTCTCGCCGGTGCTGTGGCGCAAACTGCCGGGGGCACGTTCGGCGGGACGTGTGCAGTCGGTGGCGCTGCGCCTCGTCTGTGACCGCGAATTGGAAATCGAGGCCTTCCGCGCCCAGGAATACTGGTCGATCGACGGCACCTTCGTCACGCCGCAGGGCGCAACGTTCGAGGCCGCGCTGTCCGCGATTGACGGCAAGCGGTTGGAGAAGTTGTCGCTCGGCACGGGAGATACCGCCAATGAGATTCTGGCGGCCGTGAAGGGCCAGCCGTTTGCTGTTGACCTTGTCGAGAGCAAGCCGGCAAAGCGCCACCCCTTCCCGCCGTTCCGCACTTCGACGCTGCAACAGGAAGCCTCGCGCAAGCTCGGTTTCTCGGCATCTCGTACCATGCAGATCGCCCAGCGCCTGTATGAAGGCGTTGATCTCAAAGGCGAGACGGTGGGTCTTATCACCTACATGCGTACCGATGGTGCCGACATGGCGCCTGAAGCGATTGCGGCGGCGCGCAATGCCATCCTGAAACAATTCGGCGAGCCTTACCTTCCCTCGGTTCCGCGCAAGTACACCACCAAGGCGAAGAACGCGCAGGAAGCGCACGAAGCCATTCGCCCGACCGACCCGACGCGCACGCCCGACATGGTCCGCAAGGTGCTGGAGCCAGAACAGTTCGCGCTCTACGACCTGATCTGGAAGCGCACGATTGCCAGCCAGATGGAGAGCGCTGAACTGGAGCGCACCACTGCCGACATCGGCACGCAGGGCACTGACGGCAAGCACTACAATTTCCGCGCCACGGGCTCGGTCGTGAAGTTCGACGGCTTCCTGCGCATCTACAATGAAGACCTCGATGACGGTGAGGACGAAGACTCGCGCCGCCTGCCGGCCATGGCCAAGGGCGACCGCATCGGCGTCAAGGACATCGCCGCCAACCAGCACTTCACTGAACCGCCGCCGCGCTATTCGGAAGCATCGCTGACGAAGAAGCTCGAAGAGCTGGGTATTGGCCGTCCCTCGACCTACGTCAGCATCATGTCGACGCTGCGCGACCGTGGTTATGTTCGCCTCGACAAGAAGCGCCTCATCCCAGAAGACAAGGGCCGCATCGTCACGGCGTTCCTCGAGTCCTTCTTCATGCGTTACGTGGAGTATGACTTCACGGCCGATCTCGAAGAGCAGCTCGACCAGGTGTCGGCCGGCGACCGCCAGTACAAGGACGTGCTGCGCGATTTCTGGACGAAGTTCATGGCTTCCATCGGAGACGTGAAAGACTTGCGCGTCTCGGAAGTCATCGATGCACTGAATGATCTGCTTGCGCCGCACATCTTCCCCGAGAAGGCGGAAGGCGGGGATGCGCGCGCCTGTCCGGTGTGTGGCACGGGGCAATTGTCTCTGAAGCTGTCAAAATATGGCACCTTCGTCGGCTGCACGAATTATCCCGAGTGCAAGTATACGCGTCAGATGTCGGTGCCGGTTGATGGCGTCACCGATTTTGTTCCGGCGGAAGGCATCCCGCTCGGCACCGATCCCGAAACGGGCGCTGCAGTGACGCGGCGCATCGGGCGCTTCGGCCCTTATATCCAGCTTGGTGAAGCGGTCGAGGACGGCGAAAAGCCCCGGCGCGCCTCCATCCCCAAGGGCAAGGACCCCGCCTCGGTGACGTTTGAAGAAGCGATGCGCTATCTCTCGCTGCCGCGCGAGGTGGGCCTGCATCCCGAGACCAAGACGCCCATCGTCGCCAATGTCGGCCGCTTTGGCCCCTACCTCCTGCATGACGGAGTGTACGCCAACCTGAAGGATGATGACGTCTACACGATCGGTCTCAACCGTGCGGTGGACCTGCTGCACGAGAAGCGGTCGCGCGGGCCATCGAACCGGGCGCGGCCCGGCGCCATCAAGAATCTTGGTGCCCATCCGGCGGGCGGCGGCAACGTGGAAATCATGGGCGGTCGCTATGGTGCTTACGTCAAATACGGCAAGCTCAACGCCACGCTGCCGAAGGACAAGGCCCCGGAAGAGTTGACCATGGACGAGGCTGTTGCCCTGCTCGCGGCGCGTGCCGAACAGACCGGCGTCAAGCCTCCGGCGAAAAAGGCGGCCAAGAAGGCTGCCAAGAAACCATCAAAGCCTGCGGCCACCAAGGCAGCGGCGAAGAAGCCAGCCGCACGGAAGGTTCCGGCCAAGAAGGTTGCACCCGCGGCGTGACGAGCAAGCGCCCCAGCCCGCAAAAGACGCGCAAGCTCGCCGCGCACCAGGGCTTGCCTTCCGAGGCGGACCTGCTCGAATTCATCGCCACGTCGCCCGGCGTTGTCGGCAAGCGTGACATTGCCCGGGCCTTCGGGCTTTCGGGCACCGCCAAGATCGGCCTCAAGGCGCTGCTCAAGGACCTGGAGCAGAAGGGCAAGCTCGACAAGCGGGGCAAGCGTATCTCCGGCACGGGCAGCCTGCCGCCCGTCACCGTGATCGAGATCACAGCCGTCGATGATGAAGGCCACGCCTATGCGACACCAGTGGAATGGAACGCCGCGAATGGCGATCCGCCGACCATTCTCGTGGGCGAAAACCGGCGCGCCGGACAGCCGGCGCCCGGTGTAGGCGACCGTGTGCTGGCCCGCATCGAGGCCCTGCCCGCCGGCAAGAAATCCATTCTCGGCCATGCCTATCAGGCGGAGGTCATGCGGCCCCTGTCACGCGAAGCGCTGCGTGTTGTCGGCATCTACCGCGCCGGACCGGGTGCGCACGGGCGCATCATTCCGTCAGGCAAGAAGGATCGCTACGATTATCACGTGCCGCACGGCGAAGATGGCGGGGCGGAGGATGGCGAGCTTGTGTCTGCCGAGGTGACGAAGCCTGCTGCCCGGGGCCTTCCGCAGGCTCGGGTGCGGGCGCGGCTCGGCAATGCGCTTGACCCGCGCAACACCTCTCTCATCGCCATTCACGGCCACGGCATTCCGGACCAGTTCCCGCAAGCGGTGCTGGACGAGGTGACGCAACTTCGTCCCTTCAGCATCGAGGGACGGGAGGACCTGCGGGCGATCCCGCTGCTCACCATCGATCCCGTTGACGCCCGCGACCACGACGATGCGGTGTGGGCTGCTCCAGATGACGCTGCGGACAATCCGGGCGGCTACAGGGTGATCGTCGCCATTGCCGATGTCTCGGCCTATGTGCGGCCGCAGACAGCGCTGGACCGCGAGGCACGGCGGCGCGGCAACTCCACCTATTTCCCCGACCGCGTGGTGCCCATGCTGCCGGAGAGGATTTCCAACGACCTCTGTTCATTGCGCGAGGGCGAAGACCGCCCGGCGCTTGCCTGCCACATGGTTTTCGATGCCAAGGGCAAGAAGCGCTCGCACCGCTTCACCCGCGCCATCATGCGCTCTGCGGCCAAGCTCGCATATGAAGATGCACAGGCCGCGATTGACGGGCGCGGCAATGCCAAGGCCAATGCAATGCTGGAGGGCGCGTTGCGTCCGTTGTGGGCGGCCTATGCCGTGCTCTCCGCCGCGCGTGACCAGCGGGGCCCGCTGGAACTCGACCTGCCGGAACGCAAGATCATTCTGGACAAGGCGGGCAACATCGACCGGATCGTGGTGCCGGAGCGGCTGGATGCGCACCGGCTGATCGAGGAATTCATGATCCAGGCCAATGTGGCCGCCGCCGAGGAACTGAAGAAGCGGCGCACGCCGCTCCTGTTCCGCGTGCACGAGGAACCGTCGCAGGATAAACTGCGGACACTGACGGACTTCCTGAAGACGGTGAACATTCCCTTCGCCCTTGGGCAGGTGGTGCGCTCCAAGCATTTCAACCGCATCCTGCAGCAGGCGAAGGACACGCCGCATGAACGGCTGGTGCATGAGGTCGTCTTGCGGTCGCAGTCGCAGGCGCAGTACCGGCACGAGAATGCAGGGCACTTCGGCCTGTCACTGGCGGACTATGCCCATTTCACCTCTCCCATCCGGCGCTATGCCGACCTGATCGTGCACCGCGCCCTCATCACCGCCTGCAAGCTCGGGCCGGATGGACTTTCGGGGCAGGACATTGCCAGCCTCGCCGAAACGGCCGACCTCATTTCCGCCGCCGAACGCCGCTCCATGATGGCCGAGCGCGAGACGGTGGACCGCATGGTGGCTGGACATCTCGCGGGCAAGCTGGGGGCGCAGTTCAAGGCGCGGATCAGCGGCGTGGTCGGTGCGGGACTGTTCGTGACGCTGGCCGACACCGGCGCGGACGGCTTTGTGCCTGTCTCTACGCTCGGACGTGGATACTTCGTGCTGGACGATGTGCGCCACGCGCTCGTTTCCAGTGATACGGGCGAGACCTTCCAGCTGGGCGATGTGGTGGAGGTGAAACTGACGGAGGTTGCCCCCGTCAAGGGTGGCCTCAAGTTCGACATGGCTTCGGACGGGAAGCGCGGCGCAAAGCCGGCGCGGGTCGGGGGGCATCGGGTGCGGCGGCCAGATCGTCCGCGCCGCAGGTAAGGTGATCAAACCTGACATTGTGTCAGATTGCCGCTGCGGCCCATCGCGTGTTTGCGGATCAATGCAGGACACGCCATTTTTCCGTACCATGGATACGCCTGCTTTCCCCACACCCCGACCCTGGAAGACTGCTGTGCTACGCGGTTTCCGCCGCTGCTGCCCGGCTTGCGGACAGGGCAAGCTGTTTTCCGGCTATCTCTCCGTTGCGCCCGCCTGCAGCGTGTGCGGACTGGAATTGCACCACCAGCGCGCCGACGATGCTCCGCCCTACCTCACGATCTTCGTGGTCGGGCACATCATCATTCCGCTGATGCTGTTCGTGGAGAAGATGTGGCATCCGGATTTGTGGATTCATTTCATCCTGTGGCTGCCACTGACCACTTTCCTCTCGCTGTGGCTGCTGCCCCGCATCAAGGGCGTGGTGATCGGTCTGCAATGGGCCTTCCGGATGCACGGCTTCGCGGACGATACAAGTGCCGCGGAAGACGGCCTTTCGCCCGCACCTTGACTTCCCCGGGCAATTGAGGTCTATGCGGCCCAAATCCCGCTTTCGGAGAGAATTATGGCCAAGGGCACCGTTATCAAGATCAAGTTGGCTTCCACGGCCGACACCGGTTACTTCTACGTGACCAAGAAGAATTCCCGTACCAAGACCGACAAGATGTCGATGAAGAAGTACGATCCCGTTGCCCGCAAGCACGTGGAATTCAAGGAAACCAAGATCAAGTAATTTCCGTTCCTGAAAGAACGCGAAACGCCGCCAAGCCTTGCTTGACGGCGTTTTTCCATTTGGGGAAAAGGTGCCGGTCCGGACTCATTTGGAATCGAGGAGGCCACTCAATTCGGGGCCCGGACCGGCGGACCCATGGAATCAGGAGATGCGGCGGGCCTGATTCCGGGGTCATTGCGTGCAGCAAAGCTGCCGGATGGTGCATGAGGAGCATTGGGGCGGGTGCAGCCGCGCCCTGCTCCTCTTGCGCGAATTCCCGGCGGGTTGGAGAGCGCCGGAGATCCAAAAGCATTGAATAAAACTGTATGGAGTTGGCGCGCGCAAATCCAGCTTAACCGTGACCTATGCTCAACGGTTAAGCTGAATCGACAAGGTGAATCGCTGGCGCGATAACAGCGTTAAAGGATGAACTTCGAGAGGTCGGCGTTCCGGGCCAGGTTGCCGAGGTTCTTTTCCACGAAGCCTGCATCAATCACGATGGTCTGGCCGGAGCGGTCCGGCGCCGTGAAGCTGATGTCATCGAGCACGCGTTCCATCACGGTCTGCAGGCGCCGGGCGCCGATATTTTCCACCGATGCGTTGATGTCGGCTGCGATGCTGGCGAGTGCAGCCACGCCGTCTTCGGTCACGTCGAGCGTCACGCCTTCGGTGAGGAGAAGTGCCGTGTACTGCTTGATGAGCGAGGCCTCCGGTTCGGTGAGGATGCGGCGAAAATCGTCCTGCGTGAGGGCCTTCAACTCCACCCGGATGGGAAGCCGGCCCTGCAGCTCGGGAAGGAGGTCGGAGGGCTTGGCGATGTGGAAGGCACCCGAGGCGATGAAGAGGATGTGATCCGTCTTCACCGGGCCATGCTTGGTGGAGACCGTGGTGCCCTCGATGAGCGGCAGCAGGTCGCGCTGCACGCCCTCGCGGGAGACGTCGGCCCCTCCCCGTTCGCTGCGGGCGCAGATCTTGTCCACCTCATCGAGAAACACGATGCCGTTGTTCTCCACCACATCGATCGCCTCGGCGATGATCTTTTCCTGGTCCAGCAGCTTGTCGCTTTCCTCGGCAAGAAGCACGTCGTGGGCATCCGACACGCTCATGCGCCGCGTCCTCGTCCGCTGGCCAAAGGCCTTGCCCATGATGTCGCCCAGGTTGATGACTGAAGCGGAGCCACCGGGCATGCCGGGAATATCGAAGCTCGGGACGCCACCCGTATCCGCCACCTGGATGTCGATCTCCTTGTCGTTCAACTGGTCGGCACGGAGTTTCTTGCGGAAAGACTCGCGGGTGGACTCGCTGGCATTGACGCCGACCAACGCATCAAGCACGCGCGTTTCTGCATTGATGTGGGCCTGGGCCTCCACGTCCTTGCGGCGGGCAGCCTTGACCATGCCGATGCCGGCTTCGAGGAGATCGCGGATCATCTGGTCCACGTCACGGCCCACGTAACCCACCTCGGTGAATTTCGTCGCTTCGACCTTGATGAAGGGCGCATTGGCAAGGCGCGCAAGGCGGCGGGCGATCTCGGTCTTGCCCACGCCCGTGGGGCCGATCATCAGGATGTTCTTGGGGCTCACCTCCTCGCGCATCTGCCCGGAGAGTTGCTGCCGGCGCCAGCGGTTGCGGAGAGCAATGGCAACAGCGCGCTTCGCCTCGTGCTGGCCGATGATGTAGCGGTCGAGTTCAGAAACGATTTCGCGGGGTGAGAAATTGGTCATGTGAGGACTTCGGTTCAGCCGGATTTGGCATTGGAGAGATGGGGTGGAGGCACGCGCGCTGCAATCCCGGCGGGGAGCGCCTTGAGCAGCGCCGCCCGCAGCGGCCTCCAGGCGAGCGACAGGCCAAGGACCACGGCACCGACCAGCAGCACGACGACCGATGTCGAGGGCACGGCATCGCCGGAGCGCAGCATGGAGTAGATGGCGTAGCCCAGGTAGATGAGCGAGGACACCAGCAGGGCGCGGCGGTCCACGGTGAGGGCAACGAGACTGAGAAGCGCGAAGACCGCAAACGTCAACACGGCCGCCACGGGACCCGCCGTATCGCCTTGCATGATGTTCTGCATCACGGGATGAACGATCATGGGCGCCGCAAGCGCATGGAGCCAGAAGGCGATGTCGGTGTTGCGGCTGCGGCGGTAGCGGTCGGAGGTATCGAAGTGCATGGCGAGGGCGAAGACCACGAGGCCGATGGGGAGGAAGATCAACCCGGCAAGGCCTGTGACGATGTCGGGAAAGATGCTCGAAACGAGGCCGACCACAAGTGCGGTCGCGGCAGCACAGCCAGCGGCGACTGTCACCGGCACCCGGAAACGCCACCAGTGGAGCGCAACGGCAAGGGAGGTGACAAGCCCTCCGCCTGCCATGGTCATGGCATCGCCGAAGCCACTGGAGACGGCGACGGAACCGGTCCCATCCAGCAGCTTCACCGTGCCGACGAAAACGGCACCAGCGAAGGCAATCAGCAGCAGGATGCTGGGTAGCGCCTGACGGCGCATGCGGGTGAAGAGTTCGGCAAGACCCCAGGCCGCAACGGCAACGGCCAGTGACGGCAAAAGCAGCGTGTCGCTCAGGGTGAGGAAAGCCAAGGCGCCGAGGAACAGCACAAGTCCGATGGCGACGAAGATGTCGCCGAAGCCTGAGACCAGGCGGAGGTGTTCATCTTCGCTGTCGCCCGCCTCCGGTGCTCCAGCGGCGAGAAAGTCTTGCAGGCGGTCGGCGGCTGCCTGATCAATGACGCCCGCCGCAACGGCGCGGGCGAGATCGTCTCCGGACATCTTTGGGGCTATCATTTGGTGGCTTCGAGCTTTTCAACGGTCAGGTTGCTGTTGGTGTAAACGCAAATCTCGGCCGCGATCTTCATGGCCTTGCGGGCAATGGCTTCGGCGTCCATGTCGGTGTCCATGAGGGCGCGGGCGGCGGCCAGCGCATAGTTGCCCCCCGAACCGATGGCAGTCACGCCGTTCTCCGGTTCCAGCACATCGCCAGTGCCGGTGAGCACCAGGGAGACCTTGGAGTCGGCGACGATCATCATGGCTTCGAGACGGCGGAGGTAGCGATCGGTGCGCCAGTCCTTGGCCATCTCCACGCAGGCGCGGGTCAGTTGGCTCGGAAACTGTTCCAGCTTGCCTTCGAGTCGTTCGAACAGCGTCATGGCATCAGCGGTGGCGCCCGCGAATCCGGCGATCACCTGCCCCGTTCCGAGGGGGCGCACTTTGCGGGCGTTGCCCTTGATGATGGTCTGTCCGAGACTCACCTGCCCGTCGCCCGCAATCACGACGTGCCCACCCTTCCGCACCGTGAGGATGGTGGTGCCGTGCCAAACCGGAATCTCTGCCATTTCAAACGTCCTTTTGCGCAGATCATGTAGGAGCGGGCCGGAAAAATAGCAAACCGGGGCACCGGTGCCGGCTTCGCTTCGCTGACAGATCGCTGACGCCATCTGCCAGTCCTGCGTCAGGCTGTCTCAGGCACATGTTGGTTCGACGGCACGGAAAACTGGAACCAACCGGAGACACACCATGAAAAAGATCCTTCTCGCCTCTGCCGCCCTCTTCGCCCTGTGGAGCGGCGTTGCCGCTGCATCTGCACTGATCGATCCCCACCCCGCTGCCTTCACCGCGGGACCGGCCCACGACGTGCAGCTTGCCCGCAACGGCTCCGACGATGGCGCGGGTCATGATGCGAACGATGATCATGGCGGTGCCTCGGGCAGCGATGATGACAGCGACGACGATTCGGGTTCCTCGACGAATTCGGGATGCGACAGCGCCCACGACACAGCCGAGCACGCGGAGTGCAACGGCTAACGTTCCGACAGAACTGGGGGTATGGCGGGACCGGAAACGGTTCCGCCATTTCTTTTTGGGCTAACGCTGACTGGTCTGCCAGCGCGGATTGATCCAGGGCTCGAGGTTGGATGGCGGCAGAGGCTCGCGGCCAAGGATGTGATCGGAGGCCTTCTCCCCGATCATCAGTGTCGGGCCATTCAGGTTTCCGTTGGTCACTTGCGGCATGATGGAGGAATCCGCCACACGCAAGTTGTCGATGCCGATGACGCGGCAGGTTGGATCCACAACCGCCATCGGGTCGTCGGCGGAACCCATCTTGCAGGTGCCCGTGGGATGGTAGGCGCTCTCGCAGTGCTGGCGGATGAAGGCGTCGATCTCGTCGTCGGTCTCGACCTTCGGACCCGGCTGGATTTCCTCGGCGCGAAATGGCTCCAGGGCCTTCTGCTGCATGACCTCGCGGGTGAGGCGCACGCAGGCCCGGAATTCGGTCCAGTCATCCGGGTGGGACATGTAGTTGAAGAGGATGCGCGGGTTTTCGCGCGAGTCAGCGCTGCGCACGCGGATGAAGCCGCGGGACTTGGTGCGCATGGGGCCGACATGCACCTGGAAGCCGTGGCCCGAAAACGCGGCGCGGCCATCATAGCGCATGGCGGCAGGCAGGAAGTGGTACTGGATGTCGGGGTATTCGATACCGGCGCGTGAGCGGATGAAGCCGCAGGATTCGAAATGGTTGGTGGACCCGAGGCCCGATTGGAACATCAACCATTCCGCGCCAATCATGCCCTTCGACAAGACGTTGAGCTTGCCGTTGAGCGTGATGGGTTGCTTGCACTTCACCTGGAAATAGACTTCCAGATGATCGTGCAGGTTCTCGCCGACGCCAGGCAGATTGTGCACCACACGAATGCCGGCGTCCTTGAGCACCTGGGCGGGCCCGATGCCTGAGTGCTGCAGCAGCTTCGGGGAATTGATGCTGGAGGCCGCAATCACCACTTCGCGGTTGGCGCGGGCCTCATGCAAGGTTTCGCCCCGGCGGTAGGAAACTCCAACGGCCTTGCGGCCTTCGAGGATGATGCGTTCGGCATAGGCGTATGTGACGAGCTTGACGCGCTTGGTGGCGCGGGCGGGGCGCAGATAGGCATTTGCGGCGGACCAGCGGAAGCCGTTGTGCACGGTCATTTCCATGGGGCCGAAGCCTTCCTGCTGGTGGCCGTTGTAATCTTCGGTCACGGGATAACCTGCTTGCTTCCCGGCATCGATGAAGGCCTGGTAGAGCGGGTTGAGACGCGAGCCGCGCTTCATGTGCATGGGGCCGCTGGTGCCACGCCAGCCATCCTCGCCGCCGTGGGCGTTCTCCATGCGCTTGAAATAAGGCTGCACATTGCGGAAAGCCCAACCCTTGGCGCCCATCTCCTCCCAGGTATCGAAGTCCTTGGCGTGGCCGCGCACATAGACCATGCCGTTGATGGAAGATGAACCGCCTACCACCTTGCCGCGCGGCGTTGCGAGCTTGCGGTTGTCGAGGTGCGGCTCCGGTTCCGTCTCGAAGCCCCAGTTATAGCGTTTCATGTTCATGGGGATCGAGAGCGCCGATGGCATCTGGATCAACGGACCGCGGTCTGTGCCGCCGTACTCCAGCACAAGCACGCTGTGGCCGGCTTCCGACAGGCGATAGGCCATCACTGAGCCCGCCGAGCCCGATCCCACGATGATATAGTCAAACTGTTCAGCCATCAGCGTCCGCGCCGCCCGCCTTCAAAATACAAGTCGATCTCACGGATGCGCTCCCGCGTCGCTTTCCAGTTCTGGTTCACGACGGCGGCAACGATCGCCTCCGCCACGAACATGGTCACGACGTTTGAATCCCAACCGGACGGAACATCCATCCGGAGCGCCAGCGTTTGTGAGGCGAGGCGCGACACGGGGCTCATCCACTGGTCTGTAATGAGCACGATCCTGGCCCCGCGCTGTCTTGCGGAAGCGGCAAACTCCTGCACGCGCGCGTCATAACGGCGAACATCAAAGACCACGAGAACGTCTTCCTCGCCCATGTCGAGCAGGTGTTGGGGCCAGTGGCTGGCGGGACCGGGCACCAGGCGTACCCCTGCCCGCGCCATCTGCAGGTGGGTGTGGAGATATCCCGCCAGGTGGCCGGTGATGCGGCCACCAACAATGTGAACCGTGCGCTGGCGGTCGCTGATGAGGCGGCAGACGTCATCGAAAGTGTGGTGATCAATGTGGCGGAGGCTGTTGCCGAGGTTTTCCATGGCGGCACTGGCCAAGGTGTTCAGGATGTGGCCGCGCGGCGCTTTGGAAGACCACTGCTCCGGCTTCTCAATGGGGTTCTGCAACTGGGCCGAAACCTCGCCCCGCAGCGCTTGCTGAAAGGCGGGAAAGCCGGTGAAGCCAAGCTTCTTTGCAAACCGCAATACCGATGGCGTGCTCACCCCTGCCACGCGGGCGAAATCCGAAATGCTGGCAAGGCCCGCCACGGGGTAATCTGCCATCAGGGCCGAGGACAGCTTGCGGTCTGCGGCCGTGAGGCGAAGGCGGCCGCCGTTCAGCTGCTCTGCAATGGTTGATGATTTCGCCCGGGCCATGACGGAGTTTGTAACGAATTTGACAAGCCAAAGTCCATCTGAAATGATCGTTACAAAGCGGGAAGGTGAATGATCAGGATTATCCAGGACGGCGAACCGCATCCGGCGGAGGTCATCAATGCGGGCGGCAGCTCACCCTATGTGCTGGTCTGCGAACATGCCTCGAACCGCATGCCGCTTTCCCTGGGGACTCTTGGCCTGCCCGATGCCGACCTGCAACGTCACATCGCCTGGGACATCGGGGCGGAGGGGACAGCGCGTATCCTGTCGCGGCTCCTTGATGCGCCGCTGGTGCTGCAGCGCTATTCACGCCTTGTCTATGATTGCAACCGCCCGCCAGAGTCCGATGGTGCCTACCCGGATGTGAGCGAGGTTTTCGACATTCCCGGTAACCGCAACCTCACGCCTTCAGCCCGGCTGGCGCGCACGCGCGAGATTGCGCGGCCCTTCCACGCCACGCTCGAAGGCCTGCTCGACCAGCGCGCCGTGGAGCGCCGCCAGACGCTTGTGGTATCCCTCCATTCCTTCACGTCCGTCTACAAGGGCAAGACCCGCGACCTCGACGTGGGCTTCCTCTTTGACCGCGATGCGGCGCTGGCCAATTTCCTCATCAAGGTGTTTCCGCCCGACAAGGCGCGGCTCAACGAGCCCTATGGCCCCAAGGACGGCGTGCTGCATCTTCTCAACCTGCATGCGGCACCCCGCGGGCTTCATCACGTCATGATCGAAATCCGCAACGACCTCATCAGCGACCACGCCGGGCAGAACGCCTGGGCGAACTATCTTGTGGTGCCGCTGGCGCAGGCCGCCGTCAAACTCGCGCAACCGAAAGTCCGGAATTAAACAGGACAACATGGAGGAAACATCATGGCCAACGGAAAGCTGAGCTTCGAGCAGCTGAAAAAAGAGGTGAAGGCGGGCAATATCGACACCGTCATCGCCAGCTTCCCAGACATGCAGGGCCGCCTGATGGGCAAGCGTTTCGAGGCGAACTACTTCGTCGACGGCGCCTATGAGGAAACGCACGGCTGCAACTATCTCCTCGCCGTGGACGTGGATATGGAGCCGGTGCCCGGCTACAAATCGGCGTCGTGGGAAAAGGGTTACGGCGACTACGTGATCAAGCCGGACCTGGATACGATCCGCCTGTGTCCGTGGCTGCCGAAGACGGCGCTGTTGCTGTCGGACCTTCTCGATCATCACACGCATGAACTGGTGCCGTATGCGCCGCGCAGCATCCTGAAGAAGCAGATGGCGCGTCTCGCGGACATGAAGATGAAGGCGTATTTCGCGTCCGAACTGGAATTCTATGTTTTCGACCAGAGTTTCAAGGACGCCTACAACGGCGGTTACCGTACGCTGTCGACGCCGTCCCACCTCAACGAGGACTACAACCTCCTGCAGACCACCAAGGACGAGAACCTGATGCGGGCCATCCGCAACGGCCTCTATGGCGCGGGCGTGACGGTGGAGAACTCCAAGGGCGAGGCCTGGGCCGGACAGGAAGAGATCAACGTCAAGTATGATGCTGTCCTGCCCATGGCGGATACGCATGTGTTCCTGAAACATGCGTGCAAGGAAATCGCGCAGGTGATGGGCCAGTCGCTGACGTTCATGGCGAAACCGAACTACAGCTGGGCTGGCAGTTCTTCCCACGTCCATCAATCGCTGTGGACGGCCGATGGCAAGACACCGCTGTTTCATGACAAGGCGGGCAACCACGGCATGTCGGCGATGATGGAGCAGTATCTCGCAGGGCAACTCACCCATGCGGGCGAGATCACCTATTTCCTCGCGCCCTTCATCAACTCCTACAAGCGCTACATGGCGGGCACCTTCGCTCCCACACGCGCGGTGTGGAGTTTCGACAACCGCACGGCGGGCTATCGCATCTGCGGCGTCGACACAAAGGCAATCCGCGTAGAGTGCCGTGTGGGCGGTGCCGACCTCAACCCCTACCTCGCCTTCGCCGCACTGCTCGCGGCGGGTCTTGATGGCATCGAGAACAAGATGAAGCTGGAACCGGCCTTCGCTGGTGACGCCTACGACAAGTCCAAGAAGCTCCGTGAAATCCCCAAAACGTTGCGCGAGGCGACGGAGATGCTCGACGGCTCGAAGCTGTTGCGCAAGGCATTGGGCGATGACGTGGTGGACCATTACGTCCACACCGCCAAGTGGGAGCAGTTTGAATACGACCGGCGCGTGACCGACTGGGAAGTGCGCCGCGGCTTCGAGAACTACTGACCATGGCCGACAGCATTTCATCCGTCTCACCGGTGGACGGCAGCGTCGTCGCCAAGCGGACCGTGGCATCGAAGAAGCAGGTGGCGGCAACCTTTGCCGCTGCCCGTGCCGCCCAGAAGGACTGGGCAGCGCTGACCGTGGCGGAGCGTGCCGCCTATTGCGGCAAGGCTGTCGATGCCATGCTGGCGATGAAGGATGAGATCATCCCCGAACTGGCGTGGTCCATGGGCCGGCCCGTGCGCTACGGCGCGGGCGAATTGCGCGGTTTCGAGGAGCGCGCACGGCACATGATCGCCATCGCACCGCAGGCCCTGGCCAACCTTACGCCTGCTCCCAAAGATGGATTCGAGCGTTTCATGACGCGCGAACCCGTCGGCGTGGTGTTCACCATTGCGCCGTGGAACTATCCCTATCTCACCACGGTCAACTCCGTGATCCCGGCCCTGATGGCCGGGAACAGCGTGGTGCTGAAACACGCCAGCCATACGCTTCTGGTGGCGGAGCGTTTCCAGAAGGCCTTCGAGAAAGCGGGACTGCCGAAGGGCGTGTTCCAGCATCTCGTGCTGAACCATGAGCAGACGGGGCAAATCCTCTCTTCCGGACTGGTGAACATGGTCTGCTTCACCGGGTCCGTGGAAGGTGGCCGGGTGATCGAACGGGCTGCGGCTGGGCGTTTTCTGCATGTCGGCCTGGAACTTGGCGGAAAGGACCCGGCCTATGTGCGGGCCGATGCCAATCTCGCCCATGCGGTTGAAAACCTGGTGGATGGTTCCTTCTTCAATTCCGGGCAGAGTTGCTGCGGCATCGAGCGCATCTACGTGCACAAGGATTTGTGGAAGCCGTTCATCGACGGTTTCATCGATCTCACTAAGACATACGTCCTCGGCAATCCGCTGGAAGAGTCCACGACGCTTGGTCCCATGATCAAGGCCGATGCCGCGGCCTTCGTCCGCAAGCAGGTGGCAGGTGCGGTGCGCGCGGGCGCAAAGGCTCATATCGATCCCGCCCTCTTCCCCAAGGACAAGAAGGGCACGCCCTACATGGCGCCGCAAGTGCTCACGGGCGTCAATCACCAGATGAGCGTGATGCGGGATGAAAGCTTCGGCCCTGTCGTCGGCATCATGAAGGTGTCATCGGACGATGAGGCCGTGACGCTGATGAACGACAGTCCCTACGGCCTCACCGCCGCGCTGTGGACGGAGGACGTCTCCGCTGCCAAATCCATCGGTGCGCGGATTGAAACCGGCACCGTTTTCATGAACCGCTGCGATTATCTCGATCCCGCGCTGGCCTGGACCGGCGTCAAGGACACGGGCCGCGGCGCCACCCTTTCCACCGTGGGCTATGACATGCTCACCCGACCCAAGAGCTTCCACCTGAGGACGAAGACATGATCCCCAATCGCAATTTCAACTTTCCCAATCCGATGCGCTTCGGCAATGGCCGGGTGAAGGACCTTCCGCAGTTCTGCACCGAAGCCGGCATGAAGAAGCCGCTGTTCGTGACCGACAGGGGCCTTGCCGGCACGGACATGGTGAAGGACATCCTCGCCAACCTCGAGAAGTCGGGCCTGGGCCGCGCCATGTTTTCCGACGTGGTTCCGAACCCGACGGAAGCCAACGTGCTCGACGGCTGCAAGGTCTATCGCGACGGCGGCCATGACGGCGTGATCTGCTTTGGCGGGGGCTCGGCACTCGACACGGGCAAGATGATCGCGCTGATGCATTCGCAGAAAGTCTCGATCTTCGACCTGGAAGACGTGGATGACTGGTGGACGCGCGCCGATGCCAGCACGATCGCGCCCAACATCTGCATTCCGACAACGGCGGGCACCGGTTCCGAAGTGGGCCGCGCCGCCGTCATCACCAACACCAAGACACACGAGAAGAAGATCATCTTCCACCCGGGCGTGATGCCAAGATTTGCCGTACTCGACCCGGAACTGACGGTCGGGCTTCCGGCGAAGCTGACGGCCGCGACGGGTTTCGATGCTTTCGCCCATTGTCTCGAAGCCCTGTGTTCGCCGTTCTATCATCCGGCAGCGGAAGGCATTGCCATCGAAGGCATGCGGCTCGTGAAGGAGAACCTCGCCAAGGCCGTGAAGAAGGGCAAGGACCTGGATGCGCGCGGCAACATGCTGGTGGCGTCGTCGATGGGCGCCACGGCTTTCCAGAAGGGCCTGGGGGCGATCCATTCGCTGTCCCACCCGTTCGGCGGCCTCTACAATGCCCATCACGGCACGCTGAATGGCATAATCATGCCGTATGTGCTGAAAGCCAACCGCAAGAAGGTGGAGGCGAAGATCGAACGCGCCGCGGCCTATCTGGGCATCAAGGGCGGTTTCAACGGTTTCATGAAGTGGGTGCTGGCACTCCGCAAGGAATGCGGCATTCCCCACACGCTGGCGGATATCGGCATCGACACGAAGCAGCTGGACACGGTGGCGGAAATGGCCCGCCGCGACCCGTCCCACGGCGGCAACCCGGTTGATTTCTCCGTGAAGCAGTATAAGGCGCTGGCAAAGAAATGCGTCGTGGGGGATCTCTGACCCTCTGCACGGCCTGACGGGGGAATGACATGCGCTCCACGAAATCCATCCACATCATCAATTGCCATGCCGAAGGCGAGGTCGGTGATGTGATCGTGGGGGGCGTGGCCCCTCCTCCCGGTAATACGGTGTGGGAGCAGTCCCGTTACATTGCCAATGACGGAAAGCTCCGGGCTTTCGTGCTGAACGAGCCGCGCGGCGGCGTGTTCCGTCATGTGAACATGCTGGTGCCGCCCAAAAATCCCAAGGCGCAGATGGGCTTCATCATCATGGAGCCGGAAGACACGCCGCCCATGTCGGGATCGAACTGCATCTGCGTGGCGACCGTGCTGCTGGATGCAGGCATCATTCCCATGCTGGAGCCGTTGACGCACCTCACACTGGAAGCGCCTGCCGGACTGATCGAAGTGTCCGCCTCGTGCCGCAACGGCAAGGCCGAGAGCATCACGCTCACCAACGTGCCCTCCTTCGCGCCGCACCTGGAGGCGACGCTGGAGGTTGAAGGCGTGGGCAAGGTGAAGGTGGATACGGCCTTCGGCGGCGACAGCTTCGTGATGGCCGACGTGGCGGACTTCGGCCTCTCGATCACGCCGCAGAACGCCCACGTCATTGCCGCGCTGGGCCGGAAGCTGGTGAAGGCCGCCAACGAGCAACTGCCCTTCCACCACCCGGACCTGCCGGACTGGAAGCATTATGCCTTCTGCTTCATGCGTGAACCGCTGGAACGGAAAGACGGCGTGCTGACGTCACGCAATTCCTGTGTGGTCAATCCCGGCAAGCTGGACCGTTCACCCACGGGTACGGGCTGCTCGGCCCTCATGGCGGTACTGCATGCCAAGGGCCTGATGAAGGTGGGTGATACCTACATCGGCCGGAGCGTGATCGACTCGCAATTCATCGGCACGATCTCGGGTGAGACCACGGTGGGCAACCACAAGGCCATCATCCCCCAGATCACGGGCCGCGCCTGGATCAGCGGGCAGACGACACTGCTGCTCGATCCGGATGATCCGTACCCGGACGGTTACAAGGTCAGCGACACCTGGCCGAATGGGTGATGGCGGAGAAATCCAACTCAGCGGCCAAGACGGGAATGGGAACGTATTACGCGCACGCCCGCATCATCGCGAGGAACTCCGTGACGTGGGCTTCTGGCGTGGCGAAGGATGTGACGAAGCGGCAGTGGATTTCGTCCGGCGCCAGGCCGTCCCACGGCCAGTCATAGAAGCGGGCGCCCCTGGCCTGGAGCGTGTCGAACATCGGCTTCGGCATCACAGCGAAGACTTCGTTGGCCTCGACGGGATTGGTAAGCCTGACGCGGTTCGATTCCTGCATGCCCTTGGCCAGTGTATGCGCCAACCCGTTGGCCCGGCGGGCGTTGGCCAGCCAGACGTCGTCCTGCAGATAGGCGAGCATCTGGGCGGAGAGGAAGCGTCCCTTGGAGATGAGTTGCCCCGTGCGCTTGCGGCGGTAGAGGAAATCCTCGGCGAGTGCCGTGTCGAAAAACACCACGGCCTCCAGGATCATGCCGCCGTTCTTGGTGCCGCCAAACGAGAGCACGTCAACGCCGGCCTTCCACGTCATCTCGGCGGGTGTGCATCCCAGTGAGACGAGCGCGTTGGCAAAGCGTGCGCCGTCCATGTGCACCTTCATGCCGCGCGGGGCAGCAACGGCGGACAGGGCTGCGATCTCCGCAGGCGTATATACGGTACCGAGTTCGGTGGTGTTTGTGATCGAAAGCGCACAGGGCTTGGCGCCGTGCTCGCCATGCCCGAATTGCGAGAGCTTCTCAGCAAATGCGGCAGGCGCGAGCTTGGCACCTGCCCCCGGCATGGTGATCAGTTTGCCACCCCCCATGAACAATTCCGGGCAATTGCATTCGTCCGTGTTGATATGGCTCATCTCGTGGCAGAAGACGCCGCCGTAGGTGGGGCACATGGCGGAGAGTGCGAGCGAGTTGGCGCCCGTCCCGTTCACCACCAGAAACGCCCGAACCTCGCGATCAAAGATTCGTGAAAGGCGTGCGTCGACTTCCTTCGCGCCGTCGTCGTGGCAGTACGACACATCGGTCAAACGGCTGTTTGCCTCCACCATGGCTTGCATTATGCGCGGATCGACGCCGTAGACGTTGTCGGAGGCGAAATTCATGAGTGGCTTTTTCCCTTTCCAGATGAGCCACCTCATAACTGCATCGGGTCTGCAGGAAAACCGCAAAGTGGAACGTTCGCCACTCGCCCGCGTTGAGACTCGATTGTTTCCCTGAACAAGCGGAGAGATGCCATGGGCCTGCGTACTGCAACGCTGTTGTTTGCCCTCACCCTGGCCGCACCGGCCCTCGCGGTCGAGACGGTCAAGACCGGAAAGGCCGCATTCGGAAGCTGGAAGGATGACGCTCCGGGCGTCACCCGCAAGATCACCGCCAAGGACATGCCGGAGGCTGCCCCCAATCCGGAGGAGTCCGCCTTCGCACAGCCGGTTCCAATGCCGGATGGCGCAAAGCCCAAATTGCCACCGGGTTATTCCGCCGAAATGATCGCCGACAAGGTCGAGAACCCGCGGGCGCTGCGGGTGGCGCCGAACGGGGACCTGTTCGTGGCCGACAGCAAGGCCAACCAGGTCCGGGTCTATCGCTTGGGCAAGTCCGGCAAGGTGGAGAAAGCATCCGTATTTGTGAAAGATCTGCACCAGCCTTACGGCATTGCGTTCTATCCGCCGGGGGCCAAGCCTACGCATGTCTATATCGCCAACAGCAACAGCGTGGTGCGCTTCCCCTATGCCGATGGTGACATGGAGACGGCGGCAAAGCCGGAGGTGATCGTCGACTACATTCCGGCGGCGCATCACTGGACGCGCGACATCCAGTTCTCTCCGGACGGCAAGCGCTTCTACCTGAGCGTCGGGTCGGGTTCCAACGTGGCACTCGACATGGCGCCGCAACCTTTCGAAGAAGGCGGTATCAAGGGCTGGGAAAAGAAGAACGGACTTGGGGCGACGTGGGATACCGAAGCCGACCGCGCGCAGGTGCTCACCTTCGATCCGATGGGCAAGGATAAGAAGACTTTCGCCACCGGCTTGCGCAACTGTGCAGGCCTCACCATTCAGCCCAACACGGGTGAGCCGTGGTGCGTGGTGAATGAGCGTGATGGCCTTGGTCCCGATACGCCGCTGGAATATGCGACGCGGGTGAAGAGCGGCGCGTTCTATGGCTGGCCTTGGTATTACATCGGCAAGCATGAGGACGACCGTCCCCCCAGCAAGCGCCCCGATCTCGCGGACAAGGTCACGGTGCCGGACGTGCTGATGCAGGCGCATTCCGCGCCGCTCGGCATTGCCTTCTACACCGGCAAGAACTTCCCGGCGGAAGTTCGCGGTGATGCGTTTGTCACCCTGCACGGCTCGTGGAACCGGGGCAGCCGGACGGGCTACAAGGTGGTTCGCCTGCCCTTCAAGGATGGCAAGCCCACCGGCGATTATGTGGACTTCATGACAGGCTTCGTGCTGGCTGACGACAAGGTCTGGGGCCGGCCCGTGGGTGTTGCCGTCGCAAAGGACGGTGCACTGCTGGTGAGCGAGGATGGCAACGGCACCATCTGGCGCATCACCTATTCCAAACCCTGATCAACCGAACCCCAACAGGAGATACTCCGATGAAACTGTTTGCTCTGACCGTCGCCACCCTCATGGTGGCAGGTGCCAGCTTTGCTCAGGCCGAGATGCTCACCTTCAAGGCCGATCTGACCGCCGCTTCCGAAGTACCGCCAGCAACCGACAGCAAGGGCAGCGGCATGGCCACCGTCACCGTTGATACCGATACCAAGAAGGTGAGTTGGGAAGTGACCTCGAAGGATCTCACGGGTGACGCCACGGCTGCCCACATTCACGGGCCGGCCGCTGCCGGTGAAAACGCACCGCCGATGATCGACATCAGCGCCAATATTGCAAAAGGATCGGGGGACATCACTGACGCGCAGCTGGCCGACCTGCAGGCGGGCCGCACCTATCTCAACATCCACACGATGAAATATCCGGACGGTGAAATCCGCGGCCAGCTGATGAAGTGAGGTTCCCTCTCAGCGGCGCCTCACAACCCTTCGAAACTCTCCGGTCCACGGATCGGAGAGTTCTTGCGTTCGAAGGCGAGCACGCCAAGTCCGCAGGCGATGATGAGCACCATGCCGGCCACCGCCAGCGTGTTGAGCCATTCGCCGAAGAAGACCGCGCCATAGACCGCAGCCGCCAATGTCGAGCAGTAGTAGAACGGTGCAACGGCCCGGGCCGTGGCGTGGCGGAAGGATGAGAAGACGAAGTAGTGGCCGAGCATGACGAAGAAGCCAGACCCGATGGAATAGGCCCAGGTTCGGGCGGGCACCGGGGCCCAGCCCTCAAACAGCTGGTTGTTGACAAAGGACGCCACCATCACGGCGATGATGACGCCAAAGGCAACAACAAATCCCGGAATGTCTGCGGGTGCCTTGCGCGAGAGGAGATCGCGCAAGGCCGCGGCCACAGCGGTCACAAAGCCCAGCAAGGCGTAGGGCGACGCGCTGGCGCTGCCGGGTTGAGCCACCAGAAGCGCGCCTGCGAGGCCGAGCCCGATCAAGACCCAGCGGACGGGCCCCACGTGTTCACCCCACATCAGGCTGGCGCCCGCCAGCACGAAGAGCGGTGCCACCTGATAGATGGCGGTGATATCCGCCAGCGGCACCTTGGCGAGGCCGAGAATGAAGGCCGACACGGCGACCACTTCCGCCAGTGTTCGCATGAAGGTCCAGAATTCCAACAGCTTCGGCAGGTCCTTCAGTTGGCGCATGACCACCAGCAGGGCAAAGCACCAAACCGTGGCGGACACGCCGCGCAGGACGAGCGATTGGAGCGGCGGTACATCGGCCAGCATCAATTTCAGGAAGCTGTCGCAGCTCACGAAGCTGAGGCCGGCCAGCACCATGTAAATGATGCCACGCACGTTTGAAGAATGAGTCATGGGTCCGCCGGAATGAAAAATCCGGACGACTCATAGAGAGCTTTGCCTGGCGGCACAAATGCAGGCTACGCGGGAACACCCTGCGGCAGGCTCACGGGTACCTTGATGTAATGGATGCCGTTGCTATCGGCGGGGGGCAGCTTTCCGGCCCGCATGTTGATCTGGATGGAGGGCAGCAGCAGGGCCGGCGCAGAGAGCGTCTTGTCGCGGGCGGTGCGCATGGCCACGAAATCATCCTCGCTTACCGTGCCATTCACATGGATGTTGCGGTCCAGTTCCTCTCCCACCGTCGTCTCCCAGGCGAAGGACGTGCGGCCTTCCTTGGGCAGGTAGTCGTGGCACATGAAAAGGCGTGTCTCGCGCGGGAGCGCCAGCAGTCGGCGGATGGAACGGTAAAGCGTGCGGGCATCACCTCCGGGGAAATCTGCCCGCGCCGTTCCATAGTCGGGCATGAACATCGTATCGCCGACGAAAACTGCGTTGCCGATCCGGAAAGACACGCAGGCGGGCGTGTGGCCGGGCGTTGCTATGACTTCGCAGGCGAGGTTGCCGATTGCGATTGTGTCGCCCTCCTTCACCAAGCGATCGAACTCGGCCCCGGAGCCCGAGACATCCATGGCGTTGAAGATGGGCCGGAAGATCTGCTGCACCTCCCGGATGTTCTCTCCGATGGCCACTTTCGCGCCGGTCTTCAGCTTGATGTAGGGCGCGCCTGACAGGTGGTCGGCATGGACATGGGTTTCGAGAACCCAGTCGATTGCGTACCCCTCCTCCCCTGCCTTGGTCAGCACGGCCTCAACCGAGGTGACGTCGGCCTTGCCGGACTTGTGGTCGTAGTCGAACACAGGATCGATCACGGCGGCCCGTTTCGTTTCGGGGTCCGCCACTAGATAGGTGACGGTATTGGTGGGGGCATCGAACCACGCGTGAATATGAGGTTTGGCGGCCATCGTCATCGATCAACTCCGTAGCAAGGGTTGACATATATTCATCAGAGCGCATATTAGAAACACCTAATATGCAGTGGCCGGACACCCCTCGGCCTTTCCCAGATTGTGATCATGAACCCCTTCCGCAATATTCTCAAATCCCTTCTCCCGGAGAAAAAGTCCATGAAGATCGCCAGCATCACCCCGCAGGAGGCCAAGGCGCTGATCGACCAGGGAGCGGTGCTTGTCGATGTACGGGAACCCGGCGAGCGTGGTTCCGGGCACATTGCGAACGACCGCAACCTTCCCCTCTCCCGCCTCACGCCGGTGCCGGTTGAGTCGAACGGCAAGCCGGTGATCTTCTACTGCGCCAGCGGAGCGCGTACCCGCATGAACGCAAGCGCGCTGGATGCCATCGGTGGAGTGGAACCCCGTATCCTCGCAGGCGGCATCATGGGCTGGGTACAGGCCGGCTATTCCATCGTCCGGGGCTGAGGACTGACATGAAGAAATCTCCCCGCACCATGGCGCGGGGAGACTGAAGCACAACGCCAATCACTTGTGGCTAATTGGTGAAGTGCTTGTTGCAGAGGTCTTCGGCCGAGGCATAGGTGCCGCCGGTCACCAGCGGATCCTTGCTGTAGTCAAACACGCGGAGCGTGCTGGGGTCCTTGCTGGCCTGGGCTTCAGCAGCCTTGCGGGGCAACCACTTGGTCCCCGACACATCAGCATCGTTGAAGCTGTTCGGGGTCTTGCTGGTCACGAGGCAAACGCGGTCCTGACGGTCTAGCCAACCCCCCCCCCGCCTCCGTAGGCTCCGATAGTCGGGCGCAATAATGTTTCGTTTTCCCGGCTGGTTTGAATTTTAACTTGCGTGTATCGTCAACCTCTGAAATTTAAGGACAGAGATACTGTCCTTTCTGACGCCGCGAGGCGGATTACTTGAGGAGCGCCGATCATGACCATCCAACACTTCCACCCGGAAGGTCTGCCGGAAGCCCACGGGCTTTACGACCCGCGCAACGAACACGACGCCTGCGGCATCGGTCTTCTCGCAAATATCCACAACATCAAGAGCCACAAGACGGTTGAGGATGGGCTTCGCATCCTCAAGAACCTGGAACATCGTGGCGCAGTTGGTGCCGACCCCAAGGCTGGCGACGGCGCGGGCATCCTGATCCAGATCCCCCATGAGTTCTTTGCCGCCGAAGCAGGGCGAATCGGTTTCGACCTTCCGGCCGCCGGACAATACGGCGTGGGCTTCCTGTTCATGCCGCGCGATCCGGTCTACCGCCAGGACATCGAGCGCATCTGGTGGGAAACGGCGCGCGAGGAAGGCCTGAAGGTCCTGGGCTGGCGCGATGTTGCGGTGGACCGGTCGGTGCTGGGGTATTCTGTCATTGATACCGAGCCCATGCACCGCCAGGTGTTCATCGGCCGCGGCCCCACGATCCGCGATGAGGCGCATTTCGAGCGCAAGCTGTTCGTCTGCCGCAAGGTCGTGTCCAACCGCATCGTCGAGGTGCTGGGCAAGAAGGCGCGCGCCTATTATCCGGTGTCGGTCTCGTGCCGCACCATCGTCTACAAGGGACTGGTGCTCGGCGCCGAAGTGCCGAACTACTATCTCGATCTCAAGGACCCGCGGGTGACGTCGGCCTTTGCACTGGTGCACCAGCGCTTCTCCACCAACACCTTCCCGAGCTGGCCGCTGGCGCATCCCTATCGCTTCATCTGCCACAACGGCGAAATCAACACCGTGCGCGGCAACTTCAACTGGATGGCGGCGCGCCAGGCAAACATGAAGTCGGAAGTGCTGGGCGAAGACCTCTCCAAGCTCTGGCCCATCTCCTATGAGGGCCAGTCCGACACGGCCTGCTTCGACAACGCCCTCGAGCTGCTCTACATGGGTGGATATTCCCTGCCCCATGCCATGATGATGCTGATCCCCGAGGCCTGGGCGGGCAATCCGCTCATGGACGAGGACCGCCGCGCTTTCTACGAGCACCACGCCGCAATGATGGAGCCGTGGGACGGCCCCGCCGCCATGGTGTTCACCGACGGCAAGGTGATCGGCGCCACGCTGGACCGCAACGGCCTTCGCCCGTCACGCTATCTCGTGACCGACGACGGTTTTGTCATGCTCGCATCGGAAATGGGCTGCCTTGAATTCGCCGAGGAGCGCATCACCCGCAAGTGGCGCCTGCAGCCGGGCAAGATGCTGCTCATCGACCTCGACAAGAAGGCGATCATTTCCGACGAGGATCTGAAGAAGGAGCTTTCGACCCAGCATCCCTACAAGGATTGGCTGAAGCGCACGCAGGTGGTTCTGCGCGACCTGCCCAAGGCCAAGACCGCGCGCCCGAAGATTGCCGTGCCGCTTCTCGACCGCCAGCAGGCGTTTGGCTACACGCAGGAAGACCTGAAAATCCTGATGGCGCCCATGGCCTCGACCGGACAGGAAGCCATCGGCTCCATGGGCAATGACTCCCCGCCCTCGGCCCTTTCGGACCGCCCGAAGCTGCTGGACACGTATTTCAAACAGAATTTCGCGCAGGTGACGAACCCGCCCATCGACCCGATCCGCGAGGAACTGGTCATGTCACTGGTGTCCTTCATCGGCCCCCGCCCCAACCTGCTCGACCTCAAGGGCACGTCGAAGCACATGCGCCTTGAAGTGTCGCAGCCCATCCTCACCAACGAGGAACTGGAGCGCATCCGCAACATCGGTGAAGTGCGCGAGAACCCTTTCCGTACGGTGACGATCGACATCACCTACGACGTTGCAAACGGCGCGCGCTACATGGAAGCCGCGCTCGACTCCGTGACGGCACAGGCCGAACGCGCGGTGCGTGATGGTTACAATATCATCATCCTGTCGGACCGTTCTGTCTCCGCCGAACGTGTGCCAATCCCGTCACTGCTGGCGACGTCGGCCACGCACCATCACCTGATCCGCAAGGGCCTGCGAACACTCGTCGGTCTCGTTGTGGAATCCGGCGAGCCGCGCGAGGTGCATCAGTTCTGCGCGCTTGCAGGTTACGGCGCGGAAGCGATCAACCCCTATCTCGCCTTCGAGACCCTGGAAGGCCTGCTGCCGACGCTGGACGAAAAGGTCTCGGCCTATGAAGCGGTGAAGCGCTTCATCAAGGCCGTGGACAAGGGCATCCTCAAGGTCATGTCCAAGATGGGCATCTCGACCTATCAATCCTACTGCGGCGCGCAGATCTTTGACGCTGTCGGCCTCTCGTCCGAGTTCGTGAAGCGCTATTTCACTGGCACCGCCACCACGGTGGAAGGCATTGGCCTGCATGAAGTCGCGGAAGAAGCCTTCCGGCGCCATGTAGATGCTTTCGGCCTCAATCCGGTGTTGACGACGCAACTCGACGTGGGTGGCGACTATGCCCAGCGCATTCGCGGCGAGGCACATGTGTGGACGAGCGAAACCGTCTCCTCGCTCCAGCATGCGGTGCGCGGCAACTCGCTCGACAAGTATCGCGAATATGCAAAACTGATCAACGAGCAGAACGAAAAGCTGCGCACGCTGCGCGGCCTGTTCCGCCTGAAGTCAGCTGAGGAAATGGGGAACACGCCCGTTCCGCTCGAAGAGGTTGAACCCGTCAAGGATATCGTCAGGCGTTTCGCCACGGGTGCGATGTCGTTCGGCTCGATCAGCCGCGAGGCGCATACGACGCTCGCCATTGCCATGAACCGCATCGGCGGCAAGTCCAACACAGGCGAAGGTGGTGAAGAGGCAGACCGTTTCGTGCCGCTGCCGAACGGCGACTCCATGCGCTCCGCCATCAAGCAGGTGGCCTCTGGCCGCTTTGGCGTCACGGCGGAATATCTCGTCAACTCCGACATGATGCAGATCAAGATGGCGCAGGGTGCGAAGCCAGGCGAAGGCGGTCAGCTGCCGGGGCACAAGGTAGATGCCGTCATCGCCAAGGTGCGCCATTCCACGCCGGGGGTGGGCCTCATCTCGCCGCCACCGCACCACGACATCTATTCGATCGAAGACTTGGCACAGCTGATCTATGATCTGAAGAACGTCAACCCGCGCGGACAGGTTTCCGTGAAGCTCGTCTCGGAAGTTGGCGTCGGCACGGTTGCCGCTGGCGTCTCCAAGGCCCATGCCGATCATGTGACCATCTCGGGTTATGAAGGCGGCACGGGTGCTTCGCCGCTCACCTCCATCAAGCACGCAGGCTCTCCGTGGGAGATCGGACTGGCGGAAACGCAGCAGACGCTCGTCGCCAATGACCTGCGCGGCCGCATCTGGGTGCAGGCAGACGGTGGCATCCGCACCGGGCGCGACGTGCTGATTGCCGCACTGCTGGGTGCCGATGAAATCGGCTTCGCAACGGCGCCGCTGATCGCCGCGGGTTGCATCATGATGCGCAAGTGTCACCTCAACACCTGCCCCGTTGGTGTGGCCACGCAAGACCCCGAACTGCGCAAGCGCTTCAAGGGCCAGCCCGAGCATGTCATCAACTTCTTCTTCTTCGTCGCGGGTGAACTCCGCGACTTGATGGCTGCCATGGGCATCCGCAAGTTCGAAGACCTGGTGGGCAAGACCGAATGGCTGGACACCCGCAAGGCCATCTCGCACTGGAAGGCCAAGGGGCTGGACTTCACCAAGCTGTTTGCCAAGGCGGATGTGACAGGCCCCATCGCCACGCGCCGCATCCAGGACCAGGACCATGGCCTTGAAGCCGTACTGGACCGGGAACTGATCGCCAAGGCTGCTCCCGCGCTCGAAAACCGCAAACCCGTGGTGATCGAGGCGCGCATCAAGAACAACAACCGCACGGCGGGCGCCATGCTCTCCGGCGAAGTGGCTTCGCGATTTGGCCATGCGGGCCTTCCCGAGGACACGATCACGGTGAAGCTGAACGGCGTGACCGGCCAGAGCTTTGGCGCCTGGGCTGCCCATGGCGTGACGCTGGACGTGACCGGTGAAGGCAACGACTATGTCGGCAAGGGCCTTTCGGGCGGCAAGATCATCATCAAGCCGCAGGCAAAGACGGGCTTCAAACCGGAAGAGTCGATCATCGTGGGCAACACCGTGCTTTACGGCGCCATCAACGGCGAGGCCTATTTCCGCGGCGTGGCCGGCGAACGTTTCGCCGTGCGCAATTCGGGTGCGGTTGCTGTCGTGGAAGGCACGGGCGACCACGGTTGCGAATACATGACCGGCGGCTGCGTTCTGGTGATCGGACCCACGGGCCGCAACTTCGCGGCCGGCATGTCCGGCGGCGTGGCCTATGTGCTGGATGAGGACAAAACTTTCGAGAAGCGCTGCAACCTCTCCATGGTCGACCTGCAACCTGTGCCGGAAGAGGAAGAACTGCTCGAAAAGCACCAGCATTCGGGCGGCGACATGCAATCCCATGGGCTCGTGGATATCACCTCGAAGATGGATCGCCACGATGCGGCGCGCATCCACGAACTGCTGGTTCGTCATCATCGCTACACGGGTTCGGGCAAGGCGAAGGCCATTCTCGACAACTGGGCAACCTACCTGCCGCGTTTCGTGAAGGTCATGCCGGTGGAATATGCCCGCGCATTGGCGGAACTGGAAAAGGCACAGGAAACAAGTGACGGCCTGACGGTCGGCGTGAAGAGGAGCGCATAATCATGGGCAAGATCACGGGCTTTCTTGAGATCGACCGCCAGGACCGCAAGTATGCGCCTGCCGCTGACCGGGTGCGCAACTACAATGAATTCGTGATCCCGCTGGGTGACGAAGGGACGCGCAGCCAGGCGGCGCGCTGCATGAACTGCGGCATTCCCTACTGTCACAACGGCTGTCCGGTGAACAACCAGATCCCGGACTGGAATGACCTCGTCTACAACGACATGTGGGAAGAAGCCTCGCGCAACCTTCACAGCACCAACAACTTCCCGGAGTTCACGGGCCGCGTCTGCCCTGCCCCGTGCGAAGCGTCCTGCACGCTGAACATCGAGGACACGCCCGTCACCATCAAGACGATTGAATGCGCGATCGTGGACAAGGCATGGGAAAAGGGTTGGCTCAAGCCGCTGGTGGCCGCTGAAAAGACGGGCCACAAGGTGGCGGTCGTAGGCGGCGGACCTTCCGGTCTCGCAGCGGCGCAACAGCTGGCGCGGGCCGGCCACAGCGTCCACCTGTTCGAGAAGAACGCCAAGGCGGGTGGCCTGCTTCGTTACGGCATTCCTGATTTCAAGATGGAGAAGCACCTGATCGACCGCCGCATCGCGCAGATGGAAGCGGAAGGTGTCACGTTCCACTACGGCGCCCACATCGGCGTCACGCAGGATGCGCGGCAGCTGATCGACTCCTTCGATGCGGTGCTGATTTGCGCGGGGTCGGAAAAGTCACGCGATCTCCCCGTGCCGGGGCGCGACCTTGATGGCGTGCACTATGCCATGGAATTCCTGCCCCAGCAGAACCGCCGCGTGGGCCAGGAAACGCCGCTCGACAACAAACCAATCCTTGCCAACGGCAAGCATGTGGTGGTGATTGGCGGCGGTGATACGGGATCGGATTGCATCGGCACGTCCATCCGCCAGGGGGCGCTTTCGGTGACGCAGATCGAGATCATGCCGAAGCCGCCGGAGAAGGAGAACAAGGACCTGACATGGCCGAACTGGCCGATGAAGCTGCGCACCTCCTCCTCGCATCAGGAAGGTGCGGAGCGTGATTTCTCCGTGCTCACCACTGCCTTCCGCGGCGAGGATGGCAAGGTGAAGGCACTCCAGTGCGCCCGCGCCGGGGCCGACATGAAACCCATGCCCGGCACGGAGTTTGAGCTGAAGGCTGATCTGGTGCTGCTCGCCATGGGTTTCGTACATCCCGTGCATGAAGGCATGCTGAAGAGCCTTGGCGTGAAGCTGGACCCCCGCGGCAACGTGGAGGCCAATGTGAAGGACTACAAAACGTCCGTCGACAAGCTCTTTGCCGCCGGTGATACGCGCCGTGGCCAGTCGCTGGTGGTCTGGGCCATCCGCGAGGGGCGGCAGGCGGCACGTTCGGTTGACGAGTTCCTGATGGGCTCCACCACGCTTCCGCGCTGAACGCCATGAACCAGCCCGTTGGAGACGCGAGCGAGAACCGCGTCATCGGAATCGCCTACATGCTGGCGACGATGGTGTGCTTCATCTCGCTCGACACCATCATGAAGTATTCGATGGAGCACTACTCGCTGGTGCAGGTGACTTGGGCGCGCTTCTTCTTCGCCACTGTGTTCGCGGTGCTGCTCTGCGGCAGGCAGTTGCCGGCCCTTGCGCGCAGCACCGTGCCAGGTGTGCAGGTGACGCGCTCGGTCTTGCTGATGACCACAACGGGCCTGTTCAACGCGGGGATCAGCCATCTGCCGCTGGCTACGGCAACCACCATCATGTTTCTCACCCCCATTCTGGTGACAATGCTGTCGATTGCGGTGCTGGGGGAAACGGTGGGCTTGCGCCGTTGGGTGGGCATCGGGCTCGGGTTCATCGGCGCTGTGATCGTGGTGCAGCCGTGGGGATCACTCGACTCGTCGTTCTCGACGGGTGTGCTTTTCCTGCTTGGGGCGGC
This sequence comes from Hyphomicrobiales bacterium, assembly GCA_016710435.1. Classification (NCBI taxonomy): domain Bacteria; kingdom Pseudomonadati; phylum Pseudomonadota; class Alphaproteobacteria; order Hyphomicrobiales; species Hyphomicrobiales bacterium. Next base: position 2,996,605 of record JADJVV010000001.1, on the reverse strand, counting down.
CTTCACCAATGCTTCGTACCAGATCGCCACGCGGCAGGTACGCTTCGATGATCCGCTGACGAGTCTTCTCTATACGGCGGCGGGTGGGGCCCTCGTCACCAGCGTGCTGCTGCCAACGAACTGGACGACGCCGGATCTTCTCGGCTGGACACTCATGATCGGCAGCGGATTTGCTGGCGCTCTCGGCCACTTCTTCCTGATCCGCGCCTTCCGCTATGCCCCGGCCAGCGTGGTGGCTCCGTTCTCCTACAGTTCGCTGGTTTGGGCCACGGTGTTCGGGTTCCTGATCTGGGGCCAGCTGCCCGACACGGCAACGTGGATCGGCGCGGCCTTCATCGTGTCTGCCGGGCTTTACATCTTCTTCCGTGAACGCCACGTGGCCAATCGGACCAAGGCAGACGACATGGCGGATTGAGGGCCCGGGCTCATTCCTCGTCTATTTCGTCTCCCGTTTCACATCCTGCGCCAGGCTCTCCAGGTATTCCTGTTCGCCCGGCGGCATTTCGACCTTGTGTGCCACCGTAAAGGCTTCGTAATAGGCCAGCTCAAGAAGCCCCTGCAGCGTGCCGAATCCCTCTGATTTGGACATGTTGCGCAACTCCAGCACCATATCCGCGATATATTGGGCGGTCTGGCGGGGATCATGGGGTATGGGTGCGAGGGACTGGAAAGCGGTGACGGTTGGGCGGCTATTGTGGACGATCGTGTGGGTCATTCCGGGCGCTCCGTGAACAAAACATGATTCACCATATACGTGTTTTATGTATTTCAAACATATCCTGAGTTGTATTCAGGCGAGTGAACGGGATTATTTTGATGAATAGTGAAGGCCCGGGCGGAAATGTCTCCCGGTCGGATGCAATGAGCGAGAAGTCCCGGGTTGCAACCTGGTCGCTGGTGGCCAGTTTCACGCTGACGGTGGCCAAGTTTGTTGCTGCCCTGTTCTCTGGGTCACTCGGCCTTCTATCCGAGGCGTTCCACAGCCTGCTCGACTTCGCCGCGACGGGCGTGACCTTGTTTGCGATTCGCTATGCGGAACGTCCGGCGGATGATGATCATCCCTTCGGCCACGCCAAGATGGAGAGCGTGGCGGCCCTCATCGAAACGGGGATGCTGTTCGGAGTAACGGGCTGGATTGTCTACGAGGCGCTGCACCGGCTCACGAGTGGCACCGGCGAAGTCGAGATCAGCTGGTGGGTCCTGGCGGTTGTCGCCGCCTCCATCGTCATTGATTTCAACCGTTCGCGAGCCCTTCAGGCGACAGCCGACAGAACGCAGAGCGAAGCCCTCGCAGCCGATGCGCTGCATTTCCGCGCCGACCTGTGGAGTTCCTGCGCGGTACTCACCGGCCTGCTGCTGAGCCTGGCGGGCTTTGCCTGGGCAGACCCGGCGGCGGCCCTCGTTGTGGCCGTGTTCGTGGCGCATGCCGCGTTCGGCCTTGGCAAGCGGACACTCGCCACCCTGCTCGATGCGGCCCCCGCGGGGCTTTCGGTCAACCTCACCGAGATTGCCACGGCCGTGAATGGCGTCCTCTCGGTGTCGCGCATCCGCTGCCGTCCGGCAGGGCCGACACTGTTCGTGGAGTTGACGGTCGATGTGGCCCGCACGCTCCATGTCTCGCGCATCGTCGACATAAAGCAGGAGGTGGTGCGTGCCATCCGCCGGGCCCATCCGTCGGCGGACGTGAACATCTCGACACATCCGGTGGAGATTGATGATGAGTCGGCCCACGACAAGATCATGCACATCGCGAGGGCGCACGATTCTGCCATTCATCACGTCACCGTTCAGGTGACGGACGGGCGGCTCGCCGTGAGCTTTGACCTGGAAGTGGATGGCGAGACGCCGCTCCTCACCGCCCATGAGCAGGCAACGGCACTGGAAACAGCGATCCGTGATGGCCTCGGCGGCGACGTGGAGGTGGAGAGCCACATCGAACCCAGCCCGCCGGCGCTTCTGCACGGCCGTGAACCCTCAGCCCGCCTTTCCACCACAATCCGCGCGGAACTGGCGCGGCTTGCAAAAAAGGAAAAGCGCTTGAGTGACCTGCACAACATCCGCATCCGGCAAACGGAAGAGGGATTGTTCGTGCATTATCACTGCCGCTTCGCACCAGAGACGAGCGTGCAGGCCGTGCACGATGTGGTGGACCGGATTGAGATCAAGCTCGGCGAGGCGATCAAGAACGTGGCGCGGGTCGTGGCCCATGCCGAGCCCGTCGGCATCGAACGCCACAAGCTTTGAAGCTCAGTGCTTGGCGATTTCGTCGAGCGCCATCAACTTGCGGAGCAGCACTTCCAGCTGATCAAGCGGCACCATGTTGGGGCCGTCGGAGGGCGCGTTGTCCGGGTCCTGGTGCGTCTCGATGAACACGCCCGCCACACCCACGGCCACGGCGGCGCGGGCCAGAACGGGCACCATGCGGCGGTCGCCGCCCGATGATGCTCCCTGCCCGCCCGGTTGCTGTACCGAGTGCGTGGCGTCAAAAATCACGGGCGCACCCGTTTCCGCGAGGATCGGCAGGCTACGCATGTCCGAGACCAGCGTGTTGTAGCCGAAGCTCGCGCCGCGTTCGGTGAGCATGACGTTGGGATTGCCGCTGCCAGTGATCTTGGCGGCCACATTCTTCATGTCCCAGGGTGCCAGGAACTGGCCCTTCTTGACGTTGACCACCTTGCCCGTATTTGCCGCCGCAACCAGCAGGTCGGTCTGGCGGCAGAGGAAGGCCGGGATTTGCAGCACGTCGACCACGGGGGCAACGATGGTGCATTGTTCCTCGGTGTGTACGTCGGTGAGCAAGGGCAGCGACAACTCGCGGCGCAGGTCGGCGAAGATCTCCAGCGATTTCTCCAGCCCCATGCCGCGGCGGCCTGACAGGCTGGTCCGGTTCGCCTTGTCGAAGGACGTCTTGTAGACGAGGCCGATGCCGATGCGGCTGCAGATTTCCAGCAGCCGGCCCGCCATCATGAAGGCGTGTTCGCGGCTTTCGAGTTGGCACGGCCCCGCGATGAGGGCGAGCGGCAAGGCATTGCCGAAACGGACTTTGCCAACAGTAACGACGGAATTCATTGTCATTTGGGATACACCAGAAACGTGCCGGAGCCGTGCGCATAAAGCACGCCCGCCGTGTCGGCAACCTTGGCTTCGGCGGTGAGCATGGTGCGGCCGGCGTGCAGAACCGTGCCGGTGCAGAATAGCGGTCCCGTTTCCACGTCGATCTTGCGGACGAAACTCACCTTCAGCTCAACCGTGCCGTAGCCCACGCCCTTGCCGAGCTTGGTCATGACGGCGCAGCCGAGGCCCGTGTCGATGAGGGATGCTGCAAAACCGCCGTGCATGCGCCGCATGGTGTTGTAGAAGCGCGCATCGGGAATGCCCTGCACCACCGCAAGGCCATCACCCGCCTCGATCACCTTGAGGTTCATGGTTTCGCCCATGGGCGAGGCGTCACCCCTGGCGATAAGTTCACGGAGAAAGTCGATACCCGTCAACTCATTAAAACGGGCGTAGATGTCCTGATCGTTCATTTTGCTGCCTTGGCCCCCTGGCCTGACGGAATGTGCAGCAGTTTCTTGCCGAAACGGCGCACGATTTCCATGCGCAAATCGCTGGAGACGGCGGCGGCGTCAAGGACGTTGCGCACCTGCCCGCCGAGTTCGAATTCCATGGCCTGCGGCGTGAGCTTGACGAGGTTCACGTCCGGCCCCGGATGGCGCATCAGCTTGGGATGGTTTGAGGCAATCTCCAGGAGCATCTTCGCCACCTCGTCGGGATTGCCGTCATAACTCACGGCTACGGGAACGGTGAAATGACCAATGGTGTCGCGGAGCGTCCAGTTGCGCACCGGATTGATGATGAAGTTCGAGTTTGGAATGACGATGGAGCTGCGGTCGAAGGTCTCGATTTCGGTGGCGCGCACGTTGATGCGCTTCACAATCCCCTCGCCCGCCGTCGTCACCACCCAGTCGCCGATGCGGATCGGGCGCTCAGCCAGCAGGATGAGGCCCGAGACGAAATTGGTGACGATCTGCTGCAAGCCGAGACCGACACCAAGGCCAAGCGCACCGGCGATCAGCGCCACACTGGAAAAGCTGACGCCTGCCGCAGACAGGGCCATGCCCGCCGCGAGAGCATATCCCGCATAGCCTGCCGAGGTGCGGATTGAATCCTGGGCGCCCTTGTCGAGCTTGGTTGCCGAGAGCACGCGTCCCTGCAGCCATGAGGTGATATAACGCGTGATGATGATGCCGAGGAGCAGGATCAGCAGTGCCGCCAGAAGCGAACTGGGACTGATGGTGATGTTGCCGATCTGGAACCCGCTCGCGGCCTGGCGCAACAAGGTGGTGAAATCGACCAGAGAGACGGCCCAGAGGGCGGCAAGGCCGAACAGCGCCAGGACCGACGTGCCGATATCAATGACGGTGCGGTAGAGAAGAATGGTGCGGCCCAGGCCCTCCTCCGTGAGGCGCAAGGTGCGCCGGACCAGTTGCCCCGTGCGCGTGCCTTCACTGGCGGCCGCATCTGCCACGGCGTGGGCAAAGGCATGCAACACGCCGAGAATGACGGCGAGCATGGCGCTTTCGAGGATGTTGCCGGCGATGAACAAACCGAGTGCGATGTAGCCAAAGGCCAGCGCAGCAATGGCCAGCACCAGCAACAGCCAGATGATGGGCGTGAACTTCACGAACCAGACCAGCAGATAGCCGGGAGCTCCGCGGGCGATGTCCTTGCCCGCCTCGCGCCTGATGATGACCAGGGCCAGTGAAATCAGCACCACCAGCGTCAGGGCTGAAAGAGCCGATACGCCCACGGCGAAATTGACCGGGATGGAGAGCGACGACGCAATGTCCGTCACTGCCGTTCCGAAGCTGTAGATAAAAGAGGCAACGACGATGATCAGAACCAGATTGCGGGCGGCGAAGCTGTCGATGGCAACAAGCCGCGCCTGCGGCCGCGTCGGCTGGCAGACGAGATAGGCGGCGCCACCGTACAGGACCACCGACATGATGACGTTCATCGCGCCGTTGAACAGCATGGTGAACTGCGACGTTACGAAACCGGCGGCCTCCAGACCAACAATCAAAATGATGAGCGTCAGGATCGTACCGATGGCCCATTGCAGATAGTAGAAGATCACGTGCCAGAGGCGGCGGACCGGGCTTGGCGGATCGGTGGCACCGGGCTCCGACAGCGACGGGGACAACATGCCCCGGAAGAGACCGCGCAGGCGGCTGATGACAAAACCCGCGACCAGTATGAAGAGGCCCGTGACGGCAGCGACGCTGAAGTTCGCCTCCGGCGAGACGACCTTCCACCACTGGCCCATGAGGTTGCCGAGGCGGAGGACGAATGTCTTGGCGGAGGTCAGCGCGCTCCACCACATGCGCGGATCGAGGATCGAGTCCTCATAGGCAAAGACGCGGCTGAGGAACTGGTCGCGCTCGATGCCGCTGAGCCGCGACAGTTGCTGGTCCGCCTCCACGGAAACCAGTTCAAGCTGCTTGCGCAGGCCGAGAAGCATGGCCGCGCGGTCGTTCAGTTGCTTGCGCTGCTGGGCGATTTCCGGCGGCTCGATGGTGGGGTCTTCCGGCAGCGGTCCCAGTTGCGTGATTTGCGCTGCGACATCGGCTTGCGGCAGGTCGAGGACCTTGGCCGTGCCGTCTGCATCCGCTTTCAGCTTGATGAGGGCGTTCCGGTTCTGCGAGATCGTATCCGCACTAATCGTGTCCGGGTCAGTGGAGGCCAGGATGCTGGCCAGGGCGGCGCGCGACGATTTGATGCTGGAATCAATCCGCGCAACATCCGTCTCGTCGAAAGCGCGCGCCGGCAGTGCGGCTGCAAGCACCAGCAGCAGGGCCGCCAGAAAAGCTGACAGCGCGCTGCGCATTTGCCCTACACCAGTCGGCTTTGCACCACTGCTGCCGCGATGAACGACTTGAACAGCGGGTGCGGATCGAACGGCTTGGACTTGAGTTCGGGATGATACTGCACGCCGATGAACCAGGGGTGGTCCGGATACTCGACGGTTTCAGGCAGCAGGCCATCGGGCGACATGCCGGCGAAGCTCAGGCCTGCATCCTCCAGCCGCTTGCGATAGGCAGTGTTGACCTCGTAGCGGTGGCGGTGGCGTTCCGAAATGTGGTTGCTGCCGTAGATGTCGGCGATGTGGCTGTCCTTGGAGAGCGTGGCATCGAAGGCCCCGAGTCGCATGGTACCGCCAAGGTCGCCGCCCGCCTTGCGGATTTCAAGCTCGTTGCCCTTCATCCACTCCGTCATGGTGCCGACGACGGGTTCCTTCGTCTCGCCAAATTCGGTGGAGCTGGCATTCTTGATGCCGCACAGGTTTCGCGCGGCTTCGATGCAGGCCATCTGCATGCCGAAGCAGATGCCGAAATAGGGAATCTTGCGGGTGCGGGCCCAGGTGACGGCGTGGATCTTGCCCTCCGAGCCGCGCTCGCCAAAGCCGCCGGGCACGAGAATGCCGTCCACGTCTTCGAGATATGGAGCCGGGTCTTCCTTTTCGAAGACCTCGCTCTCGATCCACTCCAGGTTCACCTTCACACGGTTGGCGATGCCGCCGTGGACGAGCGCTTCCTTCAGCGACTTGTAGGCATCCAGCAGGCCTGTGTACTTCCCAACCACGGCAATCGTCACCTCTCCTTCCGGATGGGTGATGCGGTCCATGATGTCGGTCCACTGCGACAGGTCGGGCTTGGCGGCATCTGTGATGCCGAAGGCATCCAGCACTTCCTGGTCAAGACCTTCGGCGTGGTAGGCGCGCGGCACGTCATAGATGTTGCCCACGTCGAGAGCCTGAATGACGGCCGAAGGGCGCACGTTGCAGAACAGCGCGATCTTGCGGCGTTCATTGACGGGGATTTCCCGGTCGGCGCGGCAGAGCAGAATATCCGGCTGGATACCGATCGAGCGAAGCTCCTTCACGGAATGCTGCGTCGGCTTGGTCTTGAGTTCGCCGGCGGTCGGAATCCATGGCAGCAGTGTGAGGTGGATATAGATGCAGGAGCCGCGCGGGCTTTCCTGGCCGAATTGGCGGATGGCTTCGAAGAACGGCAAGCCTTCGATGTCACCCACCGTGCCGCCCACTTCGACCAGCACGAAATCGAAGCCCTCGCTTTCGCCACGGACGAAATCCTTGATGGCATCGGTCACGTGGGGAATCACCTGCACCGTGCCGCCGAGATAATCGCCGCGGCGTTCCTTTGTGATGATGTCCTGGTAGATCTTGCCGGTGGTGATGTTGTCGCCCTTGTTGGCGTGGCGCCCGGTGAAACGCTCGTAGTGGCCAAGATCGAGGTCCGTCTCGGCGCCATCGTCGGTGACGAAGACCTCGCCGTGCTGATACGGGCTCATGGTGCCCGGATCGACGTTCAGATAGGGGTCAAGTTTGCGCAGCCTGACCTTGAAACCACGGGCCTGGAGCAGCGCGCCAAGTGCCGCTGAAGCAAGACCTTTTCCAAGGGATGAGACCACGCCGCCGGTGATGAAAATATATCGCGCCATGGGACTCAATCCTACCCCGCCGCCCTTCCGATTCGAAGCGCGGAATTCTGTTGTTTCACTTTGGATGTGGACGGCTGTGAAACACGCAAGTGTTTCACGCCGCGCGCCGTTTTACTGTCCCGTCGGAACGGCCGGCTGCTGCGGTTGTCCGCCCAGGTTGGGCAGCGCCGGAGCATCGCCGCCCGTGGCGGGTGCGGCCGGAGCATTTCCGTTCTGCTGGGCAGCGGGGGCGACCTTTTCAAATGCCGATCCACCGCCCACGCCGCCGCGGGTGGCCAGAACCGTGAGCGCAATCGAGGTGAAGAAGAATGCAATCGCCAGGAAGGCCGTGGCCCGGGTGAGCGCATTGCCCACGCCGCGCGCGGAGAAGATGCTGCCCGCGCCGCCATTGCCGCCACCGATGCCGAGGGCGCCCCCCTCCGACCGCTGCAGCAAGATCACGCCCACGAGCGCGAGGGCGACAAAGAGGTGGATGACGAGAAGAACGGTTTGCATCGGCGAAATCCGGAAAGTTGTGAAGTTGGCGGCGGCTTTAGCCCCTAATTGGGGGCGAGGCAACCCGGCGGCAAGGGCCTCACTTTTCCACGCTGTAGCGGAAGGTGCAGCACTTGGCGCCGCCCATGATCGTCTGGGCGCGGTCGAGTTTCAGTTTGGGGTCATAGCCTTCGCAGAAGCTGCCGTCGCGGTTGCAGGACAGGAGATGGCCGATCTTCTCCAGGCCCATCTCCCTGTAGGTCTCGGCGTAGCGGCAGCGGGTGACGTTGAAGTCGAACTGCGTGTCGCTGGCCGCGAGCACGTCGATTTCAAGCGAGCCGCCCGTCGTCCAGAGTTCAAAGAGCTTGATGAAGTCCGCCATGGATGGCTTGCCGCCGGGGGCACGGGCGGCAAAGGCCCTGCCCTCGTTGATGGCTGCCTTGCGGATGGCCCGGTCAAGAATCTCCGACGCCTTTTCCTCACCGATCTCCGCCACCATCTCGGCAAAGATCGGACCGATCACCTCGGCCTGGAGCTTGCGCTTGGTGAGCGTGGGAAGGTCGGTGGTCATGCGCCGCGTTCCTCACATATACGTCTTGATGATGCCGATGAAGTCCGACGCCTTGAGCGAGGCTCCGCCGACAAGGGCGCCGTTGACATTGGCTGCACCCATGAGTTCGGCGGCATTCGAAGGCTTGACCGAGCCGCCGTAGAGAATGCGGGTCTTGGTCCCTTCCGTTCCCATGATCTTGCCGATGTCGGCACGGATGTGGGAATGGGCTTCCGCCACCTCGGCCGTGGAGGCCGTGAGGCCCGTGCCGATGGCCCAGACGGGTTCGTAGGCAATGACAGTGTTGGTGGAGTTGGCGCCTTCCGGAATGGAGCCCTTGAGTTGCCGCGACAAGACCTCGAGCGTCTTGCCGCCCTTGCGCTCGTCCAGCGTCTCGCCGATGCAGACGATGGCGACGAGGCCTGCACGGTGGGCGGCCTTGGCCTTGGCGGCCACCTGCTCATCGGTTTCCTTGTGGTTGGTGCGGCGCTCGGAGTGGCCGACGATCACCATGGCGGCGCCTGCGTCCTTCAGCATCTCGGCCGAAATGTCACCGGTGTGGGCGCCTGCGGCGGCGGCGTGGCAATCCTGTCCGCCGACCTTGATCTTGCCGCCCTTCATCACCGCCTTGGCGCGGCGGAGGATGGTGGCGGGCGGACAGACGAGGACGTCGCACTTGAGCTTTACGCCTTTCAGCATCGCGCCCAGAAGGCGCGGTTCGCGCAGGGCGGCGGTCGTTCCGTTCATCTTCCAGTTTCCGGCCACCAGCGGGCGGATCGCAGTTTCGGACATCGTCTTCCCCATCAATGTGTTAGGCGGTTCCTAGCACCGCAATCTCGCGCTTGCGAGAGCAAAGATGGCTACCTATGATACAGCATTCCCGATCTGGTCCCGTCCGTGGTGCGGGACCTTTGCAATCCGAAGGACTGGAAGACGATGCTTGAGACGTTCCGCAACGCTGCCCAAAGCTGGGTGGCCAAGGTACTGATGGCCTTCCTCGTGGCGAGCTTCGCCATCTGGGGCATCAAGGACGTGGGCAATGGCGTGGGCGAAAGTTTCGCGCGCTGGACAGGTTTCGGCCCGCAGGACCTCGTCAAGATCGGCGATGTGGTCGTTTCGAGCGAGCAGTTCCGCCGCGACCTCAACAATGACCTGCAGCGGCTCGCGGCCCAGACCGGCAATGCGCTGACACTGGATGACGCCCGCAAGTTCGGCATCGACCGCCAGGTGCTGGACCGTATCATCGACACAGCCGTCACCGACGCCAAGGCCGAGGACCTGAAGCTCGCCGTCTCGAATGAGTCGATCGTAGCCGACGTGGCCGCCAACAAGACCTTCCAGGACAGCAAGGGCAATTTCGATCCGGGCCGCTTCCGCCAATTGCTGCAGCAGAACGGCCTCGATGAAGCGCGCTTCCTGATGACGGAGCGGCAGAACCGCCTGCGCCGCACCATCACCGATGTGGGCAACACCGGGTTGGTGCTGCCCCGCACGCTCACCGAAGCCATGTCGCGCTATCGCGATGAGACACGGGACGCGCGCTATTTCTCCTTCACTGTGAGCGAGGCTGATGTGCCCCCGCCCACGGATGCCGACCTCAAGAAGCAGTATGAGACAACGCCCGCCGCCTACACGGCGCCCGAGTTCCGCAGCATCGCCGCCATCAAGGTGGAGCCCGCCGACGTGGCGGCCAAACTGACGATCAGCGAGGAAGAAGTGACCGCCGCTTTCGACCGCTACAAGCAGGACTACTTCACGCCCGAAAGGCGCACGGTGCTGCAATTGTCGTTCCCTGATGTGGCCAAGGCCGAAGCGGCCAAGAAGCGTCTGGATGCAGGCGAAGACTTCATGAAGCTCGCCACCGAGGCTGGCGCCAAGGAGAGCGACGTGACCTTCGCCGACCGCACGAAGGCCGACTTCCTCGACGCCAAGATTGCGGACGCGGCCTTCAGCCTTGCCGAGGGCGCCGTGAGTGCACCTGTGTCGGGTGATCTCACCACCGCCCTCCTCAAGGTGACGAAAGTCACGCCCGAGGTGCAGAAGACTCTGGGCGACGTGCGAGACGAACTGGTGAAGCGCCTGCAGCTTGAAAAAGCCAAGGAAGAAATCCAGTCGATCTACGACGCGGTGGAAGATGCCCGGGCGCAGCAGACGAAGTTCGAGGACATTGCCTCCAAGGCCGGCATTCCTTTCACGCTGGCCGCTGCCGTGAATGCCGCAGGAGTGGACCGTGACGGCAAGGACGTGGCGCTTCCCGCCAAGGCCGAACTGCTCAAGGCCGCCTTCGCAAGTGACGTCGGTGTGGAGAACGACGCGCTTTCGCTGCAGGACGGCTATGTCTGGTACGAAGTGCGCGAGGTGATTCCCTCTGCCCTGAAGCCGCTCGACGAGGTGAAGGAGCAGGTGAAGAAGGACTACGTCGCGGGCAAGCTTCGTGACCTCGCCGCCGAGAAGGCAAAAGCCATCGTCGCCAAGGCAGGCTCGGCCACCAAGATCGATACGCTGGCGACGGAAGCCAACGCGGAGATCAAGACCGTCATCAACATAAAGCGCAACGATGTGTCCGAAACCTTCGACGGCATGGCGGCGCTGGCCCTGTTCGCCGCGCCTGCCAACAGCCTGACATGGTCGCTTGAGGGCGATGGCAAGACGGCCCGCATCATCGAGGTCAGCAAGGTCAACACGCCACCGTTCAACGCCGCCAGCAATGAGACGAAGGCGCTCGCCGACGATCTCAAGCTGGGCATGGGCGAAGATGCCCTGGCCGCCTTCATGAAGGCGGCACGCACGGGCGTCTCGGTCAGCATCAACGAACCGTTGTGGGACAACATCCGCGGCAACGCGGCCCAGCAGTAGAAGCAGGTCGCCCCGTGCCATGATCGTCTCCCCCGAATACGACCATTTTGCCCAGGCCTATGAACGGGGCGAGAACCAGATCGTCTCCACGCGTCTGGTGGCGGACCTGGAAACGCCCGTCTCGGCCATGCTCAAGCTGGGCCGCAACGCGCGCTACTCGTTCCTGCTTGAATCGGTGGAAGGCGGATCCGTGCGCGGGCGCTATTCCATCATCGGCCTCAACCCCGATGTCATCTGGAAGGCCCGCGGCGACAAGGCTTTCATCAACCGCAAGGCGCTGACCGATCCCAACGGGTCTTTCGAAGAACAGTCGCTGGAGCCCCTGGCCTCGCTTCGGACACTCAATGCGGAAAGCCAGATCAGGCTGCCCGAAGATGCCCCGCCCATGGCGGCGGGCGTGTTCGGCTATCTCGGCTATGATTCCGTCCGGCTGATGGAGCATCTCCCCGACACGCCACAGGATGTGCTGGGGCTGCCCGACGGCATCATGATCCGCCCCACCGTCATGGCGATCTTCGACAGCGTGAAGGATGAGGTCACCGTCACGGCACCCGTTTATGTGTCGAAGGGACTCTCTCCCCGTGCGGCCTATGCCCGGGCCACCGAGCGGCTCTCAGAGGTCGTCGATGCGCTGGACCGGCCGCTCGACATGCAGTTGCGCGACAACGACGCACCGCCGATGAAGCCGCAAGTCTCCAACACGACGCCCGAAGAATACAAGGCGATGGTACTCAAGGCGAAGGAATACATCGCGGCGGGCGACATCTTCCAGGTGGTGCTGTCGCAGCGCTTCGAAACGGAATTCACGCTGCCGCCCTTTTCGCTCTATCGCAGCTTGCGGCGCGTCAATCCCTCACCGTTCCTCGTCTACCTCAACTTCGACAGCTTCGCCGTGGTCTGCTCGTCGCCGGAGATTCTGGTACGGGTGCGTGATGGCAAGGTGACGATCCGGCCCATTGCCGGCACCCGCCCCCGCGGCGCAACGCCCACCCGCGACAGGGAACTCGCCGCCGAATTGCTGGCGGACCCGAAGGAACTGGCCGAGCACCTGATGCTGCTGGACCTTGGCCGCAACGATGTGGGCCGCGTTGCAGACATCGGTTCCATCAGGGTGACGGACAAGTTCATCCTCGAATACTACAGCCAGGTGATGCACATCGTCTCCAACGTCGAAGGACGGCTGGGCAAGAACCATGACGTGATCGACGCGCTGGTTGCCGGATTTCCGGCGGGCACGGTGTCGGGTGCGCCAAAAGTGCGTGCCATGGAAATCATCGACGAACTGGAAAAGCACAAGCGCGGCGTTTACGCCGGCTGCGTGGGCTATTTCTCCGCGGATGGCGAGATGGACACCTGCATTGTGCTGCGCACGGCGATCGTCAAGGACGGCAGGATGTATGTGCAGGCGGGTGCAGGCGTTGTGGCGGATTCCATTCCGGAGAACGAACACCAGGAGTGCGTGAACAAGGCCAAGGCCCTGTTCCGCGCCGCTGAAGAGGCCGTGCGCTTTGCAGGCCGTGCCGGGAGGGGACAATGATCATCCTCATCGACAACTACGACAGCTTCACCTGGAACCTCTATCATTTCCTCGGCGACCTCGGGGCAGAGACGGTGGTTCACCGCAATGACAAGATCAGTGTGGGCCAGGTAATGTCGGCGCGGCCCGAAGCCATCGTCATTTCACCCGGACCCGGCACGCCTTCGCAGGCGGGCATCATCATCGACCTCATCAAGGCCGCGTCAGGCAACATTCCGGTGTTCGGCGTGTGTCTGGGCCTGCAGGCCATCGGCGAAGCCTTCGGCGGTGACGTGGTGCGCGCGCCCTCGCAGATGCACGGCAAACTTTCCAAGGTGCATCACGCCGACAAGGGTGTGTTCAAGGGCCTGCCACAGGATTTTGATGCCACGCGCTATCATTCGCTCGTTGTCGATAAGGCAACCCTGCCTGCCGACCTCGAGATCACGGCGGAGACCGACGGCATCATCATGGGGCTGCAGCACAAGAGCAAGAATGTGCATGGCGTGCAGTTCCACCCCGAGAGCATCGCCTCGCAGCACGGTCATGACATCCTCCGCAATTTCCTCGACATGGCGCGTGTGAGCCGAAGCGGTGGCGCGTCATGAGCGAGTTGAAGCCCCTCCTCGCCAAGGTGGCCGACGGCACGCCGCTGACGCGTGCAGAAGCCCGCATAGCCTTCAACGTGCTCATGTCCGGCGAGGCCACGCCTTCGCAGATCGCCGGCCTGCTGATGGCGCTGCGGGTGCGTGGCGAGACGGTGGATGAAATCACCGGTGCTGTGGAAGTGATGCGCGAGAAGATGCTGCGCGTCGACGCGCCCGCCCATGCCATCGACATCGTCGGAACGGGCGGTGACGCGTCGGGGTCGTACAACATCTCCACCTGCGCGGCCTTCGTGGCGGCGGGTGCAGGCCTTACCGTTGCCAAGCATGGCAACCGCGCGCTCTCCTCCAAGTCCGGCTCGGCCGACGTGCTGATGGCGCTGGGGGTGAAACTGGATACGGGGCCGGAGAAGATCAGCGCCTGCATCCGGGAAGCAGGCGTCGGCTTCATGTTCGCGCCGCAGCATCATTCCTCCATGAAGCATGTGGGCCCGACGCGGGTGGAACTGGGCACGCGGACGATCTTCAACCTCCTCGGCCCCCTGTCCAATCCGGCGGGGGTGAAGCGTCAAGTTACTGGCGTTTTTTCAAAGGCTTGGGTGGAGCCGCTCGCGCAGGTTCTGAAGAACCTCGGAAGCGAGGCCTCCTGGATCTGCCATGGCGAAGGCGGCATGGACGAAATTGTCCCCTCAGGCACCACCCTGATTTCCGAATTGAAGGGCGGCGTGGTGCGCACGTTTGAAATCACGCCGGAGGCGGCGGGTGTGACCCGCAGCACGTTTGAAGACCTCAAGGGTGGCGATGCCCAGCACAATGCGGAGGCACTCCGCCACGTGCTCTCGGGCAAGCCCTCCGCCTTTGCCGATGCCGCCGTGCTTACCACGGCCGCCGCCCTGATCGTGGCGGGCAAGGCGGCGGACCTCACGTCCGGCGTTGCCGTAGCGCGGGAGTCGCTGGCCTCGGGTTCTGCCGCCAAGGCATTGGCGCGCCTCGTCGAGGTTTCGAACGACTGATGGCCACCATCCTTGACAAGATTGCCGCCTACAAGCGCGAGGAAGTGGCCGCCGCCAAGGCCGCACGGCCCTTCGAAGCCGTGGAAGCAGAGGCGCAGGCGCAGGGCGGCGTGCGTGGCTTTATGCAAGCCCTGCGTGCCAAGCATGCGCGGGGCGACTGGGCGCTGATTGCCGAGATCAAGAAGGCATCTCCCTCAAAGGGCCTGATCCGGCCGGACTTCGATCCGCCATCGCTGGCGCGGGATTACGAGGCGGGCGGTGCTGCCTGTCTTTCGGTGCTGACCGACACGCCGAGCTTTCAGGGCGCGCCAGCGTTCCTGGGTGGGGCGCGGGCTGCCTGCACACTTCCTGCCTTGCGCAAGGATTTCATGCTCGATGTTTACCAGGTGGCCGAAGCGCGCGCCCTGGGGGCGGACTGCATCCTCCTCATCATGGCGATGATCGGGGACAGTCTCGCCGCGGAACTTGAAGCCGCAGCGCAGGCGTTCGGCATGGATGTGCTGATTGAGGTGCACGACGAGGCCGAACTGGAGCGGGCGCTGAAGCTTTCCTCGCCGATGATCGGTGTCAACAACCGCAATCTCCACACCTTCGAGGTGACGCTGAAGACGACCGAACGCCTTGCGCCCCTCATTCCGCCGGACCGTATGATCGTAGCGGAGAGCGGGTTGTTTGCGCCACCTGATCTTGCACGGCTGGAGAAGGTTGGGGCGCGGACATTCCTGATCGGCGAGAGCCTGATGCGCCAGGACGATGTTGCCGCGGCGACTCGCACCATCCTGTCACGCGGGGGGCTGTAATGGCGAAGCTCAGCCACCTTGATGACAAGGGCCAGGCACACATGGTGGACGTGTCTGCCAAGGATGTGACGGTGCGCAGCGCCACAGCGCGGGCCCGCGTGCTGGCCGATGCGGCGACCATTGCGCTCATCACCTCCGGCAGCGCCAAAAAAGGCGACGTGCTGGCCACGGCGCGTATCGCCGGCATCATGGCAGCGAAGAAGACGAGCGACCTCATTCCCCTGTGCCACCCTTTGATGATCAGCAAGGTGAACGTGGATTTCTTCATTGATACCAATTACATAGACGTGGAAGCAACCGTGAAGGTTGAAGGCAAGACGGGTGTCGAGATGGAAGCCCTGACGGCCTGTTCCGTGGCCTGCCTGACAATTTACGATATGCTCAAAGCCGTGGACCGGGGGATGCGCATCACTGACATGCGGCTTGCGGAAAAGACGGGTGGCAAGTCCGGCACCTTCCGGGCGGAGTGAGAGATGGCGCTTCTTCCCGTCGCAGACGCCCTCGCCAGAATCCTTGAAGGCGTGACGCCACTCCCGGCGGAAACGATTGCGCTTGGCGCTGGTGCGGGCCGCGTGCTGGCGGGCCCCGTGACGGCGGGGCGGGACCAGCCGCCCTTCGCGGCCTCGGCCATGGATGGCTATGGGCTGCACCATGCCGACCTCGGCACCCTGCCCGCCACGTTGCGCATCGCCGGCATCTCAGCCGCGGGGCATGGCTATCGCAAGATGGTGAAGCGCGGCGAGGCCGTGCGCATTCTCACCGGTGCGCCGCTGCCCCCGGTGCCGATACCGTCATCATCCAGGAAAACACCAGCCGCGCCGGCGACAGCCTGACGGTGCACTACGGCGCGGACAAGGGCCGGAACATCCGGCGCGCCGCATTGGATTTTGGCCGGGGTGACACGCTTCTGCACGTGGGGCAGCGGCTCCGCCCCCGCGACATCGGACTTGCTGCCGCTGCCAACGCGGGGAAAATCCGTGTGCGGAGGAAACCGCACATCATCCTGTTCGCCACGGGCGATGAACTGGTGCAACCCGGAGAGCGCGCCAGGCCGGACCAGATCTATTCCTCCAATTCCCATGCGCTTGCCGCCATGGCCGAAGCGTTGGGCGCGCGGGTGACAAATCTCGGCATTGTTCCGGACACGCTTGCCGCCACGAAGGCTGCCGTGCGCAAGGGCATGAAGGGTGACATCCTGCTGACCACCGGGGGCGCTTCGGTCGGCGACCACGACTATGTGCAGGCGGCGTTCAAGGCCTGCGGGATTCGCATCGGCTTCTGGAAGATCGCCATGCGGCCGGGAAAACCATTCATGCATGGCCGCAAGGGCAAGCTGCACGTCATGGGGTTGCCCGGAAATCCGGTCTCGGCCCTGGTGACGGCACGGCTCTTCCTCAAGCCCCTGATCGACGCGCTGCAGGGATTGCCCCCCGAGGGCGAAGCGCCACGCGCGATCCTGACCGCACCGCTGCATGCCAACGACGACCGGCAGGATTACATCCGCGCCACGCTCACCTGCGCTCCGGACGGACGGCGTAGCGTGACGCCGTTCTCCATCCAGGATTCGTCGATGCAGCGGTCGATGCAATCCGCCCACTGCCTCATCATCCGGACGGCCCATGCCGCTGCGGCGGCGGCGGGGGATGACGTTCCCATTCTGCTGCTCGATTTCTAGCGCTTTTCGCCCAGACTTCGCCAAATCCGGCTCAGAACGCAAACAGTTTGCGAACAGGTGCGGAACATGGTACTTATGTTGCGGAAATGTTCCGAATCTGCCTGACCTGGAGGGCGCAAAATGCTCACCCGCAAACAACTTGAGCTTCTTTTGTTCATCAACGAGCGCATGAAGGAAGAAGGGGTTCCCCCGTCCTTCGAGGAAATGAAGGAGGCGCTCGACCTGCAATCCAAGTCTGGTGTTCACCGCCTCATCGTGGCGCTGGAGGAGCGCGGCTTCATTCGCCGCATGCCGAACCGGGCCCGCGCGCTGGAAGTGCTCAAGCTGCCGGATGCCTTCAATCCTGCCGTTGCCAAGAAGGGCACGTTCAAGCCCAATGTCATTGATGGAACGCTGGGCAAGGTGCGTACCCTGCCTTCCGCCAACGACCGCCAACCTGCCCCAGCGGCGGCCAATGCCAATGTGGTCGTGCCGATGATGGGCCGGATCGCGGCCGGTGTTCCCATTGCCGCCATCCAGGATCATTCCGCCAACATCCCGATCCCGCCCGACATGCTGGGCAATGGCGAGCACTATGCGCTCGAGGTCAAGGGTGACTCCATGATCGATGCCGGCATTTTTGACGGTGATACGGTTTTGATCCGCAAGGGCGAAACGGCCATGAACGGCGATATCGTGGTCGCTCTCGTGGATGATGAGGAAGCCACGTTGAAGCGCCTGCGCAAGAAGGGCGATTCCGTGGCGCTGGAAGCGGCCAATCCCGCCTATGAGACCCGCATCTTCGGACCGGACCGGGTGCGCGTGCAAGGCAAGCTCGTGGGACTGCTGCGAAAGTACTGAAACGCGGCGTTCCACGTCGGGGTTCTGATATCCACAGCCGTGTTCTCCTGACGCTTCACGTTGCGGTTGCGATCGTGTGACTTCATGCCGGGCGTCATTGCGGCCTCCCATCATGGCACCCAGAATGGTGGCAATCCCAGTGGGGCGATGCTTAGTGGGTCCCTGACGTCTGCAGCTACGTAACGGGTGCGGTCCTGCATTTTTCTTTGACAAGGGCCAAGGGCTGACCTTCAATTCAGGGGAAGCGCAACTCCAGCATGATGGCGATTACGAATGAAGATCTACGGCGACATCAACTCCCCGTTTGTGCGCATGTGCCTTGTGACGGCGCATGAGGCGGGCCTCAAGGACAAGGTCGAATACGTCAAGACCAGCGTGAAACCGCAGGAGGTGAACGCGGACCTGCGGCGGCTCTCCCCCATCGCGAAGGTACCGGTGCTTGAGACGGACCACGGTGCAGGAATTCATGATAGCCGCGTGATCATGGAATACCTTGTGCATGTGAGTGGGCGCACCGAACTCTTGCCGCATGAGGGTGTGAAGCGGTTCCGCATCCTGACCCTGCAGGCGACGGCGCAAGGTGCCGCGGACGCTGCCGTGAGCCTCCGCTATGAGCAGGCGGTGCGGCCTGAAGACAAGCGCTGGCCAGAATTCCACGACCGCCAGCGGCAGCGCGTGCTCGACACTCTCGCCGACCTGGAGCAGAACTGGCCGGACACGCTGGCTGCTGTGACAGTGGGCAGCATCTGCACGGCCTGCATGCTGGGCTATGTTGATTTCCGCCACGGCGCGCTGGCGTGGCGCACACATTTTCCAAGGCTCGCCGAATTCGAGGCGCGCTTTGCACCGCGCGACAGCATGAAGGCCTGGGCGCTGGCCTGAGGGAAGACATGAGTGAAGAACTGACTGCGCGTGTGATTGTTGTCGGCGGAGGCCCTGCCGGTCTCGCCGCCGCCACGCTCTCGGCCCGGGAGGGCATTCCCACGCTGCTCATCGCGCCTGAGGCGGGACCGGACCCGCGCACCGTGGCGCTGATGGAACCCTCGCTGCGCCTGCTGAACCGCATCGGTGTGTGGCCCGGTTCGCTCTCGTTCGTATCCTCGCCCCTTCTCCATCTCGACATCATCGATGACATGGGCAACCTCGTCAGTGCGCCGCGGCTCACCTTCTCCGCCGCCGAGGTAGGGCTGGAGGCTTTCGGCTGGAACATCCCGCTGGGGGCGCTCACTGTCGAACTCCGCAACGCGGCGCAGCAGGCGGGCGTGGAGATCATCGCCGATACCGTGACCGCGGCCGAGAACCTCGGAGCCGTGGCCGCCGTCGATACGGCTTCCGGCGCGCGCTACTACGGCGAGGTGCTGATTGCGGCGGATGGCATCGAGTCGCTGCTGCGCAAGGCTGCCGGCATCAATGTGGACCGCTGGGCGTTCGACCAGTCCGCTCTTGTCACGACATTCCAGCATTCAGGTCCCCATCACGGTGTCTCGACCGAGCGGCACCGGCCGGGCGGTGCCTTCACCACCGTGCCGCTGCCGGGCAATGCCTCCAGCCTCGTATGGATGGGCGCTCCGCAAATCATTGAAAGCCTCCTGTTCCGAACGGGGCAGGAACTCGCCATGGAAATCCAGTTGGTGACGCGGGGCACGCTCGGGCTTATCAGTGGTGTGACGCCACCCAAGGCGTTTCCCATGCGGGGCTTGCGCGCCCGGCAGTTCGCGGCGAACCGCACGATGCTCACGGGCGAAACGGCCCATGCCTTCCCGCCTGTCGGGGCACAGGGTCTCAACATGTCATTGCGCGACGTTGGCCACGCAATCGATGTGGTGCTGGGCCACGATGATGCCGGCTCGGGGGCCGCGATGACCGAATATCACGCCCGCCGCACCCGCGACGTGACCGAACGGCAGGCCATCATCTCAGCCATGAACACATCCATGCTGGCGGAATTCCTGCCGCTGGACCTGATGCGTGTCGGTGCACTGTCGATGATCTCGGCCTTCCCGCCGCTGCGGCAACTGGTGATGCGCCAAGGCCTTGCGCCCTCCAGCAACCTGCCCTACGCCATGCGCGGATAGCGCCGCCGGTTCCCCGGCCACAATGCGTTTCACTTTTGTGCCTCTTGCCATCCCGCGGCGTCCTTGGCAATCAGGGCGCATGGAACTCCCGACGGCAAAGTTCGGAATTGGACAGATCGTCAAGCATCGCCTCTTTGATTTTCGTGGCGTCATCTTCGACGTGGATCCGACCTTCAACAACACTGAGGAATGGTACAACGCCATTCCGGTGGACGCGCGGCCGCGCAAGGACCAGCCCTTCTATCACCTGTTGGCCGAGAACGAAGATTCGGAATACGTGGCTTATGTGTCCGAGCAGAATCTGCAGGCCGACGAGACGCAGGTTCCGGTGCGTCACCCGCAGGTTCAGGATTATTTCCAGAGCTACGACAAGTCGCGCGGCCTCTATCGCCTGCGGGATAGCCGCGCCAACTGATTTCTAGATCATCTCCGACCGCGCCGAGCGCCAGATACGCCATTGGCGGCGCCATTGCGGAACGTCGCGACGTCCGGCCCGGGCTGCATCACGGTAGAGCGGCGTGACCGCTGCGGGCAGGAAGGCGGGCAGCAATTGCTTCGGCACGTCCCTCAATGCCGTGCGCGCCTCTTCGAAACGCGCGGTGGCAAGCGCCAGCATGTCGTCGCGGTTTTTCCCCGGCGGCTGCCAGCGTTCGCTGTGGGGCGAGAGAGCAAGCGCGCGTGCGAGACCGAGTGCCACGCCGGCGAACCCTGCCGCGCTGGCAGCCTTCGGAGCGGCCGTCTGATCTATCACCATGCACGACAGTTGAATGAGCGCCGATTGCGTTTCGCCGAAATAGGCCTCCACGCTTGCGACATCCGGCATCACGTCGGCGTAGAGATCGAAGCGCCGGGCCTCCACCATGGCGCTCAAGGGTACCAGTGGAAGCGCGCTGGTGGCCACGGTCTCCGCCATGGCCTGCGCCACCGGATGCGAGCCGCCCTCCCCGCTCTCCATCGCTGCCAGCGTATCGGCCCACCATTGCAGGCGAATTTCACCGATGGGTGACTCGCTCACCAGTGAGGGTATGCGCGCCAGTTCCGTGGCGAAAGCCGCCAGCGCGAAGAGTGGCGGTTGCAGCACCTCCGGGGCGAAAAGCAGCGCAAGATAGTTGTCCTTGTCCCCGAGGCGCACGGTTTCGCGGCAAGCGGCGAAAGCATCCTGTGGGGCGGGATCAGGCATTGGCTTCACCCACGGCGAGGAGCACTGCGGCGACGCGGCGGCGCTCGGCCACAACGACATTGTAGACATGCACGGCCGACGACGTCGCCATCACCTCAAACGCGATGCCCCAGCCTTTCAGCAGCACCTCCACGGCGGGCGGCAAGCGCTGCAAGGTCTGGCCCGTTCCGATGATGAGGAAATCAATGTCCTGCCGCTCGGCATTCACCGCAGCGAAATCCTCCGCCGAAATGTCAGCCGTGAGGACGGGACGCCAGGCGCGCATGCCACTGGGCAATACCATCAGCGCGCCCTGGTGGGACATGCCGGCGAAGCGGAAGCCGCCCGCGCCGAATTGTTCGATCGGCGCGACCTGCGGCAGGAATTTGCCGGCGTTCTCCGCCGCCCCGGTCACGGCCGCGCGCTGGCGGCCTGCTTTGCCACGTCAGTGGTCCAGTCGCGCTTGGAGCCGAGCAGGATCATCACGGGCGAGGCCACGAAGATCGACGAATAGGTGCCGACCACGACACCCCAGATCATCGTAAAGGTGAAGTTGGAGAGCACTTCGCCGCCGAACGTGTAGAGCGCGATCAGGGCAAGCATGGTGGTGACGGAGGTGAGGATCGTGCGCGGCAGCACCGAGTTCATGGAGAAGTCGATGAGGTCGGCCAGACCCATGGCCTTGTACTTGCGCAGATACTCGCGGATGCGGTCGAACACCACGACGGTGTCGTTCAGCGAATAGCCGATGATCGTGAGAATGGCGGCGATGGTGGAGAGGTTGAACTCGATGCGCAGCAAGCAGAAGAGCCCGATGGTCAGCAGCACGTCGTGGAGCAGCGAGACCACGGCGCCGACGGCGAATTGCCATTCGAAGCGCAGCCACACATAACCGAGGATGAACAGGATGGCGACGACCACGGCGAGGATGCCCTGCTGGGTGAGTTCGCCCGAGACCTTGGGGCCGACCGAGTCGACCGAGAGGTATTCGATGCCGCTGCCCAATCCGGCCTTCAGTTGTTCCACGGCGTCATGCTGGGCCTTGTCGCCGCCTTCCACGATGGGGAGGCGGATCAGGATGTCGCCCTGGGCGCCGAAGTTCTGCAACTCCGCGCCCTGGAAGCCGAGTTCCTCCACTTTGGTGCGCAAGGTGTTGATTTCGGTGGCGGCCGGCGGGCGCACGATCACGTTCGTGCCGCCTTTGAAATCGACGCCGAAGTTCAGCCCGACGAAGATGAAGAGCAGCACCGAGGCGAGGCAGAGAAGTCCGGACACAAAGAAGCCGAAGCGGCTGAGCCGCATGAAGTGGATCTTGGTGTCGTCGGGGATGAAACGGATTGGTCTGTACATGGCGTGATCCCCGCTCTCAGAGCGGAACCTCTTTCGGTTTGGCCCAGCGCACCCACAGCGCCACGATGAGGCGCGTCACGGTGTAGGCCGTAAACATTGTTGTCATGATGCCGATGGCATGGCTGATGGCAAAGCCGCGCACGGGGCCCGAGCCCACGCCCAACAACACAAGCGCTGCGATGAGGGCCGTGAAGTTGGAGTCGATGATGGTGCCGAATGCCGACTTGAAGCCCGTCTCGATCGAGTTGATGGCGCTTCTGCCGTTGCGCCATTCTTCGCGCTGGCGCTCGAAGATGATGACGTTGGAGTCGACCGCCATGCCCATGGTGAGCACGATACCGGCGATGCCGGGGAGTGTCAGCGTGAAGCCCATGAAGGACATCACTGCCACCAGCATCACCAGGTTGATGATGAGCGCCAGGTTGGCGAAGACGCCGAACAGCCCATAGGCGATGATCATGAAGACGATGACGAGTGCGAGGCCCACAGCCGAGGCGATGAGGCCGGCGCGGATCGAGTCCGAACCGAGGCTCGGGCCGACGGTGCGCTGTTCCACCACCACCAGCTTGGCCGGCAGTGCGCCGGAGCGCAGGACGACGGCGAGGTTTGCCGTTTCCTCAGAGGTGAATTGGCCGGAAATCTGGCCGGAGCCGCCGAGGATCGGCTCGTTGATCACGGGCGAGCTTTGCACCACGCCGTCGAGCACGATGGCGAAGGGCTTGTTGACGTTCTCCGCCGTCAGCTTGCCGAAGCGCACCGCGCCCTTCTGGTTGAAGCGAAAGGTCACGACGGGACGGTTGTTCTGGTCGAAGGACGGCTGGGCGTCGGTGAGGTCAGCGCCATCCACGGTGGCGCGGCTGCCGGACTGTACCCAAAGCTGGGGCAAGGCCGCCAGTTCGTCAGCCGTCGGATCGGTCTTGTCGTTCTTGGCGAGCTTGGACTTGGTCAGCGCGTCCACGTCACCCTTGTTGGGATAGGATTGGCAATCCAAGGGCGGGCGCTGCGTGGGCGCGCTCGGCTGTTCTGCACAGACAAGCTGGAACTTGAGGGCGCCGGTCTTGCCGACGAGGTCCAGCACCTTCTTGGGGTCGCCGATGCCGGGCAACTGCAACACGATGCGGTCGCGGCCCTGCTGCTGCACCACGGCTTCGCTGGTGCCGGAGGCGTCCACGCGGTTCTTCACGATCTTGAGGACCTGCGTCAGGGCCGTGGCGATCTTGGAATCGAGACCCGCTTCCTGCACCTCGAAGCTGAAGGTGTTGTTCTGCTGCTTCATGGCGTAGAGCGCGGTCTGCGTCGCCTGGCCGAACAGGCCGCCGCCCGCAGGCTGCACGATCTTGTTCAGAACGGCCTTGGCGTTTTCCAAGTCTTCCGGCTTGGTGATGGTGACGGTCACGCCGCTGCCGACACGCTGGATGCCGCCGTAGCCGATCTTGGCTTCACGCAACCCTGCACGCACGTCGCTGGCCAGTTGCTGCTGCAACTGCGCCACCATGTCCTTGCGGTCCACTTCCAGCAACAGGTTCGAACCGCCCTGAAGGTCGAGGCCCAGCGTCATGGGCCGCATGCCGTAAGGGGCAACGGCCTCCTGCTGTGCAGGCGTCATGATGTTGGGAAGGGCAAAGATGATGGCGAGCAGGACTGCGCCCGTGATCGCGATGATTTTCCAGCGGGAGAAATAGAGCACGGGGAACCCTTACTTTGCCGGTTCGCTCTTGGTGCGCACGTCGCTGAGGCCTGACTTCAGCACGCGCACCTTGATGTTCTCTCCAACTTCCACCAGCAGTTCGTTGTCATCCACCACGCGGACAACCTTGCCGATGAGGCCGCCTTGCGTCACCACGGTGTCGCCCTTCGTCACCTTCGAAAGCATCGCCTGATGTTCCTTGAGCTTGCGCTGCTGGGGGCGGATGAGGAAGAAATAGAACACGCCCATGATGAGCACGAGCGGCAGCACCATGCCGACAAAGTCAATCGCGGGAGCCCCTGTCGTCGTCTGGGCAAAGGCTTGGGAAATGAACATCGGGCCGGTCTCCGCTCTGGGCCGAAGCGGCCCGGGTTTCAAAAAGTTGCGCTAGATATAACGATGCACTAGGCCATTGCAAGGTTGCCCGGGTGGAGTTCCGGGCTTTCTTTCGGGAGCTATCGATGGGTGAAAAACGAGAGATTCTGGAGCGAATCGCCGAGGCATTGGAGCGTCTGGCACCCTCGCCGCCGCCCCCGGCGGATGTTGCCGCCCACGAAGCCTTCGTCTGGCGCGCCCACCCGCCAGGGCTTGATGCCGTGGCAAAGGTCAACCGGGTCGATCTGCCGCTGCTGCGCGGCATCGACCTCACCCGCGACCAACTGCTGGAAAACACCCGCCGTTTCGCCAAGGGCTATCCCGCCAACAACGCCCTTCTGTGGGGCGCGCGGGGCATGGGCAAGTCGTCGCTGGTCAAGGCGGCGCACAAAACGGTGAACACTGAAGTGGGCGGCCTCCTCAAGGTGATCGAAATCCACCGCGAGGACATTGCCAGCCTCCCGGCCCTGATGGCGCTGCTGCGCGCCCACCCCAAATACCGTTTCATTGTATTCTGTGATGATCTCTCCTTCGATGCGCAGGATACGTCCTACAAGTCGCTGAAGGCCGCTCTGGATGGCGGACTCGAAGGCCGCCCCGGCAATGTGATCTTCTATGCCACCAGCAACCGCCGCCACCTGCTGCCGCGAGACATGATCGAGAACGAGCGCTCGACGGCGATCAATCCGTCGGAGGCGGTGCAGGAGAAAGTGTCGCTGTCAGATCGCTTCGGCCTGTGGCTTGGCTTTCACAACTGTTCGCAGGATGAGTTCTTCGCGATGCTGGAAGGCTATGCCGCGCACTACAAGCTCAAGATCAGCGCCGAGGATTTGCGCGCTGCTGCCGTCGAGTGGTCGGTCACACGCGGTTCGCGTTCGGGGCGCGTGGCCTGGCAACTGATCCAGGATATTGCCGGGCGTCTTGGCCAACCGCTGGAATGAAGCGTTTTCCAAAAAGACAAAACCCGGGGAAAACCCGGGCCTTGCCTTGCAGGGGACTCTCATCCAACTGTTGATGCAACTCAGTTCATGGCGGTTGCAGAAGACAGGTGTTTCAGCGGGTCGAGGGCGGTTGCGCCCTTGCGCACTTCGAAGTGAAGCTGCGGGCTCGACACCGCGCCGGTCTGGCCGGCCTTGGCGATGACATCGCCGCGCTTCACCGTGTCGCCGCGCTTCACCAGCAGTTCCTTGGCGTGGGCGTAGGCCGTGACGTATCCGCCTGCATGCCGGATCAGCACGAGGTTGCCGTAGCCCTTGAGTTCGTTGCCGGCATAGGCGACGACGCCGCCTTCCGCCGCACGCACGCTCGTGCCTTCCGGCACGGCGATGTTGATGCCTTCATTCTTCAGGCCGTTTGACTTCGGACCGAATTCCGAAATCACCTTTCCCTTCAGCGGCCAGCGGAGATTGAGCGCGCCGTTTGTGGCGGCCTGCGTCATTGCCGGCGGTTCAGCAATGGGCGCTTCCGCTGCGGGTTCCGCCTTCTTCTTGATCTTCAGGTTGGCCGTCTGGACGGGCGCTTCATCGGATGTGGCATCGGCTGCGGCTGTGTCCGTGTTGTCTGTCTCATCTTCGGCGAGCGACAGCACGGCCCTCTTCTTCCTGGCAGGCTTCACGGCCGGAGCCGCGGTGTCGTCGGTGTTCACGTCAGCAGAGGCCTGATGCGAGGAACCGCCGGGGATCTTTACCTTCTGGCCGATGTGCAGGCTTGCATCATGTGACAGGCCATTGGCGTCGGCGATCACGAAGGGCGAGACGCCATATTTGCGGCCCAGCGAAAAGAGGGTTTCGCCGCCACCCACTGTGTGCGTGTTTCCGGACTTCATGGGCTTGGCGGGCACGATTTCGGTTTCACCGGAGTCGGCCACGGCGAGCTTGCGCGGCTTCGGGGCCGGCATGGTGTCGCCTGCGTCGGCGGTATCACCGGTGGGAATGCGCAGCTTCTGGCCGCTCCACACCTGATACGGCGCCTTCATCTTGTTGTAGGAGGCAAGCTCCATCGGGTCCACATGGTTGGCGCGGGCGATCGACGTGAGCGTCATGCCCTGCCCCACCGTCACAACACCATTGCGGGCCGTGGCGGACTTCTGGACGGGCGTCACGTCCTGTTCACCAGCCTGGGCGACGTCGGCGTCGTCATAGCTCGGCGCGTTGAACTTGGGCTTGGGGGCAGCGGGCTGCTTGTAGGTCTTCTTGTAGTTCTCTGTGTAGTCGTACTGCGGCGCAGCAGGTGCGCGCGGCAGCGGGGCGCGGGCCACGGGGCTCTCGGTGATGGTTTCGTCGTCATCCGCCGCCGGCGGCATCTCGATGACCTTGCGCTTGCGGTAGACGGGCTGCTGCACCGACTTCGGCACGGAAGCGGTGTAAACCGGATCGGCATCTGAGGGATTGTTGTAAGCGTTCTGGAAGCGCTCGATGGAGTTGGAGCAGCCCGCCAAAAGGGCCGCCGCTGCCACCGTCATCATGGCCTTTGCAAACAGGCGGACAGACAGGTGCTTGGACACACTGATACGCATTCTTGGTACTCCGAAACTCACAAACTCACGTGAGATCAAAATGACGCGTTAAAGTTAAGGGAGCGTTTATGGTGAATGGCTTGCTGATGTTTTTCATTCGACGACGACGCGCGCGCCCACCTGCACCTGATCATAGAGGTCGATCACATGGGCATTGAGCATGCGGATGCAGCCGGAAGAAACGGCGTGGCCGATGCTCCAGGGCTGCGTCGTGCCGTGGATGCGGAATTCGGTTGAACCGATATAGAGTGCGCGCGCGCCGAGCGGATTCTGTGGACCGCCCGGCATGTGGGCGGGAATGAAATGGCCGCGTTCCGCCTCGCGGCGGATCATGTTTGGTGGCGGAGTCCAGCCCGGCCATTCGGCCTTGCGGGTGATGGTGTTGGCCCCGTTCCAGGTATAGCCTTCGCGGCCTACACCAATCGGATACATGAGGGCCTTGCCATCCGGCAGCACGTAATAGAGCTTGCGCTCGCCTGTGCGCACGAGAATGGAGCCGGGCTCCATGTTACGGTCGAAGGCGACGATCTTCTTTTCCAGTTGTCCTGCTGCCGGTGCGGCGAAGATGGTGGCGCTGGCGACCTGCGATCCGGAACCCCAGCCTTCGACGGTGCTGCCGTCGCCCATGCCGCCAATGATCTGGAAGCTGCCTTCCGCCCGCACGGGAAGCACCAGCAGCGTGCATGCCAGCACGGCGCATGTAAACGATTTGAGCATGATCCACCTGCGCCCGGCAAGGATACCGGACTGCCCCGCATGGTGAAGGAGCGCCCTTAAGCGCCGTTTAAGCGGCGTAGTTTGCGAATGGTGAACGCGGCGGTTTCTTTGGTTAAGGGGTGGCGCCAGCGTGGCGCCACCTGCTCAAGCGGTTCCAGAACGAACAGCCGTTCGCCGATGCCGGGATGCGGCAGAACCAATGGGCGGATGGATTGTGTTCGCTTGTGACGGACGAGACCGTGGTAGTCCAGCAGATCAAGATCGAGGGTGCGCGGTCCCCAGCGCTGGCGGCGTTGCCGGCCAGCCGTGCGCTCGATCATGTGCAGCCGCCGCATCAGGGCATCCGGCGAGAGATGCGTGTCGATCAACGCCCCAGCATTGACGAACGGCGGCTGGTTGGTGACGCCGAAGGGTGCCGTGACCAGCAGCGGCGAGGCTTTCACCAAACGAATGGGCCCGTGGTTCAGGGCTGCCAGCGCGCGTTCAACCGTCTGCCGGGGCGTGCCCCAGGGACCTGACATGTTGCTGCCAAGCGCCACCAGGATCATGACCAGCGCCGCACGGCTTCGGCGAGGAGAACACGGGCGTCCTCCTCAGGTGGCATCACATGCTGGCGGTCGAAGAGGACTTCGCCATTCTCCACCAGGAAGCTGCGCCGCACATAATAGGCCTGTTCGCCAGCGCGGAAGGTGGCCAAGGGCACCGCGCCGGCAAAATCTCCCGCCTGATCTGACAGCAGCGGAAAGCTGAGATGATTGCGGGTGACGAAATCCTTCTGCCAGGCCGTATCCTGATTGCTCAGCCCGTACAGCTTCACGGAAAGCTTCCGGAATTCCGGATAGATCATTGAATAAGCGAGAGATTGAGGTGTCGAGCCGTGCGCGCCGAAGATGCTGTCCCAGCCCGGCGGATCGGGAACGCCGGGTTTGCCGGTGTAGGGATAGACGTAGATCACTGCCCTGCCCCGGATGAGGCCGGGGTTGACGCGCGTATCGTCCGTGGACGGAAGATCGACGTCGGGAAGGCGCATGGCGCGCGCCTCAGCCGCGGTCGCGCAGCAGGCGCGACTTCTCGCGGTTCCAATCGCGCGCCTTGATGGTCTCGCGCTTGTCGGTGAGCTTCTTGCCGCGAGCGAGCGCGATATCGATCTTCACCCGGCCGCGCGGATTGAAAAAGATCTTGAGCGGCACGATGGTGAGACCCTCGCGCAGGATGCCCACGGACAGACGGTCGATCTGCTTGCGGTGCAACAGCAGGCGGCGCGGGCGTTTCGGCTCATGGTTGAAGCGGTTCGCCTCGCGATACTCCGGGATGTTGGAGTTGATGAGGAACAGCTCGTTGCCCTTCATCGCAGCATAGGCCTCGCCGAGGTTGACGTGGCCTGTGCGCAACGACTTCACCTCCGAGCCTTTCAGTTCGATTCCGGCTTCGAATTTCTCGATGAGCTCGTAATCGTACCGGGCGCGGCGGTTGTCACCCTTGACGGTAATGCCTGGCTGGGCGCGCGACGTCTTCGCGCCACCACTCTTGGACGACATCTCAGTTCAGCAAGCCGGCGTGCACCATGGCATCACGGACCATCTGCTTGGTTGAGTCCGAGACGGGCACCATGGGCAGGCGGGCTTCCGGCGTGCAGTGGCCGAGCAGGCTCACGGCATACTTGATCGGGCCCGGATTGGTTTCCACGAAGAGCGCGTGATGCAGCGGCATGAGCCGGTCCTGCAAGGCAATCGCCTTCCTGTAATCACCGGCGAGCGTTGCCTCCTGCAGCTGCGCGCAAAGGCTGGGCGCCACATTGGCCGTGACTGAAATGCAGCCCACGCCACCATGGGCGTTGAAGCCCAAAGCCGTGCCATCTTCGCCCGAAAGCTGGATGAAGTTCTCGCCCGTCATCAGGCGCTGGCGCGAGGGGCGCGTGAGATCGGCGGAGGCATCCTTCGTGCCGATGATGTTCTTGCAGTCCTTGGCGAGGCGGTCGAGTGTTTCGACCGAGCAGTTGGCGACGGTGCGGCCCGGCACGTTGTAGACAAAGATCGGAATGTCCACGGCCTTCGCGATGGCACGATAGTGCTGGTAGATGCCCTCTTGCGTCGGCTTGTTGTAATACGGAACGACAATCAGAGCGGCATCGGCACCGGCCTTCTTGGCATGGGCGGCATATTCAATGGCTTCGGCCGTGTTGTTGGAGCCGGCACCTGCAATCACCGGAACTTTGCCGCGGGCTTCTTCCACGCAGATTTCGATGAGGCGCTTGTGTTCGGCCGGCGTGACCGTGGGGCTCTCTCCGGTTGTGCCAACGGGAACGAGGCCGTGGCTGCCTTCCTTGATGTGCCACGCCACGAATTTGCGGTAAGCCGCCTCGTCAACGGCACCATTCTTCATCGGCGTAATCAAGGCTGGGAAAGATCCCTGGAACTTCACGGCAAACCCCTATGGTTAACAGATTGGAAACCAGCCCCTCGCTAATCTGCCTCTTGGCCGCTGCGGATTCCGGTTCGCGCGGCACCATAGTCGTTCGCCAGAGTTGCGGCAAGCAAAGGCGGATGGGTGTTGGCTGGTGCCCAAAACCCGTCGCAATTGGTCTTTACCCGCCACCAATCCGGTGTACGAACGCCATTTGAAGGAGCAACCCCGCGTGACGCCAGATGTCAGCCGCCGCCATTTCCTGAAAGGCCTCATGGCCGCCTCCGCCGCTGTCGCGCTGCCCTTCAGCGCCCTGCCCGCGGTTGCCGCGCCTGCCGTGGATGCCGTGCGCGCTGCCCTGAAGGACGACTACGTGACGGCCGGCAACCTGGCCCGCCAATCCGGCGACCCTGCCGCGGTAAAGCTGGTGGAACTCCTGTTCCTTCGCGACAAGGGCGCGAAGGCCGGTTACAGCCGCATCATGAATTTCCTCGAGGCAGCGCCGAAGTGGCCGCTGACCGAGACGCTTCTCAAGCGCGCCGAGCAGGCCCTGTTCGAAAGCGGCGCAAATGGGCCGGAAGTGATGGCCCATTTCGCCCAGCGCAAGCCCTTTACGTCCTACGGCCACATGGCCCTTTGCCGCGCGGCCTATGCGGCTGGCGACCAGCAGACGGCCCGCGGGGCCCTGATGCGTGCCTGGGTCAACCCGGACATGGACGATGCGGTGGAAGCCGCCGCCATCCGTGAATTTGGTTCAGCACTCTCGGAAGCGGATTACCGCCGCCGCCTGTGGCAGCTCATCTACGCGCAGAATTCCGCCGCTGCCGTCTCCCATGCCAAACGCATGGGTTCGGGCTACGTCAATATCGCCAAGGTGGCGCAGGGATTGCTGCGCGGCACAGGTGGCGCTGACAAGCAGTATGCCGCGTTGTCCTCGGGCAACCGCAGCATCCCGGCCTTGCGGTATGCATTGGCGCGCTATTACCGGCGCATGGAGAAGTTCGGCAAGGCGCGCGCGATTCTCGCTGCTGCCCCGACGACTGCTGCCGACATGGGTGATCCCGAGGCGTGGTGGACGGAACGCCGTATCCTGGCGCGCCGCTCCGTTGGCCCGACGCACCGTGACACATGGACGACCGGCTACCAGATTGCCGCCCAGCATGGCCTCACCAGTGGCGATGCCGCCGTGGAAGCCGAATTCCTCTCGGGCTGGATTGCACTGCGCTATCTGAACAAGCCGGACACGGCGATGCGCCATTTCACCAACCTGCAGCAGATCGCACCAACCCGCACGGAAAAGGCGCGCGCCGCCTACTGGATCGGGCGCACCCATGAAGCCGCAGGCGACAAGGGCAATGCCCGCAGCGCCTACAAGGTCGCGTCGCAGTTTTCCACGATCTATTACGGCCAGCTGGCGCGTGAGAAAATCGGCATGGGCAATGTGCCGGAGAGCATTGAGAGCGGTGACACAACATCCGGTGCCCGCGCCGCTGTGGACCGTGACGAAGTCATGCGCGCCTTCCGCATCATGGCGCAGGCCGCTGACAAGTCGCAGCTCAACATGTTCCTGTGGTCAATCTCCAGCCGCTTCGGTTCGCTGCCGGAGATGAATGCGGCAGCCTCCGTGGTCCACCAGTTCGGCGGCACCACCATGGCGCTCCGCCTTGCCAAGGCCGCGGGCCAACGCAACCTTGACATCGACAGCTACTCCTATCCGGTCCGCGGTCTTCCCGACTGGAAGCAGATGGGCAAGCCAGTGGAAAAGGCGCTGGTGTTCGGTCTCTCCCGCCAGGAAAGCGAATTCGATCCGAATGCAGGCAGCAAGGTGGGCGCACAAGGCCTCATGCAGTTGATGCCCGGTACGGCAAAGCTGATCGCGCGCCAGTACGGCGTGGCCTTCGCGCCCGGCAAGCTGAAGGGTGATCCCGCCTACAACGTGAAGCTTGGCGCGGCACATCTCGGCGACCTCATCGACGATTTTGGCGGCAGCTATGTGCTGACGCTCGTGGCCTACAACGCCGGCCCGCGGCGCGCCCGCGAGTGGGTCGCTGAATTCGGCGACCTGCGCTCGGGCCAGGTTGATCCGATCGACTGGGTTGAATCGATTCCGTTCCAGGAAACACGCCAATACGTTCAGAAGGTGCTGCAGAATCTCCACGTCTACCGTTCGCGCCTGGCGCCAAAGACGGTGCGGCCGATGACGGCGGACCTGATGCGTGGCACGCCCGGCGAAATGACGGTGGCCTCCACCTCGCCCACCACCGCCGAGAACACCGGGTGCAGCGGCGGCTCGATCAAGGCGCTGATCACCGGCTGCGATTGATGCCCGTGGCCCGCAGGCATGTCCCTGCCGCTGATGGCACACGCATTTACGTGGCGCAGCATGGCGGCGGCAGTGGCGTTCCCCTGCTCTGCCTTCCCGGACTCACACGCAATGGCCGCGACTTCGACCCTGTCGTCTCGCGCTTTGCCCCTGACCGCTCAGTGATAACGGTTGATTTCCGGGGCCGCGGTCTCTCGGACGCTGCTGCCGACGCCACCACCTATGCGCCGCAGGTGGAACTTGCCGATACGCTGGAGGTGCTGAGAGCCCTCGGTGTTGGGCGCGTGGCCCTGCTGGGCACTTCGCGGGGTGGCATTGTCGGCATGCTCATGGCCGCTGTTGCTCCAGCCACGCTCGCGGGCCTGTGTCTCAACGACATCGGGCCACACATCGAGCCTGCCAGCCTGATCCGCATGGCGGGTTACGTTGGACGGGACGTGGCCTTCGCGGATTGGGATTCGGCCGCACGGGCTTATGCCGCGACCGCACCAGGATTTGCCAACGTCACGCATGAGCAATGGCTGGCGGCGGTGCAGCGTGCCTATGTGCTCAGGCGTGACGGACGAATTGCGCCACACTACGACATACGGCTTGCGGCCATATTGCCATCGCGGGCAGATATCGACGCCGGCAAAGTGCCGGATCTCTGGGACCTGTTGCCAGCCCTCGCCGACAAGCCGGTGACGTGTTTGCGCGGGGCCGGATCGGACTTGTTGTCGCGTTCAACGGTCAAGCGCCTGTGCGAAATGCTTCCGCAAAGCGAAGCCGTCGACATTCCCGACCGGGGCCACGTGCCGTTTCTCGACGAAGCGGAAAGTGTTGCGGCCCTGGCGCGCTGGCTCGACCGTGTGGATGAAAAGGAAAAGGGCCGGTAAAACCGGCCCTTCCTTTATCCGTGAACGGATGATGTTCAGGTGCGGCGCGTGCGGCTGCCTGACAGCTTGTCGCCTTCGCGATTCTTGAGGCCACCCGTACCGTAAAGCCTGGTGAACTCTGCGTCCTTGCCATCGGCGAGCAGGCGGGCCTGCTTGATCCACTCTTCGCGGGCGATGCGGCCGTTGAAACGGAGATGGTCGTCCACCCACGCCACCTGCTCGCGGGTCCACGCGCCGATCTGGTCGAAGTGGAAGAAGCCAAGACTGTGCAGGATCTTCTCGTTCTTCGGGCCGATGCCGCTGATGCGCTGAAGATTGTCCGCCTTGCCACCACGGGCGGCTGCGATTCCCTTCGGACGTTCCATCTTGCCCGTTGCGGCGAGCGGCGCAGGTACTGCGCTGTGTTGCACGGGAGCGGGAGCGGGTGCTGCCGCGACCGGCGGCGGAGGTGGCGGTGGTGGCGCAACACGTTCCACCTGTGCTGCGACCGGAGCCGCCGGCGCGGGTGCCGGGCGCTCTGCCATGGTTACTGCCGCTGCCACGGCGGGTGCTGCGGCAAGGGTGGCGGCAACGGGTGCAACGGGTTCATCCACCGCTGCCTCCGTCACCGTTGCGTCTGCGCTTGCCTCAGAGCCGAAGAGTTTGCGCAGGAGGCAACCCACGCAGGCGCCGGCGATGTAGGCTGCCAGCAGCAGGAGGGCGAGTTCGATCAGATAATGCAACATGATTCAGTCTCCCCTGCTCAGGCGTTCCGGTCCGGAACCTGCTCGCAGGTTTTCCAGCCGATGAAAATGCCGATGGCGAATGCCACAAGCAGCCAAATCCAGTGATTGTCGATGATGGTCCAGAAGCCGTTGCTGTACAGGTCAAACATGGCGTTTTCCTATTTCAAGATCTTGATTTCGACGCGGCGGTTGGTGGACCACGCTTCTTCGTCGTGGCCGGCATTGAGGGGCTGCGATTCGCCGTAGCTGGAAACGGAGAGCCGTTCCCTGGCCACGCCCGCCTCGAGCAACATGTCGCGCACGCGCGCGGCACGGCGTTCGGCGAGGTCCTCGTTGTAGGAGTCGGAGCCGCGCTCGTCGGCGTGGCCGCCCACTTCAACATTGAGGCTGCTGCAGCGCAAGTCCTTCAGCAGCGCCGCATACTGATTGACCGAAAGGCCGAAGCGCTCCTGGAAATCGGTGCGGGCAAAGATGAAGCGCATCGGGAAGACGGTGTTGATGCGCGTCATCACGGCGGCGCAATCGAACTGCGCGTCCGTCTTCGGCGCGGGTTCGTTGGCCGCAGAGATGACGATCTCTCCTGCCCCCGCATCCTCGACGTTGCGGCCGCGCTTGTCGGTTGCCGTCACCACGACATCATAGGTGCCGGGCGCGATGCTCTTGGGCAGCGCAAGGGTCCATGCGCCTTCGCCATCTGCCGTGAGTGCGCTGCCCTCCGCGCCGAGGTCGGCGGAGAGGTTGAGCTGCGGGACGGCGACTTTGAGTGCAGTGGAACGCTTGGCATCATAAGTGCCAGCGAGTGTTCCCGGAGCGGCATCGGAGGCGTGGACCGTTACTGTCGGCGCATCCGGCAGCGTGGCGTCCACTTCGATTTCTGCGAGCGTCTGGTCCCTCGACTCGGCATCACCGTTGCGGGCGGTGACGACCACGTCATAAACGCCATCCTTCAGCGCCGCCGAGGGGAAGAGCTTCCACTTGCCTGCGCCATCACGCGAGAGATTGGCGCTGGTGCCAAGCTCATAGGTCTTGCCCGCGAGTCCGATCGTGAGGGAAGTACCTTCGCCCTCCGGCCAGGTGCCGCGGAGAATCGGTGCACCTGTCAGATCAAGCTGCTTGTCCACCGTGGGCGGTGCAAGCGAGGCTGGTGAAGGTGCGGGTTCCGGTGCCGGGGCCGGAGTCAGCTCGGGGGCCGGTGCGGGCGCCGCCGCCGGAATCACGATCGCCTTCTCTGCAACCACCTTGGCCGTATTGCCCACGGCATCGCTGGTGGCGATTTCGACCGGATATGCACCGGGAGCAAGACCCGCCGTATCCGGCGTGAAGGTGAAGGTTCCCGCCTGGTTGCCGGTGCGCGTGAGCTGCGAATCGGTGTCGAGAACATAGGTCCGTCCCTGCAGCGTGGCGGCGAGGCGCGTTGCATCGCCTTCCGGCCATGTGCCCGTCAGGGTGCGGACGTCCGTTGCCGCTGCGTCGGCCAGCGTGATGGCGGCGGCTGCGGGTGCAGCGGTATCCGCAACGGGTGCGGGCGCGGGCGCCGGTGCCGGTTCGGGCGCTGGTGCCGCGGCCGGCACGATGATCGCCTTTTCCGCCGTCACACTGGTGGCGTGGCCGGACTTGTCGGTCTGGCTGAAAGTCACATCATAATTGCCCGGCGCGAAGGCCTGGGACGGGGCAAAGCTGAAGGTGCCCTTGCCATCTGACGTCAGGTCCGGGCCTCCACCCAGGACATACTCATGGCCGTCCACGGTGGCGGCGAATCGGCTGACGTCAGCTTCGGGGAAGCTTCCCGTGATGGCATAGGGCCATGTGGCACCCACCGGCGCTGCCGCAACGGCGGGAGGCGGAACGGGATCGGGCAAATCCACCACGACCCTGGCCGGCGACGGGGCGGCCTGGGTGACGGTTGCGCCGTCGCTGTCGGCACTGGCGCTGGCCATCACATCATAGGAGCCTTCCGCCAATGGAGCGGGCAGCTTCAACAGCCAGTTGCCGCTGCTTGTGGTCAATTCCGGGCTGCCGGGCAGCGTATAGGCGGTTTCACCCACGGTGACGGTGAGCTTCTGGGCAGCCTCTTCCGGCCATGTGCCCTTGATCTCGGCCACGGGTGCGGTTGCGTTCAGTGATTCGATTGTGGGCGCCACCAGCGAAAGCGGTTCCACTGTCGTGGCATTGATAACCTTGCGGACGCCGTAGGTCCCCGCCACCAGTTTCACGACCTCTTCAGGAGCGGCAGCATTGGTGGTCTTGCCCTTGATGGTGGCAATACGGCCATCCAGCTCGATTTCGGCCCATTTTGTGAGGTCGCTTCCCGCCAGCGTCTGCTTGGCCCTGTCCACAACGTCTGATTTCAGCGATTTGTCCGTGATCAGGGCTGCACACAGAAGTGGCAGGCCGACGCCCACGACTGCCCAAGGCACCCATTTTGACGGGCGGCATTTCCTCATTGTGATTCACTCCCCCAGCGACGGGCACACGATTTTGAGCAAGTCCGGACCATTCCGGCTGCATTCGGAGTGCACCCAATCCTTAACAAGTGTTAGCATTACAGGCCCGACTTGCCTACACCCCCGTTGCACGCAGAAGGCGATTTCCACTGTAATACAAGTGTTTTTCGCCTCAGCATGGCCAGATTCCGGGTTGTAGTGGGCGGTGTGGCTCTCCTGCAACATGTACCGCATTTCTACGCAGGATTGAGGAATGAACGTTGACGTTAACGTGCACGGGCGTAACAAGTGCAGCGTGTGCGAACGTTCGTATGCACGCCTTCCCAATTTTCTTGCAGGGGATCGGGGGGCAACACTCAACTCCAAAAGTTTGGGAGAAACCAAATGAAAGTTATGAAGCTCGCTCTTCTCGGTACGGCTGCTCTCGCTGCTGTGTCGGTCAGCGCTCGCGCCGACAACCTGTCGGATCTCAAGTCCCAGATCGAAGCCCTCCAGGCTGACGTCGCCGCCCTCCAGGCTGCCCCGTCGGTTCCGGCTGGCTACTCGCTCCTCACGATGTCGGAAGCTCCGGCCATCGTCGTTCCGGGCCTCGAAGTCCGTGACAGCAATGCCAAGTCCGCAACGGTCACGACCATTGGCGTTCTGCCGACGGCTGACGTTCCGGCCTCCACGGTCATCCAGTGGTCGGGCAGCGTCCGCGCCGCCATCGCCTACACGGACCATGACTTCGACGTTGGGGCTCCCGGCGGTTATGTCGACTATGATGAACTGCACCTGAAGGCCCGCGGCCGTCTTGACGTGACGGGCACGACCGACACGGCTGTCGGCGAAGTGGGTGCCGCCATCTCGTTCTACGGCGACTTCGACAACAACATGACGGGCAGCACGGGCTTCACCACGAACTCGACCTCGGTCATGATGGACTACGCCTGGGGCTGGTGGAAGATGACGCCGGAACTGACGTTCGCTGGCGGCTACAACGGCTCGCTCGCCACGATCGGCTACGGCATCCGCAAGATCAACGACGCCTACATCTCTCGTGGCGGCGTTGGCGTTGAAGGCGGCGACTTCACGCAGCTGCGCGTCTCCTACAACTCGGGTCCGGTGGGCGTTGCCCTCGCTCTCGAGCACACGGACGAAGGTGGCAATGTCGCTTCGTACTCGGGTGGTCCGTTCGGCGTCGCTGCCGAAGTGACCTACTCGGGCGACATGTTCAATGCTGAGATCGCTGGCTTCGCCCGTGATGGCGACCGCGACCTCGGTGCTGCTGCTGGCGGCAAGGTCACCCAGACGCAGATCGGCCTCGGCCTCGGCGCCAAGCTGTCGGACATGTTCGACGTGTCGGTGGCTGGCAGCATCGGCAACAACGTCTACTTCTCTGACAACCTCGGCTGGACCTACGTTGGCGATGGCTGGGAAGTCAGCGGCGCGATCGTTGCCTCCCTGTCCGACTCGGTCAGCGCCGAACTCGGTGCTGGCATGTCGTCGTATGACGCTGACTGGAACGGCTCGACCAACGCTGCTTCGACCGACCAGGTTGATCGCACGGCGGTGGCCGGTGGCGTGTACTGGTCGCCGGTGTCCCAGCTCAAGATGGGTGCTCAGGCGAGCTGGGTTGAAGTTGACTCGAGCGTCGCTCTCCGCGACGAAACCGAGCTCAAGGCAGCCTTCGTCACCTGGTGGAACTTCTAATCCATTACGGATTGGTTCTGATGTACGGCCCGCTTCGGCGGGCCGTATTTTTTTGTGCGAGCGCTGAAGGTGGTCCCCGGTCGTGTTCGAAAGGCATACAGAATTCCTGGTGACGGCATCATCCTTGATTCTCGCCCATGAACCTGCCCGAAACCGGAATTTTCCTCCGTGTACGGATTTCGTGCGTCATTCTTTCGCCGTCACATATGTCTCTGTCGATGATGTAGCCCTGCTGCGGTGAATCACTTTCTCAAGGATGGGCGCGACACAACCCCAGTGAGGTGCTTCCAACGAGAGGCGAACCGTGAATTGATCGCCCAGAGCGCGCATTGTCCGGGAAATGGCACATTGGTTTCAATTTAAAACATTCACTACCTTTGCGCGCTGTCTCCTTTTAGGCGATCGAACAAAGTCACACTCTCCTTTTGATTGTTCGAAATACAATTTGCGATTGCTATCATGTGTATCGAGTTTCTTTTGGTTGAACCTCAACGGTATCAAGAGACCCATTTTTCGGTTCATCCGTGCACGGCACAACTTTATCGCGCTGTTACGTGTCTGCCACAGGTGGGTGAATTCAGGGTTCGGGGAACCCTTGTGCGTTGACGTTAACGGGGGGCCAGAGGACAAGCAGCTTGTGCGAACACTCGTGCAACGCCTTCCCAATTTTCTTGCAGGGGATCGGGGGGCAACACTCAACTCCAAAAGTTTGGGAGAAACCAAATGAAAGTTATGAAGCTCGCTCTTCTCGGTACGGCTGCTCTCGCTGCTGTGTCGGTTAGCGCCCGCGCTGACGACCTGACGGACCTCAAGGCCCAGATCGAAGCCCTCCAGGCTGACGTCGCCGCCCTCCAGGCCGCTCCTTCGGTTCCGGCTGGCTACTCGCTCCTCACGATGTCGGAAGCTCCGGCCATCGTCGTTCCGGGCCTCGAAATCCGTGACAGCAATGCCAAGTCCGCAACGGTCAACACCATCGGCGTTCTGCCGACGGCTGACGTTCCGGCTTCCACGGTCATCCAGTGGTCGGGCAGCGTTCGCGCCGCCATCGCCTACACGGACGTGGACTACAGCTACGCCAGCTACACCGACTACAACGAGCTGCACCTGAAGGCTCGTGGCCGTCTTGACGTGACGGGCACGACCGACACGGCTGTCGGCGAAGTGGGTGCCAGCATGTCGTTCTACGGCGACTTCGACAACAACATGACGGGCGGCACGGGCTTCACCACGAACTCGGCCTCGGTCTATATGGACTATGCCTGGGGCTGGTGGAAGATGACACCGGAACTGACGTTCGCTGGCGGCTACAATGGCTCGCTCGCCACGATCGGTTACGGCATCCGCAAGATCAACGACGCCTACATCTCTCGTGGCGGCTTGGACGTGAACGGCGGCGACTTCACGCAGCTGCGTCTGTCCTACAACTCGGGCCCGATCGGCGTTGCCGTCGCTCTCGAGCACACGGATGAAAACGGCAACTTCGATGGCGCACCTGGCGATGCCGGTGGTCCGTTCGGCGTCGCTGCCGAAGTGACCTACTCGGGCGACGTGTTCAACGCTGAAATCGCCGGCTTCCTGCGCGATGCCGACACGAACTACGCCGCGGCGCTGGTGGCAAGGTCACGCAGTCGCAGATCGGCCTCGGCATCGGTGCCAAGCTGTCGGACATGTTCGACATCTCGGCTGCCGGCAGCTTCGGCAACAACATCTGGTACGCGGACTCGACGGGCTGGGCTGAAACCGGCGACGGCTGGGAAGTCAGCGCCGCTGTTGTGGCCACGCTGTCTGACTCGGTCTCGGCCGAATTGGGCGCTGGCTGGTCGAGCTATGACTCCGACGCTCCGGACAACGACTCGACCGACACGTTTGGTCTTGCCGGCGGTGTGTACTGGTCGCCCGTGTCTCAGCTGAAGACCGGTGTGCAGGCCAGCTGGACTTCGAAGGATGACGCTGACGAAACCGACTCTGACACGCTCAAGGCCGCTTTCGTGACCTGGTGGAACTTCTAATCCATCACGGATTGGTTGTGATGTACGGCCCGCTTCGGCGGGCCGTATTTTTTTGTGCCACTCAGCATCTTTTCTCCATGCCAGCCGCGGGACTTGCTGCTTGTCAGTCCCCTGTTTCTCGGATACCCACCCGCCATGGACGTCAAAACCGAGATGCAAAAGGCGAACAACCTGATCAGCCAGGGGAACGCCGACGCCGCACTTCCAATCGTGAAGCGCCTCCTGCAAGCCGAGCCGAAACTGGCTGGCCCGCATTTCCTCATGGGCCGCATCCACCTCGTGAAGGACAACAAGGAAGCGGGCCTGGCCTCGGCGACGCGGGCCTATGAGCTGGACCCAAAGGCCGCCTACACCAAGATCCTGCTGGGGCAGATCTACGTCGATCTGCGGCTCCCGGAATTTGCGCTGAATCTCCTGCAGCGGGCGCAGCAGCAGGTGCCGGAGGACCACACGGTGAACCTGAGCCTGGGGCGTTGCTATCTCATCATGGAAAAGGGCCATCGCGCGCGGCCGCATCTGGAGACGGCTGTGAGGACGGGGCGGTTGCCGCTGGAGAAATACAGCGCGACCCTGCGGCTTTGCGAGTGCCTCTCGGCCATCGGCGAAGGTGCGGAGGCTGACCGGATCCTCGACAAGGCCATCACCGATTATCCGCAAATGCCGGAAGCGCTCTACATGCGCGGCCAGAGCGTGAGCAAGCCAGTGCCGGCGTGGCTGGTGGAGAAACTGCAAGCGATCATCGACGATCCGCACCTCAGCAAGGAGGATCACGCGCAGGCGTTGCTGGCGCTGGGCCGTTGCCGGGATGTGGAGGGACAGCACGAGCTTGCCTTCGACACATGGAGCAAGTCGCGCGCGCTTCTTGGACTCGAAAAGCACGACGCGGGCACACTCGCCGACCGGAATGCGAAGACACGCAAGCTCTACACCAAGGCGTTTCTCGACGAACTGGAACCGCTGGGCAATCAGGCCGACAGCCCGATCTTCATCGTCGGCATGCCGCGCTCGGGAACAACGCTGACGGCGCAGGTGATCGGCGCGCATCCGGTCTGCATCAACATCGGCGAGACCGACCGGATCGCGCAATACGACCGCCTGTTTCGTGACGCAAATGCCAGCGACAGCGCACATGAGAATGTGCGCAAGGACGCGGAAGGTGGCACGTTGCGGCAGATCGCAGGCGAGTTCACGCGCTTCTTCTCAGTGTTCAACGAGGGCGAAAAGACACGCGTGGTCGAGAAGTCGCCGACCAATTATGATTGCGTGGGCTTCATTCACATGATTTTTCCGAAGGCGCGCATCGTGCATTGCCGCCGGCATCCGGCCGACAATTTCGTGTCATGTTTCCAACACAATATGAACAGAGGCCATGACTATGCCTACGACCAGACGGCGTTCGTGGAACGTTATCTCGCGCAGGAAGAATTGATGTCGTACTGGAAGTCCTGCTTCCCGAACCAGATTTTCGAGATGCCCTACGAAGACATGATTGCGGACCAGGAAGGCATGACCCGGAAACTCATCGCGTTCTGCGGCTTGCCGTGGGATGATGCCTGCCTCAACTTCCACACCCAGAAGAGCACCGTCCGCACCTTCAGCCGTGACCAGGTGCGCAAACCGCTTTATTCGTCCTCCGTGGAACGCTGGCGGCGCTATGGCAACCGTCTCGATCCCCTCTTTGCAACGCTCGCGCGCCACGGCTATGAGTACACAACCCGACGCGCTTAGGATTCTCCCGCTCCCATGTTCTTCCTCCGGGCCGACCACCCACTGACGAAGAGCCTTCGCGCCAGCGCGATTGCCAGCCTGCTGCTGGCCGTCGCCGGTTGCGCCTCGACCAACCCCGTTGATCTCGAGAATCGCTCCATCGCGGTGGAGCAGAACGCCATCCCGGCATCGGGCGGCACCGATACGGTTTCGCATCTGCTGCCTGCAACTGGCCCCACCTACGTCACGCTCAACGTCAAGGAACTGTCCAAGTCGGAGCGCCTGCCCGATGTGGGCAACCGGGCGATCACGTCCGGCAGCGGATACATCGTGGATGGCTCGGGCCTCGTGATGACGGCGGCGCATGTGGCCGTGGCCCAGGGCAACGAAATCCAGGCGCGGGCCGGCAACGGGCGGATCTATTCCGGCAAGGTGATTGCCATCAACCCGTCGAACGACATGGCAATCATCAAGCTGCGCGGCTTCACCGGTCCTGCCGTTCATCCCGCCATGCCGGGCTGCGTGGCGCCCAATGAACTGGTGTTCACGCTGGGCCGCCCGCATGACCAGAGCGACACGGCCCGCATCGGTGAATTGCAGGGCCGCCACTTCGGCCGGGCGGTGGCTTATGGCAAGTTCGGCTACCCGGATGCCCTGGTGCTGAAGATGGGCACGCAGAAAGGCGAATCCGGCGGCCCCCTGTTCGACCGCAACGGAAACCTGATCGGCATGGTGGTGAGCACGCTCACGGATGCCAACGGCAACCTCATCAACCTCGCCCATGCCATTCCGGCCACGGCGCTGGCGAAGTACCTGTGCTCGCAAACGCGTTGCCCCGCACCGTGGGCGACGCTGGCGCAGGCCTCTGTCGACAGTTGTGACAGACTGGCGAGCCAGTAACGCTCACGCGGCCGGGAAAAGCCCCTCGCCCAAGCGATCCTGAATGACCTGAAGATGCGACTGGTAGCGCTTCCAGTTTCCAACCGATTTGGCATTGATGGGGTTGCGCGCCTGCACGAGGCTCGCCGTCGCGATGCGCTGTTCGCCCCTCTCGGGATAGAGGCAGTCCTCTTCCCACTCCAATCCGCAGAATGACAGGAGTCCAGCGATGGTGCCTCTCGGCTCCGTCACCAGCTTCTCGTAGTGCAGCGGATGGATGCGGTTGGGAATGACCTTGTACCAGTGTTCCATCAGGCGGCGGTATTCGGCGAAGTACGGCAGGAAGCGTTCCGGGCTGTCGAAGTAGCTGTGCGCCGCCAGGAGCCGCGCCTTGTAACCCGAAAGGAAATTGTCCGCGGGGTTGCGAAACACGTGGATGATGTGCGCGCCCGGAAAGAAGGCAGCGATGGCGCCGCAATGCAGGAAGTTATGCGGCAGCTTGTCCACCACGCGGTCCTTGCCCGGGCAGAGAAAGGCCATGG
Organism: Hyphomicrobiales bacterium; assembly: GCA_016710435.1. Classification (NCBI taxonomy): domain Bacteria; kingdom Pseudomonadati; phylum Pseudomonadota; class Alphaproteobacteria; order Hyphomicrobiales; species Hyphomicrobiales bacterium. The sequence goes on along the minus strand of JADJVV010000001.1, from coordinate 2,953,278 downwards.
TGGCTTCGATGTCGTGCAGGCGCTCGCGCAGAACCTTGCTGCCCACCTGCTTCGCGACGGCGAGAAAATCGCTGAAGGACCGGTTGTTCATCAGCCCGAACTGCAGGTGCCCGAGGATGCTCAATTCGCCCGCACCGCCCACCTTGCTGTGGGAAGACAGGATCTTCTCGGTGAGTGTCGTGCCTGAGCGCGGCAGGCCCACGACGTAGATCGGACGGAAATTTTCAACCTCCGCCAGTTCACCAAGCTCGGCGATGGTCTGCGGCGTGAAGCCTGCAATCATGCCATCCACGACGTAACGGAAGGACGGAACCATGTCGCGCCCGGCGCGGGCGGCGTTGCTTTCAGCGATCAGGGCGTATTCGCCTTCGTAATCCTTCATGGCGGCACGGCAGCGTGCCTTGGCGCTCAGCAGGACGAACCGTTTCTCGCCATCATTGGCGTGACGGCGGATTTCGTCATCCAGCAAGGCGTATTCCGTGCTTCCTTCAGGAAAGGCGGCGAAAGCCGAAAGGCGACCGAGGGCCGCGGCGCGGGCCTTGTCGTCGTTCAGAAGCGGACGGAGAATCGTCTCGGCCTCTTCGGTGCGGCCCACTTCCACCAGGGCCTGCGCCCAATCCAGCCGCACGCCATTGGCGACGGGCTCAGGCAAGCCGATCTTCATCACCTCCTCGAAGTGCCGGACGGCCTTGTCGAAACGGTTGATCGAAGAATAGAAGACAGCCAGCGTCCACGGAATGATCGAGAGCTTGGGATTGATGTCCCTCGCCCGCATGAGATTCGATTCCGCCTCGCGGATGTGGCCGGTGTCCAGCAACGCCCTGCTGTAGCGGATGAGGAAATCGGCGTTGCGCGGTTCGATCTGCACGGCCTTGCGGAGGAACGGCAGGGCCTCGTGCTGGCGGTTCGTCGCGCCCAGCCCGTGCCCCACGCAATAGTTCGTGGCGGCCAGGCGGGGCTCTGCCCGGTGCAGCGCTATGGCACGGTCCAGGCCCTCCTTGAAGCGGGCCTCCGAATAGAGCCGCATGATGGCCCGGGCTTCCGCCTCGACGTTCACTGGCATTTCACACTGATCCTTCGGCCCCGTCTCTGTTGGCGGGGCGATGGGCGGGGCTTACCGGAGGTTCGTGGTTCAGGGCAACAGGACGGTGGAACCCGTCGTCTTGCGGGATTCGAGGTCACGGTGGGCCTGGGCGGCGTCGGCCAGCGCATAGCGCTGATTCACGGGGATTTTCACCTTGCCCGACTTCACGATATCCACCAGATCATCAGCCGTCTCGCGGAAATCTTCGTCGGTGGCCGTGTAGGATACGAGCGTGGGCCGCGTGACATAGAGCGAGCCCCGCGCCGCGAGGAGGCCGAGGTCGAAAGCCTTCACCGGACCCGAGGCGTTGCCGAAACTCACCAAAAGGCCGCGCGGCCTGAGGCTGTCCAGCGAAGACATGAGCGTCGCCTGGCCGACCCCGTCATAAACCACAGGCACACCTGCGCCTCCTGTGATTTCGCGGACTCGCTTGGCAACGTCTTCCGTGGTGGAATTGATGACGTATGTGCAGCCATGAGCCTTGGCAATCTCCGCCTTGGCGTCGCTGCCCACCGTGCCGATGACCTTCACGCCGAGGGCATGGGCCCATTGCGACAGGATGAGTCCGACACCCCCGGCCGCGGCGTGCAGGAGGATCGTCTCGCCGCGCTTCACCTTGTAGGTGGCGCGCAGCAGATAGCGCACGGTCATACCCTTGAGCATCATGGCCGCTGCCGTTTCGTCGCTGATGGCCTTGGGCAGCTTCACCAGGCGGTTGGCGGGATAGTTGCGGGCCTGGGCATAGGCGCCCAGCGCGCCCGTGCCATAGGCCACACGGTCCCCCACCTTCAGGCCCTTCACGCCGGATCCAAGGGCCTCAACGACACCCGCCGCTTCCAGGCCGATGCCGCTGGGCAAGGGAACGGAGTAAAGCCCGCTCCGGTGATAGGTGTCGATGTAGTTGAGGCCTATGGCGGTATGGCGCAGCCGCACCTCGCCCGCGGCGGGGGGCGCAAGCGTCACGTCAACGAAGCGGAGAACCTCTGGTCCTCCGGTCTGCTCAAAGCGAATGGCTTTCATGCTGTCTCCGTGCGGTGTTCGGTCTGGATCAGATTGGCGAGGGCATCGCGCAGTTTGTCGAAGCCCATCTCCTCAAGAGGAATGACCCGGACGTCAAGGACGGCGGCCTTGCCCATGAGGCTGTTGTAGCGGGCCACGCCCCTCACCTCATCAAACAGATCGGTGGAGACGAGGATTGCCACTTTGTCGCCGGCTCGGCCAAAATGATCAATCAGGTTGTCGGCTTCATGCACGGCGTCCATCAGGCGGTTACGGTGCTTGCGGTCCTGCATGTCGAGTTGGGAGCGAAGCGCCTTGCAAGACACAAAGCCAAGCCGGTCGCCTTCGCGCATGATGAGGTCAATCTCGTTTTCGCCGCTGTAGCCCTTGACCGACCAGCCCACCACCTGACCGAAGAGCGCTTCGTCTGCGCCGGCGGCAATGGCGGCGAGCCATGCCAATTCCTCAAGCCAGCCACCCGAAAGATAGCGCCGGCCCTGGGCCTCGCAGACTTCATGGCCGCGGTCCTCGCGCAGGATGATGCCGTGGCTCAGCAATTCGTTCACGAGGGCATGACCTTCCGGAGACAGCGTTTCCGGGATGATTTCGACATGACGCAGGAACGAATCGGTATTGCGCAGGATCCGGTCGCGCACTTCTTCGAAGACGCGGTAGTTGGACGAAATGATCTGAGTCATGTCGCCACGTTCGCGAACCGCCTGCAATTCCGGCGGCTGGCCTTTGAGCCACGCATTGCGGCCTTTCAAAATGCTTTCAATCGTCGGCCCGGTCATGGCAAACTCATGCCCGAAATCACGGCAATTTCCTAGTGACAGGTTGCAACAATGACTTACCCCATCTCTGAACTTGTGGCGCGCGTGGAAGCGCCGCCCATCGCCGAAGCCATGAGCTGGGTCCGTCAGGGCCCGCGCAACCGCGACCTGATCAACCTGTGCCAGGCGGTGCCAAGCTATCCCCCGGCGGAAGAGCTGCAGGCGGAATTCGGCCGCATCGCCCGCGAACCCGGCACGGGCGGCTACACCGACATCTACGGCCTTGCAGCTTTGCGTGCGGCCTATGCGGCCCATCTGGGTGCGGACTATGGGGCGGTGGTTCCCGCAGATCATGTGGCGATCACGACCGGCTGCAACCAGGCCTTCGCGGCCGCCGTAATGGCGGTGGCGCGTGCCGGTGACGAGGTGGTCATTCCGGTGCCCTATTATTTCAACCACCAAATGTGGCTCACGATGTTGGGAATCGGCATGAAGACGATTCCGGCCTTCGCGGAAAATCGAAGTCACCCTTCAGTGGAGGATGCGGCGGCTGCGATCGGGCCGCGCACCAAGGCCATCGTGCTGTGCTCGCCCAACAACCCGACGGGGGCGATCTATCCGGCAGAGGTGATCCGGCAGTTCTTCGAACTGGCGAAGTCGCACGGCATCGCCCTCATCCTCGATGAAACCTACAAGGACTTCCGGCCCCATGCCGAGCCGGCCCACGGCCTGTTCCAGCGCGCGGATTGGCAGGACACGCTGATCCAGCTCTACAGCTTCTCGAAGGTCTATGCCCTGGCGGGTTACAGGCTTGGTGCCATGACCGCGGGCCCCGGGCTTCTCTTCGAGGCGGCCAAGGTTCTCGATTGCATGACCATCTGTCCGCCGCAGATCACCCAACACGGCGTGATCTATGCGCTGCGTGAACTCAACGCGTGGAAACGCGGCAAGCTGGAGATGATGGCGGGGCGGCTGGCGGCCATCCGGGAAGCCTTCGGCTCTGCAGGCCTTTCATACAAGCTGCTGAGCAGCGGTGCCTATTTCGCCTATGTCCGGCATCCGTTCCGCGGCGAGGCCTCGAAGTCCGTCGCCATGCGATTGGCGCAGGAACACGATGTCCTGTGCCTCCCTGGCTCTATGTTCGGGCCGGGCCAGGAGGATTATCTGCGCCTCGCCTTCGCCAATGTTGATGCGAAGCTGATGGCTCCGCTGGTGGAGCGCCTCCTCGCCACGCAACCGCGCTAAACCTCCGATTTTGAAGCAAGGATTTCACCAGTTGGGGGTGCAGCCTTTCGTGCTGCCTGAGTACACTGCTCATTTGGGGAACTGTGAGTAGCTCTCAGGCGTTGGGTGGTCGTTGGAGGGCTTCAAATGGCACGGGATCGGATCATCCGCTTGCAGATCATGCTCGATGACGAGGAAATGCAGGCTATTGAGAATTGGCGATTCAAGACACGGATGCCCAGCCGTGCTTCAGCTGTGCGGGAATTGCTGCGCAGAGGGCTGGCATCAGAAGGTTTCAGGCTTGCCAATCCGGGTGGGCCATCAGACGCCTATGGCGTCGTCACCACCCCTGTTCCGGACGAGAGTGCGTGAGCTACCGCGCTCACTGTTAGTCATGTGTGGACAGGGTACAAAACACTCCCTGTGCGTGTTCACCGCAATGGCCGTCATTACCTCACGTTGATTACTGTGCGGATTGTTTCCTTCGGCGGGAAGCGCATGGTGACCGCTCACAGAGAGGTTCGCGATGAAAATCACACTCAGCCACGATATGCTATCGTCCATCGCCCAGGCCGTTCAGAAGACCCGCGACTGCGGTGCCGTTCTGGAAGTGGAAAGGGTCGCCGACGACATTCGCCGCCAGCACATCGACGACAACGTCGCCCTGGAAGACGTGATCGAAGCCCTCGTCTCACTCGCGGGCTCCGCGATGCCGATCAAATTCGGCGCGGACTCGGCCGTCACGCCGAAAGAACCGCGCTTCCTCCGACACGCACAATCGTGCGAGTGCAGCGCGCTTGCGAGTGAATGAACGATGGCGGAGACGGAGGGATTCGAACCCTCGATACGCCTTACAGCGTATGACGATTTAGCAAACCGTTGCCTTCAGCCACTCGGCCACGTCTCCGGTGCGCGGGCTTTTGCCGTGATTTGATTGTATGCGCAAGCGCTTCATCGCAACTGCGTGGCAATCGACAGTTCGTCGCACTGGACCGACGCAAAACGGGCCATTCTAGAGAGCTTCTAATTTCCGAGTATTTTACTCGGACTTATTGACAGAGGCTGATTCAGCGTTCATGGAATGCCCGCAACACTTCGCGGAGACGACCCCCATGTTCAGGACCCTCGCCTTTTCCTTTCTTGCGCTTTGCAGTGCCGCACTCGCCACTTCCGATGCGTCTGCGGAAGGTGTGGTGAATGTCTATTCGTATCGGCAGCCGCAGTTGGTCGAGCCCTTGTTCAAGGCCTTCCAGGACAAGACGGGGATTGAGGTGAAGATGGTCTTCGCCGAGAAGGGCCTCATCGAGCGCATGGAACAGGAAGGCGAATTGAGCCCCGTGGACGTGCTCCTGACCGCAGACGTCGGCCGTCTGGTGGAAGCAGCGGACAAAGGTCTGGCGCAGGCCGTGACCTCGGATCTGATCTCCGGCAAGGTGCCGGCGGCGTTGCGGGATCCGGCAAACCAGTGGTTCGGCCTCACCATGCGCGCCCGTGTCGTTTATGCATCCCGCGAACGGGTGAAACAGGATGCGATTTCCTACGAAGAACTGGCGGATCCGAAGTGGAAGGGCAAGCTGTGCACGCGGCCCGGCGACCACCCGTATAATCTTGGTCTCGTGGCCGCCATGATTGCGGAGCGCGGTGAAGCCGCCACGAAGACGTGGTTGGAAGGGGTGAAAGCCAACCTCGCCGTCAAACCCAATGGCAATGACCGCTCGCAGGCGCGGAGCGTTGCCGCCGGCGAATGCGACCTCGCAATCGCCAACACCTATTACATGGGCCTGATGATGACCAACGAGAAGGAGCCCGAACAGAAGGACTGGGCTGCCGCATCCCGCATCATCTTCCCCTCCTCTCCCGAAATGGGCACCCACGTGAATATCTCCGGCATGCTGATGGCGAAGCACGCACCTGACCGGGAGAATGCGCTGAAGCTGATGGAATTCCTGGCCAGCGACGAATCACAGGCGCTCTACGCCAGCCAGAACTTCGAATACCCGGTCAACCAGTCCATCAAGCCTTCGGACATCGTGGCAGGCTGGGGCAGTTTCATGCCGGGCAGCGTGAACCTGCTGGATGTGGCGCGGAACCAAAAAGCCGCGGCAAAGTTGATCAATGAGGTTCATTTCAACGATTGAGCACGGCCTCAACCTGTCCGGCAGGGTTAACCAAATCTTCTGGCATGGCGGGCAAGATCGTGCGAAACAGTGCTTGAGGAGTGCCATCATGCGCACGTTTGTAAAGTCGGGTCTTGTGTTGGCTGTTCTGGCAGGTTTTGCTGCAGTGCCTGCTGCTGCCTATGAGAACTTCATTCCCATGGGCACGGGCTATTCGTCTGATGTCGACAGCGTTCCGGCTTTTGGCTCCGAACGTGGCCAGGTGAGCGTCACCACGGATGTGCTGGAGACCGAGGTCTACCGCAAGAACCACGAGAACGCCGAACTGGATAGCCAGCGACGGGTGTTCCAGTCGGGCAATGAAATCCAGGAAGACCCGAACTTCATCGATTACTGAGGCATCCCTGCCCCATCCCCTGCAAGCCCGCGGACGTTTCTCGCGGGCTTATTATTTTGCAGATCAGTGGAGGGTCATCCAGGCGCGGGCCTGGCGCTGGGCTTCGGCAACTTCACCGGCCGACATTTCACGGGCGAGTTCGCAACGGTATGACTTCGCGTTCTCATTGCCCTTGAGCGCCGCGAGGTTGAACCACTTGTGGGCTTCCACATAGTTCTGCGCGACGCCCCGGCCGAAGCAGTACTTGAGGCCCATGGCCAACAGTTCCTCGGCAGAAGCCGAATGCGGTACCGCGTTGTTGAAAACGGTTTCGATTGAATCCCAAATCATGTTCTGTCCCTCTGTTTGACGCGCAGGCCCTGTTTTTTTTGGATCCTGCCGAGTGCCACCCACCGTGGCGCCTCATGACCATGACTTTGCCGTGCCCGCAAAAACGCGGGCTTAAGCGGTGTGTTTAAGGAAACTTGAAGCGGGTCGCTGGTGCGCGTGGTAAAGGTAAGATGAATCCAATGCGATTCAATAGCTTGCCACTGGATTCAAGAAGCGTTCACCACCATTCCTTGACGGCTTGTTCACCACAGACAGAGGAACGGCCTTACTGCACGTCCACGCCCAGCGTCATCACGATGGGATAGTGGTCCGAACCGGCAGGCTTGCCGATCTGTTGCTTCGCCAGCACACGAATGCCCTGGGTGGCAAAGATGTGGTCGATTGCGAGTTGTGGCAATTCCACCGCGGATGGCCAGGTGGGCAGCTCGGTGAGGCGGTTCATTCCCAACCCCTGCTCGACGATCCCTGTCACCCGCGAGAACGGCGTGGCGTTGAAGTCGCCCATCATGATCATCTTGCCGGAGGCCGATTCGAGGTGGCGCACCAGCGCATCAACCTGATGCAGTTGGGCGCGGGAATGGGGGAAGCGCGTGGTGTGAACACCGTAGATCGTGAGGCCCTGCAGCGGGCCTCCCATGCGTGCACTGATCATCGGTGGGCCTTCCCAGTTGCCCTTTGCTTCCAGCTGCGTCAGCGGGAACTTGGACAGGATGGCGAGGTGGCAGTTCCACTCCGTCGCGCAATCCACCTGATAGGGATAGAGCGACTGCAGGCGCGGCAGCAGCACCTTTTTCTCTTCGGTGAATTCGATCAGCGTGATGACATCTGCATCCAGGCGCCGGATCTCGGCCTCCATGGCATCGAAGTCCTGGTTGCGGAAGAAGAGATTGAAATGGGCGACGCGCAGGGCCTTTTCGCCGGGATTGAGCGTCCAGGGTCCTGCGGCGATGGCGCCGACGCTGGATTGCGCCCACACGCCGTAACCCACGCACAGGAGGATCGTCAGCACCATGCCGGCGAAGGCCTTCCGCTTGGGGAGGAAGGTGGCAAAGACGAAGGCGCCCGTCATGAAGAAGGCTTGCATGGTGAACTGGGCAAAGACGTCGAAGGCTGGCCAGATCTGCCCCAGACGACCCGCGAGCACGGCCATGACGCCAAGCGCCAACCCGATCAGCGCCCCGCTCCACTCGACGTGGCGGTTGCGCTTTTTCGGGGGTTTGACCGGTTCCGGCTTCACCAGAACCAGATCTGGATCCAGTTCGGAAATTTCGGCGAAAAGATCGTCACTCTTGCTGTTCAATGCCACGCACCTGAAATCGGCCCCCGATTCCAGACGGTCTTACACCAAACGGCTCTCCAAGGGCAAAAGCTGTTCGGGCGTGGCAAAGCCGGGCATGGCCTCGATCCGCTTTTTCCAGGCCGAGACGTGGGGATAGTGGTTGAGGTCGACATTGGCGTCCGGACAGAAGCGAACGACGGAGTAGATGCCGACGTCAGCGGCCGTGGGCTTCTTGCCCGAGATCCATTCTGACTTGGTAAGCTCCCCTTCGAGCACGGCAAGCGCTGCCTTGGCCTCGGTGTCGTACATCACGCGCACTTCATCACCGAACTGGCGGAAGCCGCGGTTGCGGGCGCGGAGGCGATAGACCGGCACGGCGAGCTTGTCCCATTGCCAGAACAGCCATTCGCGAATGCGCGCCCGTTCAACCGGCGTCTTGCCATCGAGTTTTCCGAGGGTCTCCGAGAGATGCAGAAGGATTGCCGCCGACTGCACGAGGAACATCTGGCCGTCGCGCAATGCGGGCACCTGACCGTAGCGATTCTTCACGAGATAGTCCGCGAGCTTGTGGGCACCGTCGCGCAGGCTGACGTGGATATAGGAGAACGGGTGGCGGCAGAGCGACAACATCAGGGCGACCGTGTAGGTGCTCGTCGAACCTGCAAAACCATAGAGCGTGAAGCGGTTCTTTTCGGCGGTGCTGGGGCCCTTGGTCTTGGCTGCTTTTGCCGGGGCGGCTGTTTTTGCCGTCTTTGAAGGCTTGGACACAGCCTTGCCCTTGGCCGCCTTCTTGGCTGGCTTTGCCATCGTGCTCCCACTCCCCTGATTGTTCGTAGGCTGAAATTCAGCATACGGACTATAGCGGAAGCCGCGCAACATGCCAATGGTAAACAACCATATGTAATTTAATGGTTATTTTGAACCTTTGAGGAGGTTCAAATTCCCAGCTTGGCCTTCAGGATGTCATTGACGGCCTGAGGATTGGCCTTTCCGCCGGTGGATTTCATGACCTGGCCGACGAACCAGCCCAGCATATTGGGCTTGGCGCGGACCGCTTCGACCTTGTCCGGGTTGGCGGCCACGATCTCATCCACCGCCTTTTCGATGGCCCCGGTATCCGTCACCTGCTTCAGGCCGCGGGCCTCCACCAAGGCCGCGGGGTCGCCGCCTTCCGTCCACACGATCTCGAACAGGTCCTTTGCAATCTTGCCCGAAATGGTTCCGGCCGAGATCAGGTCCACGATGCCGCCGATCTGGGCTGCGCTCACCGGCGAGGTCTCCACGGACTTACCTTCCTTGTTCAGGCGGCCAAACAGTTCGTTGATGACCCAATTGGCGGCGAGCTTGCCATCCCTGCCCCGCGCCACGCTCTCGAAGTAGTCGGCCGAGGCGCGCTCCGAAATCAGCACGGTGGCGTCATAGGCGGACAATCCATAGTCCTTCACAAAGCGGGCCTTCTTCTCGTCCGGCAATTCGGGAAGCGAGGCGGCAATGCCATCAACCCAGGCCTGATCCAGTTCCAGCGGCAGCAGGTCCGGGTCGGGGAAATAGCGGTAGTCGTGGGCTTCTTCCTTGGAGCGCATGGAACGCGTCTCGCCCTTGCGGGCATCGAACAGTCGCGTTTCCTGATCAATCGCACCGCCGTCCTCCAGGATGCCGATCTGGCGGCGCGCCTCGTATTCGATGGCCTGACCCATGAAACGGATGGAGTTCACGTTCTTGATTTCGCAGCGCGTGCCGAAGTCCGCCCCCGGACGGCGCACAGACACGTTCACGTCGGCGCGCATGGAGCCCTGCTCCATGTTGCCGTCGCAGGTGCCGAGGTAGCGCATGATCTGGCGCAACTTGGTGACATAGGCCTTGGCCTCGTCGGCCGAGCGCATGTCGGGGCGCGAGACGATTTCCATCAGTGCGCAGCCTGAACGGTTCAGGTCGACGAAACTCATGTTGGGGTGCTGGTCGTGCAGCGACTTGCCGGCGTCCTGTTCGAGATGCAGGCGTTCGATTCCGACTTCGACCGTCTTGCCGTCATCAAGATCCACGCTGACGCGGCCTTCACCAACGACGGGCTGCTTGTACTGCGAAATCTGGTAGCCCTGTGGCAGGTCGGGGTAGAAATAGTTCTTTCGGTCGAAGACCGAGTAATTGTTGATCGCCGCCTTGATGCCGAGGCCGGTACGGACCGCCTGCTCCACGCAGTATTTGTTGATCACCGGCAGCATGCCGGGCATGGCCGCATCCACGGTCGAAACATGGGCGTTGGGTTCGCCGCCGAATTCTGCACTGGCGCCGGAGAAGAGCTTGGCCTTGGACAGAACCTGCGCGTGGACTTCCAGGCCGATGATGACCTCCCAGTCGCCCGTGGCGCCCTTGATCCAATCCTTCTTGTCGGCAATGCGTTTGGCGGAATCCATGGTCAGTCCCAATGCAAATCTTTGCGGCGTGGTGTTGCGGGGGTCGTAACGTCTCGGCGGGTTTCGATCAACCCCTTCGGGCTATTTGCCGCCCGGATGGGTGAGTTCCCGGCGGATGCCCCAAACGAGGTAGAGGGCAAGCAGCAGCAGGAGCCCGATGACGGCCAGAAATCCCTTGTCGCCGGATTCGAATACCAAGCCTTGCGGTGTCCAGCGCTGCCACAGCATCAGACCTGCAATAGCCACCAGCAGAACAGCGGAAATAGCCGCCCCCCTGTGCAGGATCGTGATCAGAACGCGGGCCAGAGGCGACATTTCGGACATGGGACAATTGCATCCGGGTTATTGATTTCGCTGCCAGAATAGTCTCTCGTCGCGGGTATGGCAAAAGACATCAAGACACGTTCCACACTGAAACCCCAGACCAGACTTGTGACCGCCTCGCGCGAATATGCCGAGCATGGCATGGTCAATCCCGCTGTCTATCGTGCGTCCACCATCACGTTTCCCGACGTGGCGACGCTGCACAACCGCAACCAGCCCTATCTCTACGGGCGTCGTGGCACGCCCACCTCCCGCGCCTTCGAGACAGCCGTGGCGGAACTGGAGGGAGGACACAACAGCAAGGCCACACCCAGCGGACTCGCTGCCGTTTCTTCCGCCCTCATGGCGTTTCTCGGTTCGGGGGATCATCTGCTGATGGTGGACACGGTCTATCATCCGGCCCGGCTGTTCTGTGATTCCGTCCTCAAGCGCATGGGGGTCGAAACAACCTACTACGATCCCGCCATTGGCAAGGGCATCTCCTCGCTCATCCGCAGCAACACGCGCGTGGTCTATTGCGAGAGTCCGGGATCGCAAACCATGGACGTGCAGGACGTGCCGGCCATCGCCGATGCCGCGCACCGGGCCGGCGCCATTGCCATGATGGACAACACGTGGAGCGGCGGCCATTACTTCAAGGCCTTTGCCATGGGATGCGATGTCTCCATCCAGGCAGCGACCAAGTATTTGGTGGGGCACTCCGATGCGATGCTGGGGACCGTCACCTGCAGTGCTGCCACGTGGGAGCGGTTCCGCGACTACTACGAGACCGTCGGCTTGTTCGCCGGACCTGATGACATGTACCTCGCCCTTCGCGGCCTCCGCACGCTGGATGTGCGCCTGGAGCGGCACATGCGCTCGGCGCTGACGGTGGCGGAATGGCTGCGCGGGCGGCCGGAGGTGGAGACGGTGCTCTATCCTGCCCTCAGCAACGCGCCGGGGCATTCCCTGTGGAAGCGGGACTTCACCGGGGCTTCGGGACTGTTCTCGGTCGTGCTGAAGCCTGCTTCGCCCAAGGCCGTGGCTTCGATGCTCGACAACATGCAATTGTTCAGCATGGGCTACTCGTGGGGCGGCTTTGAGAGCCTCATCGTGCCTTTCACGCCTCATCGGACAGCGACCACGTGGCAATCGGAGGGACCGTGCATGCGGCTTCATATTGGTCTTGAACACACAGACGACCTGATCGCCGATCTCACGGACGGCTTTGCCCGCTTGAAAGCGGCGGAATAAGAGTACGGCCCCGGTTCCCGAGATATGCCAAATATCAATGTGATTCCAGTAGTTTGATGGGCCACGGCGATTTGACTTGCGAACTGTAGTCCGCTTGAGGCAGAATATTGACTGAACAGTCAATCAATATTCTGCCCGACAGGAGGCCGACATGCGCCGTGGTGCCGTCCGCAAGTCCCAGCAAGCCGTTCCGCCGCCCGTGCAGCCGCGCGGCCTCCACATCGGGCGTACGCTGCCCTACGATCCCCTGCCGCGCGAAGATGCCGACGCCATCATCGAGGCGACCTATGAACTGCTGGAAGACATCGGCGTGCGCTTCGAGTCCGGTACCGATGCGGATGCCCTGCTCGCTGGTGTCGGCTGCACCATCGTGGGCGACAGCACGGTGCGCATTCCCCGCGCTGTCGTGCAATCCGCCCTCGCCTCCATGGCGCGTTCGGTGAAGCTGTGGAACCGAGATGGCAGCGCGGCCCTCGATATCGACAGGCATCACACCTGGTTCATGCCGGGAATGACCTGCATCAAGATTTTCGATCTCCGGACCGGAGAGGCGCGCGACAGCACCCGCGACGATCTGGCGATGGTGACGCGCATTGCCGACGGATTGCCCAACATCGATGCGGTCTGCGTCTCGTGCAAGGATGTGGCCAACTCCACCATGGCGGGCGAGATCGGCGAATTTGCCTGCATGGCCGAGAACACCACAAAGCCGCTGGAGTATCTCTGCGAGTTTTCGGAATCGCTGCGCGCCGCCATCGACATGGCGGCGGCGATCCGCGGCGGGCGTGAGCAACTCGCGGCCAAGCCGTATTTCCTGCACATCATCACGCCGCTCCCCCTCTTCTACGCGGCGACGCATGTGGAACAAATCATTGACGCGGCGCGCGCGGGCGTGCCCACCAGCGTCGGCACGCTGGCCATCGGCGGCGCCTCGGTACCCATCACCACGGCGGGATGCCTGGTGCAGTGCCTCGCAACCGATTTCGCTGGCATGGTGCTGGGTCAGGCCGTGCAGCCCGGCTGCTTCTGCATCGGCAGCACCAACCCCTACTTCATGGAGCCCGCGACAGGAGGCATCGGCAACATGCCGCAAACGATGCTGGGCGAGCAGATCATCTGCCAGATCAGGCGGCAGCTCGATCTTCCCTCCTTCACTGGACTGGGCGGCGAAGCCAAGTCGCGGCGCTTCAACCAGGATGCGGTTTTTGAGATCGCCACCATGATGAGCCAGATCTTCCACACCAGGCCCGCCACGTGCGACTATCTGGGTTCGCTCGACCAGGGCATCACCTTCTCGCTGCATGCGCTGCTTCTTTGCGATGACTACGCCGGGATGTTGCGCAGCATGTGGAACGGCACGGTCGTTGACACAGATACGCTGGCGCTGGGTCCATTGCGCGAGGTGGGGCTGTTCGGCTCCGTCCTCGGCCACGAACACACCGCCCGCCATTGCCGTACGGGACAATGGGGCAGCCGCTATTTCGGCGGCAACGAGCCGCTGAGCACCACCGGCAAGGCGGAACGGGACCTGGCGCTCCGCATTGATGATGACCTTCGCGTTCGCTTGGCGGCACCGGCTCCGGCAGCACTTGCGCAAATGGTGCAGGATGAAATCGCGGCCGTGCTGGCGCGTTATTGAGACGCGCGAACCTTGCAATGCCGCCTGCAAACCTTATCTGTGGGGCTCGAGCGGAGAACCCATCATGCGCAAACTTGCGACCAGCCTCATTGCCCTCTTCTGCCTTGCCCTGCCCGCCGTGGCGCAGGAGCAGGACGATCCGGAACTGATTTTCAAGAAGACAACGGTATGGCGGCTGCTTTCGCCGGATGCGAAGCTTGCGACCTACACCATCAATGATCCCGGCGTCGAAGGCGTTGCGTGCTATTTCACCGTGCCGGAAATCGGGGGTTGGTCGGGCTGGGCCGGTTTCGCCGAGGAGGTTTCGGACGTTTCCATCGCCTGCCGCCAGGTGGGGCCGATCGTCATCAAGGAAAAATTCGAGCAAGGCCACGAGATGTATCGCCAGCGCCGCTCTCTGTTCTTCAAGAAGATGCAGATCGTGCGCGGCTGCGACGTGAAGAACAATGTGCTGGTCTATCTATCGTACACGGACAAGCTGATCGAAGGCAGCCCCAAGAACTCGACGTCGGCCGTGCCGATCATGCCATGGGGCAATTCCGCCGCGCCCAAGTGCGGAGACTTCATGACAAACTGACAGGACAATCTGGCAGCAATCTTGCTGTTCAGTGACTTGTTCAGTTGCGAAATCGTTGCGCAATTACAACAGTTTGCAGAAGCTCTGCGTGCTGAGCATAACTGTCGCAGCCTCATTTGATCCAGATCAAATCCACTCCTTCCCGCGCGATTAACCCGGTCGCGGGGGCGAACGCGAGGTTCAGCGTGAGTCCGAATGAAGGAGAATACTGATGAACAAGAAGACTTTGAGCCTTGTGGCTCTCGGACTGGCCGCTGGCTTTGCTGCATTCGCCGGAACAGCTTCCGCTGCTGACGTGACGGCCGATTCCGGCCTCAGCCCCTGGATGTTCCGCCTGCGTGGCATCTACGTGATGCCCGACGAAAAGGCTCACCTCACGGTTCCGGGCAACGTCGATGTGGGTGATGCGATCGTCCCCGAACTCGACATCAGCTATTTCTTCACGGAAAACCTGGCCGCCGAACTCATCCTCGGCACCACCAAACATGACGTCGATGGCGCCACGGGCGGCCTCGCCGGTCTCAACCTCGGCGACGTGATGCTGCTGCCGCCGACACTGACGGCCCAGTATCACTTCAACGTCACCGACGCGATCAAGCCGTACATCGGTGCCGGCGTGAACTACACCATTTTCTACAACGAGAATGACGGCCAGTTCGCCAGCGTGGACTACAAGAATGCCTTCGGCTGGGCACTGCAGGCGGGCGTGGACATCGCCGCCGGCGACAACTGGGGCGTCAACCTCGACGTCAAGAAACTCTTCCTCGACACCAAGGTCAGCGTGAACAACGGCGCTGTGACGTCCGGCAAGGTCGAACTCGATCCGTGGATCTTCGGCGCGGGCTTCTACTACCGCTACTGATCCCCTGCCCAATCTCGGGACGGCAAAACCGGCGCTTCGCGGCGCCGGTTTCTTTTTGCGCAATAGTCAAACACGCGCGACGAAGTGCAAACCGCGAACGCGGAACGTGGCGGACGATTTTTCAGGAATGGCGACCCCGGCTGGATTCGAACCAGCGACCTAGTGCTTAGAAGGCACTTGCTCTAGTCCAGCTGAGCTACGGGGTCCGGGCTGGACGCTGTGGATGTTCAGTGCGTCCAGTTTTCGGTGCGGCCGAAACGGAAGTTGTCGGAATAGGATTTCTTCTGGGTGCGCACGGGCGGCGGGGCCTGCACCACATAGGCCAGCCCTTTGCGGCGGGCGTAGGTCTCGGCTTCTTCCAAGGTATCAAATGTCAGCTTCACCTGGGTGACCGTGTCAGCGGTCGACGTCCAGCCCATCAGCGGGTCGGCGACACGCCTGGTTTCCTGTTCGTGCTCCAGTACCCAATGATCCGTCTTGCCCTTGCCGGACTGCATGGCGTTGCGGGAGGGCTTGTAGATGCGCGCGGACATTTTCAACCTCATCAATATCGTTCCGCCCGGGGGCGGCGTGAAGGCTGGTCGGGGCGGCGGGATTCGAACTCGCGACCCCCTGCGCCCAAGGCAGGTGCGCTACCAGACTGCGCTACGCCCCGACGTGACCTTCGACGGCTGGCAATAACGGGTTCACCCCCGCTCCGCAAGCCTTGAGCATCAGGGCTGCGGCGCCACGGCCTGATCTTCCTCTTCCTTGAAGATCGAGTGGAAGACCTTGTCTTCGCGCTGGATGCCGAGGCGCTTCACGGTGCCGGCGGCGACCTCCAACACGGCCTTCACAGGTTCCTGCACGCTGATGGTCTGCAGGGACAAAGGCTCGGTGTTTTCGGCCACGGCGGCGATGGAACCGTCGGCGCGGATGAACAGCATGTCGAGGGAGATGTAGGTGTTCTTCATCCACATGGCGGCAGGGCGCGGATCGCCGAAATCGAACAGCATGGCGCGGTCTTCCGGCAGCTTGTGGCGGAACATGAGGCCACGGGCGCGCAAGTCATCCGTGTCGGCCACCTCTGCATCGAAAATCCGCGCCTGTGTAGCTGTCACAACAGTCACGGCTTCAATGCGTGGCGGCTCCTGGGAAAGTGCATAACCCGGCAGCACGGACAACGCGCACAATACGACCAGACAGAATACAGTACGAAGCAGCCTCATGGGCACCCGTGTCGATGGGGATTGCAGCGAAAATGCGGCTGACGCCGAAAATCAGTTGGTGTGCGCCGGTCCGGTTTCAAGCGAGAGGCGCACTTCCGTCGCCATCTTGCCCTTGGGACTGTCGCCGTAGCGGACATAGATCCACTGGTCGGGCATCAGTTCGGCAACGGCCGTCTTGCGCATCACTTCCATGTGCACAAAAATATCGCCGAGCCCCTCACCTTCCGAGGCAAAGCCGAAACCACGGGCGCGGTTGAACCACTTCACGCGGGCGCGGACCCAGCCTGTTGAGGCCGACACTTCCGAATGCGTGCGCGCCTTGCGTTCGACGGGATGAATGGCCGTGGAATGATCGACCGAAAGCACCTTGAGGCACTGGTAGCCCTTCTGGCGGGCCACCACTTCGCAGGCGATGCGCGTGCCTTCCAGCGGCGCGTCAAAGCCGTCGCGCTTCAGGCACGACAAGTGAAGCAGAATGTCGGGAAATCCATTGTCAGGGATGATGAAGCCGTAACCACGGCCCACATCAAACCACTTCACGAGTCCATCAACACGAATGATGTTGACGACCGGCTCCGCAGTCACCTGCCCCATGTGCCCGGCAACCGCCGCGCTTTCTTCTTTTGCCGCCATTACATACCAACCCCTGCGGGCTTTAGCCCCAGCCCCGCCCGGAAACTTTGAACAAATATTTAACGATTTGTACAGCGTCTCGAATTCGTGGCGTTGATAACTCACCAGCGCGGCAATGCCAACTTGCGACTCCGCAAATGGTCACTTGAAAAAGAGACTGTAATTCCGGCACTTGTTGCACTTCGTCGGAAGATTTTGTGCAGGTGCTCAGGACGCTCACGCGGACGCGCTTGGCTGCCTCCCGCCGTACGGTGCTGGACAAACGAATCACCAGTCTGGCAATTTGGCTGCGACTCACCCGAAAGGCAGCCACATGAAATATCTCCACACCATGATCCGCGTCTCCAACCTTGAGCAGTCGCTGGACTTCTTCATCAACAAGCTCGGCTTCGTGGAACAGCGGCGCTACGAGAATGAAAAGGGCCGCTTCACGCTGGTGTTCGTGGCCGCGCCCGAAAGCCCGGATGCACCTGTCGAACTCACCTACAACTGGGACCCCGAGGCCTATACGGGCGGGCGCAATTTCGGCCACCTCGCCATCGAGGTCGACAACGTGCACGACTATTGCGCGAAGCTGCAGGCGCAAGGCGTGACCATCAACCGCCCACCGCGCGACGGCCGCATGGCCTTCATCAAGACGCCGGATGGCATTTCGATCGAGGTACTGAACAAGGGCGGCGCGCTGACACCGCAGGAGCCCTGGCTCAGCATGCCCAACACGGGCAGTTGGTAGTCTACCAGACGCCGTCCACGAACTGCGCTTCGCCGTCGCCTGGCCACGGCGGCATGGTCACGCCGATGATGTCGAGTGACGTATCGCCGTCGCAGCGGAATTGAAAGGCGGTGCCGACGGGAATGGTGAGAGAGAGGCCGGGCTCAAGTTGGGTGATCATCTCGTGACTGCCCGACTTTCGCCAGATGCGGCCACGGCCAGCGCTCACGTACCAGACTTCATCGACGGTGTGATGGACGATGGCCTTGGACACCTGCCCCGGCGCAAGACGGAATTGCGCCATGGAGCCACGGACCGTTGCAGAGAGAAGCCGCACCTCCGAGCCATCGGGTGCGATGACGTCCGGCGTGTCCGGCAGCTTCCGATCGCCCGGCGCGATCACGGCATCAATTGTCCGCCGTTCACTTCGATCACCTGGCCGGTGACGTAGCCCGAGGCCTTGCCGCTGGCGAGATAGAGGAAGGTACCGGCGCAATCCTCGGCCGTTCCGAGGCGCTGCATGGGAATGGTCTTCGCTGTTGCGGCCAATTTCTCCGCGCTGGAATAGCGGCTGTGGAAGGCGGTGTAGATCGTGCCCGGCGACACCGCGTTGACGCGGATGCCATGGCCCACCAGTTCCTTCGCAATGGTTTTGGTGAAGGACGAGACGAAGCCCTTCGCGCCCGCATAGATGCTGCCACCCGCGCTGGAACCCTGCCGCGCGGCGATGGACGTGACATTGATGATGGTGCCGTCCTTCTGCTTGATCATCTCGTTGGCCGCGAGGCGGCTGCAATGGACGAGCTGGCGGCAGTTCACATCGAAAACCTTGTCGATGAAATCGTCGGTGAGGTCGGCAAGGGCGGTGCGAGCCACCAGGGTGCCGGCGTTGTTCACCAGGACATCAATACGGCCGAAATGCTTCATGGCTTCTGCCATCAACGCGTCGGGGCCACCCTTCTGGGTGAGGTCGAGCTTGATGGTCTTGATGCCTGCTGCCTCAATAGCTTTGAGTTCATCGCCACCGGCGTGGTAATGCGCCAGCACACGGGCGCCCGCGGCTGCAAAGGCGAGCGACACGGCGCCGCCAATACCTGTGACGCCGCCCGTCACCACAACGGCCTTGCCCTTCAGATCATCAAACATGGAAAGCTCCGCGGATACGGGAGAAAAGTGGCGCGCCCTACGGGAGTCGAACCCGTCTTTGCAACGTGAAAGGCTGCCGTCCTAACCGATAGACGAAGGGCGCACTGGGATGCCAGACGGTGACAAATCACCGAAGGCCGCCGCTCTATAGGTGGCGAAATCCGGCTTGGCAAGCACCAAGACACAACTTCAGCGAACGGGTGCGGCATCCTCGATCTGGAGGCTGGGAACGCGCTTCGCACCCCATTCATCTGCCACCAGCCGCCCGGCGATGTGGAGCGGAAACTGGCGTTCGGAGAGCAGCAATTCCCCCAGTTCCGTGCCCATGGCGCGGAAGGCGATGGCCTTGATGCGCGTGCCGTCGGCGGCCACCACGGTGCAGCGGACGTGATCGCTCCCCGCCGTATCCGCGTAGATGACGCGGTGCGCCGGGAAGACGAACATGGGTGACGGGTGGCCCGAGCCATAGGGCCCCGCCTGCTCCAGCAATTCGATGAGGTCGAGCGTTGCCGCCGTCGCCGTCAGCGCGCCGTCGACCAGGAGGGAATCGTCCCGCGATGATTCCACTTCCTGCGCGAGATACTCGCCGAGGAATTGGCGAAGGTCCCCCAGGCGAAGTTTTTCCACCGTGAGGCCCGCCGCCATGGCGTGTCCGCCGCCCTTGAGCAGCAGTCCGCCTTCCAGTGCGGTGCGCACGGCGCGGCCGAGATCAACGCCCGCGACCGAGCGGCCCGAACCCACGGCAAATCCCGTCTTGTCGTCGATCGCGAGCGCAAAGGCCGGACGGCGGAACCGTTCCTTGAGGCGGGCGGCCACCAGACCGACCACTCCCGGATGCCAACCCGATGCCGCTGCGATGATGACGGCAGGCTTAGCCTCCTTGCCCAGTTCGAGTTCAGCCTGGGCGACGGCTTCATCGACGGCGCGCATCTCGATCACCTGGCGTTTGCGGTTCAGGTCGTCCAGATTCCGCGCGAGGTTGGCGGCTTCTCCGCGCTCGTTGGCCATGAGCAGAGCCAGTGCCTCGTCGGCATGGCCGACCCGTCCTGCCGCGTTGAGGCGCGGGCCAAGCATGAAGCCCAGCGCATAGACATCCGGACGTCGTTTCAGCCCCGCCACATCGGCCAGCGCGGCAAGGCCGGCGTTCTCGCGCCGTGCCATGATCTTGAGGCCCTGCGTGACATAGGCGCGGTTCAGGCCCTTGAGCGGCACCACATCGCAGACCGTGGCGAGCGCCACCAGTTCCAGCCACTGCAACATGTTGGGTTCGGGCCGCTCCGGGGTGTAGTGGCCCTGCAGTCGCAACAGGCGGTTCGTGGCGGCGATGAGGATCATCACTACCCCGGCGGCGCAGAGATGGCCCTGCCCGGACAGGTCATCCTGCCGATTCGGATTGATCACCGCATGGGCCGCGGGCAGTTCGGCGCCTGCCTGGTGGTGATCGACGATGATGGTTTCCAGTCCCAGTCCGGCGGCATGGGCCAGCGGGTCATGGGCGAGGACACCGCAATCCAGCGTCAACAGAACTTGCGTGCCTGCATCGGCGAGTGCCCGCACTGCCTTGGCGCTGGGGCCATAACCTTCGCTCAGCCTGTCTGGCAAATAAACTTGGGCATCGCCGCCCACGGAACGGAGGAAACGCAACATCAGCGCCGCGGACGACACGCCATCCACGTCGTAGTCCGAGATGATACCGATCTTCTCGCCATTGCGAATGCCAGCGGCGAGCCTCTCGGCCCCCTTCTCCATGTCACGGAACGTGGCGGGTTGCGGCATGAGCGAGCGGAGCGTGGGATTGAGGAAGGCTTCCGCATCGTCAATGCCGACGCCGCGCCCCGCCAGCACGCGGCACAGCAATTCCGGCAGATCATGCCGTTGCGCAATGGCCTCCGCCACGCGCACATCCTGCAACCGCGCCTGCCAACGCTGCCCCTTGGCCGAGCGCGTGACATTGAGAAAAGCGGGCGCGGTCATGCGCGTCCCGTCACAGCCGTTCGATTCGTATCACCCGGGGGTGGCCGACGACGTGACCGTCTTTTTCGATCTTGCCCATGGCCTTGCGGATCGACGGTTCCAGGGTGTTGTGGGTGATCAGAATGAAGGGCGCGGTGTCACGCGCCGTGGCGGCGGAGGCGGTGCCGCGCTGGACGATGCTTTCAATCGAAATCTTCTCATCCGCGAGAATGCGGGCGATGGCCGCCACGGCGCCGGGGCGGTCGTGCAATTGCAGCGACACATAGAAGCCGCCCTCGTGGGCCTTCTGCGGGGCCTGCACATAGGCCTTGAGGCTCTTCGCCGGCACGCCGAACACGGGCCGGGCATTGCCACGGGCAATGTCGACAATGTCGCCCACCACGGCAGAGGCCGTGGGATGGGAGCCGGCACCCCTGCCCTCCAGCATGAGGTCGCCCACGAAGTCACCACGGATGACGACGGCGTTGAACACGCCGTCGGTTTCTGAAACGGGAGAATTCTTCGGCACCAGCGTCGGGTGAACCCGCTGCTCGATGCCGCCTTCATGCTGCACGGCAACGCCAAGCAGCTTGATCTTGTAGCCAAGCTCGGCGGCGTTGCGGATGTCTTCCAGCGTGATGGCCTCGATGCCTTCAATGGCGATCTTGTCCACGTTCACCTGCGTGCCAAAGGCGAGCGAGGTAAGGATGGCGAGTTTGTGGGCGGTATCAAAGCCGCCAACGTCAAAGGTCGGATCGGCTTCGGCGTAACCCAGCCTCTGTGCCTCGGCGAGCACGTCGGCGAAGCTGCGGCCCTCGTCCGCCATCTTGGTGAGGATGTAGTTGCAGGTGCCGTTGAGGATGCCGAAAATGCGGCGCACATCGTTGCCCGCCAGTCCTTCGCGCAAGGTCTTGATGACGGGAATGCCGCCGGCCACGGCCGCTTCGAAGTTCAGCATCACGCCCTTGGCCTCGGCGGCCTTCGCAAGTGCAGCGCCGTGATGGGCAAGAAGGGCCTTGTTGGCCGTGACCACGTGCTTACCGGCGGCAATGGCCGCTTCAACCGAATCGCGGGCGGGACCGGAATCGCCGCCGATCAGTTCAATGAAGACGTCGATCTTGTCGGATTTGGCCAGCGCCACGGGATCGTCGTACCAGGCGAGGTTCGACAGGTCATGGCCACGGTCCTTGCCCTTGCTGCGGGCCGACACTGCCGTCACGGCCACGGCACGCCCGCCACGGGCAGCCAGAAGGTCGCCATGGCGTTTCAGGATGTCGAGGACACCCGTTCCGACGGTACCAAGCCCCGCGATACCCAGCCTGAGCGCATTGGTCATTTGTTTGTCTTGTGCCTTCCCGAAATTTGCCGGACTTATGGCCTTCAGGCCCCGATTTGGCAAGGAAAGCCCTTGCCCTGCGTCGCCGCGTCCTTAAATTGAACAGCGCAGATATACCGAGATATACCAAGGTTCTCATGAGCGACAGCAAGCCCGGCCCGGTCTCCGATTTCAGCCTGCCAGATCCCGCACGCTTCGCGCAGAACCTTGCGAAACTGGCGGAACAGGCAGCGGTTCTCGCCAAGACGCTCTCGGAAAATCCCGAGGCACGGCAAATGGAGGCCGAAACCCAGATCGTGCCGATGGCGCAGGTGAGCAAGACGCTGGGCGAAGTGTGGCAGGCCCACATGGCTGACCCGAAGAAGTTCATGGAGGCGCAGGGGCAATTGTGGGCGCAGTACACCGAAGTGTGGAACCGCTCCTGGGGCCGAGCCATGGGCATGCCCGTCGATCCCCTCGTCACGCCCGCCAAGTCCGACAAGCGCTTCAAGGACAAGGATTGGGTCGAGAACACGGTCTACGATTTCATCAAGCAGATCTACCTCGTGTCGACCCGCTGGGCATTGGACCTTGTGAATACCGCGGAGGGACTAGACGAACATACGAAGCAGAAGGCGCGCTTCTATGTGGAAAATATCGCCAACGCGCTCTCTCCCACCAACTCGGTCCTGCTCAATCCCGAGGTGCTGCGCACAACACTCGCCACCAGCGGCGACAACCTGCTGAGGGGACTCGAGAAGTTCCAGAAGGACCTCGGCCAGGTGAAGGGGCGGCTCCGTATCAGCCAGGTGGATGGCAGCGCCTTCAAGCTGGGCGAAAACATCGCCACAACGCCGGGCAAGGTCGTCTTCCGCAACGAGTTGTTCGAACTCATCCAGTACAGCCCGCAGGTGGCACGGACCTATGAGATTCCCCTGCTCATCGTGCCGCCGTGGATCAACAAGTATTACATCCTCGATCTCACCCAGCAGAAATCCTTCGTGCGCTGGTGCGTGGAGAACGGACTCACGGTGTTCATCATCTCCTGGGTGAATGCCGACGAGAAGCTGGGGCGCAAGAGCTTCTCCGACTACATGCGGGAGGGCATTCTCACCGCCATCGACGCGGTGCAGAAGGCCACCAACGTCAACAAGGTGAACACCGTCGGATTCTGCATCGGCGGATCGCTGCTCGCCTCAACCATGGGCTATCTCGCGGCCAAGAACGACAGCCGCATCAACTCGGCCACCTTCTTCACCACGCAGGTGGACTTCGAGAAGGCCGGCGACCTGATGGTCTATGTGGACGAAGAGCAGGTGAAATGGATTGAAGACCGCATGCAGGACAAGGGCTACCTGCCCGGCAACCGCATGGCGGACGCCTTCAATCTGCTGCGCTCCAACGACCTGATCTGGTCCTACGTGGTCAACAACTACCTGCTGGGCAAGGATCCGGCGCCCTTCGACCTGTTGTACTGGAACAGCGATTCAACCCGCATGCCGGCGGGCGTTCATTCCTTTTATCTGCGGGAGTGCTATCTCGAGAACAAGCTCTCGCATGGCAAGCTGGTGGTGGACAATGTGCGGATCGACCTGAAGAAGGTGAAGGCACCCGTCTACAATCTCGCAGCCAAGGAAGACCATATCGCGCCGCTGCCGTCGGTGTTTCGCCTCGGGCGCTATTTTGGCGGGGAAACGACGCTGGTGGTCTCGGGCTCGGGCCACATAGCGGGCGTGGTCAATCCGCCGGCAGCGAAGAAGTATCAGTATTGGACGGACGGCAAATCCGCCACGTCTCACACGGATTGGCTGAAGACAGCGACGGAACATCCCGGCTCATGGTGGCCGCACTGGCTGGAATGGGTCACGGCAAAATCCGGCGACAAGATCGCAGCCCCCGTTCCTGGAGACGGCAGCCTGTCCGTGCTGGAAGATGCACCGGGGTCGTACGTGCGGGTGAGCGGGATCACGTGAGGGGTCGCGTCGTGGCGCGTCGGTGGCGGTGCGCCTTGCAACTCACCACCAAATAACGCCATCCCGGTGACAGCCGGGGCCAAGGGATGGAGGCGCATTGCGGCTCGCGGCACTCCCCCGCGAAGGCGCGCACCCCGTCACGCCTCAGATGTCCAGCCCCTCTTCGCTCACGAAGGCCGCACGTTCGGTGATGAAGTTGAAGCGTTCTTCGGCCTTGTTGCCCATGAGCTGTTCCACCACGCGGGCGGTGGAGGTTCGGGCGGCTTCGGACAGGGATACGCGGAGCAGTGAACGCTTCGCCGGGTCCATGGTCGTTTCCTTCAGCTGCGGCGCAGTCATTTCGCCGAGGCCCTTGAAGCGGCCCACTTCCACCTTGCCGCGCCCCGCGAACTCCGTCTTGAGCAGCTGTTCCTTGTGGGCATCGTTGCGGGCGTAGGCATTCTTGCCGCCCTGGCTGATGCGATAGAGCGGCGGCACGGCGAGATAGAGGTGCCCCTCGTCGATCAGTTTCGGCATCTGCCGGTAGAAGAAGGTGATGAGCAGCGAGGCAATGTGTGCGCCGTCAACGTCGGCGTCGGTCATGATGACGATCTTGTCGTAGCGCAGGTCTTCCTCGCGATAGGAGGCGCCCATGCCGGCCCCCAGCGCCTGGATGAGGTCGGCCAGCTGCTGGTTCTGGGCGAGCTTGTCCTTGCCGGCATTGGCGACGTTCAGGATCTTGCCGCGCAGTGGCAGCACGGCCTGGGTTTCACGATTGCGCGCCTGCTTGGCCGAGCCACCGGCCGAGTCACCTTCCACGATGAAGATTTCAGAGCCCTGCGCCTGCGTGGCGGAACAGTCTGCGAGCTTGCCCGGCAGGCGGAGTTTCCGCACCGCCGTCTTGCGGCCCACTTCCTTTTCCTGGCGGCGGCGCAGGCGTTCCTCGGCGCGCTCGATGATCCAGTCCAGCAAGCGGTCGGCCTGGGCCGGGTGACCCGTCAGCCAGTGGTCGAAGTGATCGGAGACAGCGCGGTCCACGATGCGCACCGCCTCCACGGTGGCCAGCTTGTCCTTGGTCTGGCCCTGGAATTCCGGTTCGCGGATGAAGACCGAGAGCATGGCCCCGGACTGGACCATCACGTCATCAGTCTGGATCACGGATGCGCGTTTGTTTCCAGCGAGTTCCGCATAATTCTTGAGGGACCGGGTGAGCGCGGTGCGAAAGCCCATCTCATGGGTGCCGCCATCAGGCGTGGGGATGGTGTTGCAGTAGGACGAGATGAAGCCATCGTCGCCGCCGAACCAGGCCACGGCCCATTCCACGCTGCCGTGGCCCTCTTCCTTCTCCACCTTGCCGGAGAAGATGTCGTCCACCACGCGTGTCTTGCCTTCCAGCCGTTCGGCCAGAAAGTCCTTCAGGCCACCGGGGAAGTGGAACACGGCCTCTTCGGGAATCTCCTTGTCCTTGAGGTGGACGGGTGCACAGCGCCAACGGATTTCCACGCCACCGAAGAGATAGGATTTCGACCGCGCCATCTTGTACAGTCGCGCGGCGTTGAAGGCGGTACCCTTGCCGAAGATCTGTTCGTCGGGCTTGAACTTCACGGTGGTGCCGCGGCGGCCGGAAATCTTGCCGAGGTTCTCCAATTTGCCCACCGGCTTGCCGCGGCGGAATTCCTGTTTGTAGAGCTGCTGGCCGCGCGCCACTTCCACGATCACGTGTTCGGAGAGGGCGTTCACCACGGATACGCCAACACCATGCAGGCCGCCTGACGTGTCATATGCGCCGGAGTCGAACTTGCCCCCCGCGTGCAGCATGGTCATGATCACTTCGAGGGCCGATTTGTCCTTGAACTTGGGATGGTTGTCGACGGGCATGCCGCGGCCGTTGTCGGTGACGGCGAGATAACCATCGGCAAAATACTCCACCTCGATCCGCGTGGCGTGGCCGGCCACGGCTTCATCCATGGAGTTGTCGATCACTTCGGCGAAGAGATGGTGCAGCGCCTTTTCATCCGTGCCCCCGATGTACATGCCCGGGCGGCGGCGGACGGGCTCCAGCCCTTCCAGCACTTCGATGTCGGCAGCGGTGTAGCTGTCTTCACCGCGCGTCTTGGCAGGTGCCTTGGCAGCCGGCTTTTTCACCTGTGGTGTTTCTCCAAACAGGTCGTCGTCGGATTTGGCAGCGGATTTGGCCATCAGGTCCTGCTTCAAATGTCATGCGAATCGTTCTTGCCAATATGGCGGTTCGGCCTGCAAATCTCAAACCCGTGGCGCAAACGGATTATATCGCGGAAACGCCACAAGAATTCTCTTGCATCGCGGCGTGCAAGCCTTATGAGCGCGCGCGCTTAGCGGCCCATTTCACCCCCCGCGAACATTGACGGCACGAGGAGACTGACATGAGCAACTGGACACTTCACGCGACCTGGAACGGCCCCATCGTCATGGTGGGTTTCGGCTCCATCGGCCGTGGCGTTCTTCCCCTCATCCTGCGGCATATCGGCGGCGACAAGAGCCGTATCACGGTGATCGATCCTTCGACGGCGTCGAAGCATGTTGCCGATGAACTTGGCGTGCGCTTCGTACAGCAAGCGATCACGCGCGAGAACTATGTGAAGGAACTGAAGCCGCTGCTCACTGCCGGCCCGTCGCCCGCATTCCTCGTCAACCTGTCGGTTGATGTGGATTGCCTCGACCTGATGAAACTCGCCCGCCAGACGGGATCGCTCTACATCGACACGGTGATCGAGCCGTGGCCCGGTTTCTACTACAACCCCAAGCTCGGCTCGGCGGCGCGCACGAACTACATGATGCGGCAGGGCCTGCTGGCGCTGAAGCACAAGCTGGGTGCGGGCGTGACAGCGGTTTCCTGCTGCGGCGCCAACCCCGGCATGGTGTCCTGGTTCGTGAAGCAGGCGCTGCTCGACATCGCCCGCGACCTCAAGATTGCACATGACGTGCCGAAGACGCGTGAAGGCTGGGCCAAGCTCATGAAGAAGGTCGGCGTGAAGGGCATCCACATCGCCGAACGGGACACGCAGCGCGCCAAGAAGCCCAAGCCGCTCGATACCTTCATCAACACCTGGTCGATCGAGGGCTTCGTCTCGGAAGGCCTGCAGCCGGCGGAATTGGGCTGGGGCACGCACGAGAAGAAGTTGCCGCCGGAAGGCCGCCGCCACAAGGTGGGCCCTGGCTCTGCGATCTATCTGGAACGGCCGGGTGCCGATACGCGCGTGCGCACCTGGACTCCGGAAGCGGGTCCGCATTTCGGCTATCTCGTGACCCACAACGAGGCAATTTCCATAGCGGATTTCTTCACGGTGAAGTCCGGCCGCAGCGTCAGCTACCGTCCGACATGCCACTATGCCTATCATCCGTCGAACGACGCGGTGCTCTCCTGGCATGAGTTGCTGGGCAATGGCGGCAAGCGCCAGACACACAACCACATCCTCGAGGAAAACGAGATCGTGGACGGGCGGGACGAATTGGGCGTGCTGCTCTACGGCCACAAGAAGAATGCCTACTGGTATGGCTCCAGGCTTTCAATCGAGGAAGCACGCAAACTTGCGCCCTACCAGAACGCCACGGGCATGCAGGTCACGTCCTCTGTGCTCGCAGGCATGATCTGGGCCATCGAGAACCCCAATGCCGGCATCGTCGAGACCGACGAGATGGACTACGCCCGTTGCCTCGAAGTGCAGCGGCCCTATCTCGGCCCGGTGGAAGGCATCTACACCGACTGGAACCCGCTCAAGTCGCGCGTCGGCTTCTTCGGCGATGCGCCCGACAAGCGTGATCCCTGGCAGTTCTCCAACATCATCGCGCGCTGACCGGCGCGCCACAGCTTCACCATCAAGGCCGGGCAGGCTTCGCTTGTCCGGCCTTTTGATTTGAGGCACCTTCCGGCCATCGGCCCTTCGCAATCTACGGGTGATTCCATGCACTTCCTCCGCATTCTGACCGCCACCTTCGTCACGGCCCTGCTGGCCGGAAGTGCCTTGGCGGCACCGCGCCATGGCATTGCCATGCATGGCGAGCCGGCCCTTTCCGCCGATTTCAAGAACCTGCCCTACGTGAACCCCGAGGCGCCCCAGGGCGGCATGTTGCGGCAGGCCATTTCCGGCAGCTTCGACAGCGTCAACCCCTTCATCATCAAGGGCACCGCGGCTTTCAACGTGCGCACGCTCGTTTTCGAAAGCCTGATGGGCCGCAACTGGGATGAGCCCTTCTCGCTCTATGGGCTCCTCGCCGAAAGCATCGACGTGACCGATGACCGCGCGACCTTCACCTTCAAGATCAGGCCCGAAGCGAAATTTTCTGATGGCTCGCCGGTGACGGCGGCGGATGTCGTGTGGTCGATGGAGACGCTGCGGGACAAGGGCCGCCCCAATTTCAAGAATTCCTACTCCAAGGTGAAGAGTGTCGAAACGCCCGATGATCACACCGTCGTCTTCAGGCAGGACGGGGGCGACCGCGAGTTGCCGCTGATCGTGGGGGTGATGCCGGTGCTTTCGAAGAAGAACTGGGAGGGCAAGGCTTTTGACACAACGACGCTGGACAAGGTGGTGGGCTCCGGCCCCTATGTGATCAGCGAGATCAAGGCGGGAGAGCGCATCACCTATACGAAGAACCCGGATTACTGGGGCAAGGCCCTGCCCCTGAACAAGGGGCTGTGGAACTTCGACAGCCTCCGCTACGATTATTTCCGCGACGCCAATGCCGCTTTTGAAGCCCTGAAAAAGGGCGATGCGGACGTGCGGATCGAGACAGACCCCGTGCGCTGGTCATCGGGCTATGATTTCCCTGCCGTGAGCGAGGGGAAGCTCATCAAGGAAACCGTCGAGCAGCGCTCGCCTGCGCCCGCTTCCGGCTTTGCCTTCAACACGCGGCGCAAGATCTTCGAGGATGTGCGAGTGCGCGAGGCCCTCAGCATGGCCTTCGATTTCGAATGGGCAAACGCCAACCTTTTCAGCAAGGCCTACCGCCGGACGTTTGGGTACTACAGCGGCTCAATGCTGTCGTCGAAGGGCAAGCCTGCGGATGCGCGCGAACTTGCCATTATCGGCGAAGGTGGCTTGCGCGCCGACTATCTCGACGGCAGCTACGCACTTCCGGTGAGCGATGGTTCGGGCCGGGACCGCAAGGTGCTGCGCGCGGCTGTGGGCAAGCTCGCGGACGCGGGCTGGACCATCAAGGACGGTGCCATGGTGAACGCCGCGGGCGAGCCCTTTGCCTTCACGCTCACGCTTGGGAATGGCGACCAGGAGAAGATCGCGCTGCATTTCCAGCGTACGCTGCAACAGATCGGCATCAAGGTGGATGTGCGGCTGGTCGATGCAGCGCAGTTTGCCTCCCTGCAGAAGACCTACGACTACGACATGATCCCCGTGACCTGGTACAATTCGCTCTCGCCGGGAAATGAGCAGAAACTCTATTTCGGGTCTGCAGGGCGCACCGCCGAGGGCACGCGGAACTATCCCGGCATCGCCGATTCCAAGGTCGATGCGGCCATTGATGCGATGCTGAAGGCAACGACGCAGGAGGACTTCGAATCCGCCGTGCGCGCCGAGGACCGCCTGCTGGTGGCAGGCCACTACATCATTCCGCTCTATGACGCGGGCGGGCAGTGGGTGGCGCGCTGGACCAGCATCGGCAGACCCCCGACCCAGCCTCTTCCCGGTTTCGAAGCGACAACCTTGTGGCGGGTGCAGTGATGGCGCTCCGCATCGATGTCGTCTCGGACGTGATCTGTCCCTGGTGTTTTCTGGGAAAGCGCAGACTGGACAGGGCGTTAAGCCTCATACATGACGTTGACGTTGAAGTGATCTTCCGCCCCTTTTTCCTCGACCCGAGCATTCCGCCGGAAGGCCTCGATCGCCACGCCTACATGGCGGCCAAGTTCGGCGAGGAGCGGCTGAAGACAATCCATGATCCGCTTGTCGCGGCGGGCGCGGCGGAAGGCGTGCCGTACCGCTTCGACCTGATCACCCGCACGCCCAACACCCTCAACGCCCACCGCCTGCTCCGTCTTGCCCAACCTGCTGGCGTGCAAGCCAATGTTGCTGAGGCGCTGTTCATGGCCTACTGGCACCACGGTCAGGATGTCGGCGACACGGAGGTGCTCACCACCATCGCCGTGATCAACGGTTTCAAAGCCGAACAGATCAGGGACTACCTCGGCAGCGATACGGATGTGGACAAGGTGATGACGGAGGTGACGCAGGCGCAGGAGATCGGCGTCACTGGCGTTCCCACCTTCATCCTCGGCAGCCGCTACGGCGTCGTCGGCGCACAGTCGCCGGAATACCTGGCGCAGTCCATCCGCAAGGCGGCCCAGAGCTAGCTTGCGGCCAATTTTACCAGCGTCTGCATCAACTGCCGCGTACCCTTCAGCCGCGCGGCGGGGGTGGCCCAGTCGCGGATGATGACGAGTTTCATGTCGGCACGCAGCTTGGCGAGTGTGCCCTGCCCCGCAATCCATTGCACCAGTGCTGGCGGGTTCGGGAATGTGCCGTTGCGGAAGGTGATCGACGCCCCCTTGGCACCGGCATCCACCGACTGCACGTTGGCCACGCGGCACAGGAGCTTGATCGAAACAATGTCGAGGAGGTGCTGCACTTCCTCCGGCGGCTTGCCGAAGCGGTCGTGCAATTCCGCGCCAAAGGCATCGAGGTCCGGCTGTTCCTTGAAGTCAGCAAGACGGCGGTAAAGACCGAGCCTCACCTGCAGGTCGGAGACGTAGTCCTCGGGGATCAGCACGGAAGTGCCGATGTTGATCTGCGGCGACCACTGGCTGTCGTCCACTGTCAACTCGCCGGCCCGCATCTGCGCCACCGCCTCTTCCAGCATGGTCTGGTAGAGTTCGTAGCCCACTTCGCGGATGTTGCCGGATTGCTCCTCGCCCAGGATGTTGCCCGCACCGCGGATATCGAGATCATGGCTGGCCAGCGTGAAGCCCGCGCCAAGCGAGTCGAGCGATTGCAGCACTTTCAGCCGCCGTTCCGCCGATCCGGTCATGGCGCGGTTGGCCGGGGTGGTCATCAAGGCGTAGGCGCGCGTCTTGGAGCGCCCCACGCGGCCACGGATCTGATAGAGCTGCGCGAGGCCGAACATGTCGGAGCGGTGCACGATCAAGGTATTCGCCGTCGGGATGTCGAGACCCGATTCCACGATCGTGGTCGACAGAAGCACGTCGAAGGCACGGTCGTAGAAGCCGGTCATGATGTCTTCGAGTTCCGTTGGCGGCATGCGGCCGTGGGCCGTGCGGAACTTCACCTCGGGCACGCTTTCGCGCAGGAAGGCGGCAATTTCATCCAGGTCGGTGATGCGGGGCACGACATAGAAGCTCTGGCCGCCGCGGAAATGTTCGCGCAGCAGATGCTCGCGGATCACCACCGGATCAAACGGAGTCACGTAGGTGCGCACGGCCAGGCGGTCGATGGGCGGAGTTGCGATCAGCGACATGTCCCGCACGCCCGAGAGCGAGAGTTGCAGCGTGCGCGGAATGGGCGTGGCGGTGAGCGTCAGCACGTGGACGTTCGCCTTCATCTCCTTCAGGCGCTCCTTGTGCTTCACGCCGAAATGCTGCTCCTCGTCGATGATGAGAAGGCCGAGGTCACGGAACTTGATGGTGCCTTGCAGCAGCGCGTGGGTACCGACCACGATATCGATGGAGCCATCGGCCAGGCCCTGCTTCACCGCCTCCACCTCTTTCCGGCCCACGAGGCGCGAGGCTTGGGCGAGCCGGAGCGGCAGGTTCTTGAATCGCTCTGTGAAGGTGCGGAAATGCTGGCGGGAGAGCAGCGTCGTCGGCACCACCACGGCCACCTGCTTGCCGGCATAGGCCGCCACGAAGGCGGCCCGCAGCGCCACCTCCGTCTTGCCGAAGCCCACGTCGCCACACACGAGGCGGTCCATGGGACGGCCGCGTTGCAGGTCGTCCAGCACGGCTTCGATGGAGGTAAGCTGGTCTTCCGTTTCTTCATACGGGAAGCGGGCGCAGAACTCGTCAAATGCGCCTTCCGGTGGCGCCAGAATGTCGCCGGACTTCAGTTCGCGCGCCGCCGCCGTCTTGATCAGGTCGTTGGCGATCTCGCGGATGCGTTCCTTCAGGCGCGCCTTCTTCGCCTGCCACGCGCCGCCGCCCAGACGGTCCAGTTGCACGCCTTCCGTCTCGGAGCCGTAGCGCGAGAGCAGATCGATGTTCTCCACCGGAATAAACAGGCGGTCGTTGTTGTGATAGATCAGCAGCAGGCAGTCGTGGGGCGCACCCTGCACGTCGATGGTCTTCAGCCCTTCGAAGCGGCCGATGCCATGATCGACATGGACCATGTAGTCGCCGGGTGACAGGGATGCGAGTTCGGAGATGACATCCGCCGCCTTGCGGGCACGCCGGGCGCGGCGCACCATGCGGTCGCCGAGGATGTCCTGCTCGGCGATGACGGCGATATCGTCCGTCTCGAAGCCCTCTTCCAGTGGCAATACAATGATGTTGGTGAGTGCAGCGGCGCGGGCCGTGACCTCGTCCCAGGACCTGGCATCGGCAATCGCTGCAACATCATGGTCGCGCAGGATGGTGGCGAGGCGCTCGGCGGACCCTTCTGACCACGCCGCCAGCACCACGCGCTTTCCGCCGGCACGCACTGTTTCAATGTGCGTCTTCACCGCCTCGTAGACGTTGCCGCCAACCTCCGCCCGCTCGGCAGCGAAGCTGCGGCCCCTGCGGCCGCCGAAGGAAACGGCATTGCCTTCGGGGCGCTCGAAGGGCGTCACCTCAACCACCGCGCGGTCGGCCAGCAGTTGCTTCCATTCCGCTTCCATCAGGAACAGGCGACCGGGCGGCAGTGGCTTGTAGGGGGCGGCGCCGAAGGTCTGCTTGGTCAGCGCCTCCTTGCGGGCATCGTAATATTCGGCGATCTGCTCATGCCGCGCGGTCACGGCTTCCGGCACGGTATGGCCGAGGCTGATCACGGCATCGGGCAGGAAATCCGGCAGGCGCGAGAGCGTTGCGTGGAACAACGGCAACCAGTGCTCCATGCCCTGATAGCGGCGCGCCGATGTGACGCTTTCATAGAGCGGGTCCGAGGTGTCGATGCCACCGAAGGCCTCCGCATATGATTTGCGGAACAGCGCGACGCTCTCGGCATTGAGCAGCACCTCGTTGGCCGGGTTGATGGTGAGGCGTTTCAACTGCTCGGTGGTGCGCTGTGTCTCCGGATCGAAGGCACGCAGGCTTTCCAGCGTGTCGCCGAAGAAGTCGAGGCGCACGGGTGCCGATTGCCCCGGCGGATAAATGTCGATGAGGCCGCCGCGCACAGCATAGTCACCGGGGTCCACCACGGTGCCCGTGCGGGAATATCCGTTGTCGGCGAGGAAAGCCGTGAGCGCATTGCTGTCCACGCGCTGTCCTGGTGCGGCGGACCAAGAAGCGCCCTTCACCACATCGTCGGCCACGGTGCGCAACAGGATGGCGTTGACGGTGGTGAGAACAAGTATCGGCTTCTGCAGTGGTCGCGCCAGTTCCGCCAATGTGGCCAGGCGCTGGGCGATGATGTCCGCCGATGGAGAAACCCGGTCGTAGGGCAGACAGTCCCAGGCGGGGAAGCGCAACACACGCAAGCCCGGCGCGAAGAAACGGATCTGCTCTTCCAGCTGGGCAGCACTCTGGTCATCCACGCAGACGTGAATGTAGCCGCGTGTTCCTGCTGCCTGCACCAGTTGCGGCAGCACGGCTGCTTCAAGCCCGCCCGGCAGTCCGGCGGCGATCAGGCGGCCGGAGACGTTCCAGCGGGCGGTCAGTTCGGTGATGGCGGTCATGGGCTTACTGCGGGACGAAAGGCGAGAACGGCCTCCAGCATGGGTGAGCGGAGGGGGACCGGGATGTCGACCTGCATCGTGGCATAGGAGAGGAGATCCTGGTCCGGAATATCCAGAATGCGTTCGAAGGCATCCAGTTCGGTTGCATCCATGCCGGCAAGACGCGCCTCGGCAAAACCGCCGACGATGATGTCCATCTCCTTGATGCCGCGCCGGGAGGCGCGCCAGAGCAAGCGCTTGCGGCGGGATTCGAGCGGGTCTGCCAGGGACATGATGGCCTGCTTATAGTGCAGAAGACTTGCACCGCAACCCGTTCCGAAGGACAACAGCCTCACCATGCGGCCCGATGTCCTCACCCCGTTGTTTGCTTCCGTCACCAGCCTCAAGGGCGTGGGCGACAAGGTGGAGGCGCTGTTCCGGAGGCTCGTGGGGAGGTCGGACGAAGTGCGGCTGGCGGACCTGCTGATGCACCTTCCATCGGGTCTTGTCGACCGGAGATACCGATGCAAGATCAAGCAGTTGCCTGAACAAGGTATTGTGACGGTTGAGGTGACGGTGGGGGCGCACAAGCCGCCACCGCGAGGGCGCGCCAACATTCCCTACCGGGTGGAGGTGCATGACGACACGGGGCACATGTCGCTTGTCTTCTTCCGGGCTTTTCCGGACCACCTCAAGCGCATCCTGCCGGAAGGCGAGACCCGCGTCATTTCCGGGGCAATCGAATGGTTCCGCGCCGACGCCCAGATGAGTCACCCCGATCACATCGTCACCCGCGAGGAATTTGCGCACCTGCCGCTGATCGAGCCGGTTTATCCCATGACGGCGGGGCTGTCGTCGAAGGTCATGGCGAAGGCGATGCAGGCAGCGCTGACGCGCCTGCCTGATCTTCCGGAATGGCAGGACGCGGCTTGGCTTTCCAAGAACGCCTGGCCGGATTTCGCTGCGGCGCTTCGCGCCTGCCACAGGCCGGAAACGCTTGCGGCGCTTGAAAGCAACAGCCCGGCACGCCAGCGTGTCGCCTATGACGAGTTGCTGGCGAACCAATTGGCGTTGATGCTGGTGCGGCAGAACATGAAGCGGGCCTCCGGGCGCGTTCTGCGCGGCACGGGTGAGCGCCGGACACAGATCATCGCGGCCCTGCCCTATACGCTCACCACATCGCAGGTCACGGCCTCTGAGGATATTCTCCGCGACATGGCGCAGCCCTTGCGGATGATCCGCCTGCTGCAGGGCGACGTGGGCGCTGGCAAAACCGTCGTGGCGCTACTCGCCCTTGCGGCCGCCGTGGAAGCGGGAACGCAGGGTGCCTTCATGGTGCCGACGGAAATTCTTGCACGGCAGCATTTCGCCACGCTCTCAAAGATGGGCGCCGCGGCCGGACTGCGGATCGGCCTGCTAACGGGCCGCGAAAAAGGTGCGGCGCGCGACGAGGTGCTGGCCGCACTCGCCTCCGGGGCTATCGACATTCTCATCGGCACACACGCCTTGTTCCAGGACGAAGTCACCTTCCGCGACCTCGGACTTGCCGTGATCGACGAACAACACCGCTTCGGCGTGCACCAGCGTCTTGCCCTCCAGGCCAAGGCCAATGAAGCGCCGGACCTGCTGGTGATGACGGCGACACCGATCCCCCGCACGCTTGCGCTCACGGTCTATGGCGACATGGACGTTTCCAAGCTCACAGAAAAGCCTGCAGGACGCTTGCCCATCGACACACGCGTGATGCCGCTCTCGCGCATCGACGATATCGTGGCGGGGCTGGCGCGGTCCCTCTCGCAGGGTGTGCGCGCCTATTGGGTGTGCCCGCTGGTGGAGGAAAGCGAAGTTGTCGACATGGCTGCGGCGGAGGATCGCTACGCAGCGCTGGCCAAGGTGTTCCCCGGCAAGGTCGGTCTCGTGCATGGCCGCATGAAGGGCAAGGACAAAGACGCCGTCATGGCTGCCTTCAAGGCGGGCGCGTTGTCGGTCCTGGTCTCGACGACGGTGATCGAGGTGGGAGTCGATGTGCCGGAAGCCTCCATCATGGTGATCGAGAATGCGGAACGTTTCGGACTGTCGCAGTTGCACCAGTTGCGCGGGCGCGTGGGGCGCGGCTCCGCCAAATCCAGTTGCCTGCTGCTCTACCAGGAACCGCTGGGCGAGACGGCAAAAGCGCGGCTGCAGATCATGCGCGACACGGAAGACGGTTTTCGCATCGCCGAAGAAGACCTGCGCCTGCGGGGTGCAGGTGAAATGCTGGGCACGCAGCAATCCGGGCTGCCCGTGTTCCGCATGGCCGATCTCGCCATACATGGGGACTTGCTCAGTGCGGCGCGGGATGATGCGGCGCTGATCCTGCGCATCAACCCGCAACTTGCCGGAGCTCGCGGCGCGGCGTTGCAGACGCTGCTCTATCTTTTCGGCCGTGATGAAGCTGTCCGCCTGATTTCGGCGGGGTGACAGGCGCTATTTCGTGCGGCGGACCTTGCGGGCCGGCTTCGCCCGTTGCGGCGCCAGTCTGGGGCTTTCCACGGCGGGAGGAATCGTTGCGATCTTTTCCGCAGCCGCTGTTGGCCGGTCGGGGAACACCAGTCCCATGGAAATCACCAGCTTCAGTCCGTCCTCGACACTCATCGGCAGGATGTCCACCTCGGCTTCGTCGACGAAGACCACATAACCACCGGTGGGATTGGGCGTCGTGGCGACGTAGACGGCATACATCTTGCGGCCCGTTTCCAATCCGATCTGCCCGCCATCCAGCTCGCGGGAGACAAAGGCAATCGTCCACATGTCGCGGTGTGGCCAGCGGACCCGGCAGACGAATTTGAAGTTGGTGCCCTTGTCGGCAAAGATCGTCTGAAAGATCTGCTTCGATCCCTTGTAGACGGAGCGGACCACCGGCGTGCGGTGGATGATGCTATCCCACCAACCGATCAAGGTGCGGCCCACGAGGTTGGCCGCGAGAGCACCCACCGCCGTGATGATGAGCAGTGCCACCACAAGGCCTGTTCCCGGAACCTTGAAGGGGAGATACGTATCCGGATTGTAGTGCAAGGGAATGAGTGGCTTCACCACGCTGTCAAACAGCGAGATGAACCACAGTGTTGCCCACACGGTGATGGCGGCGGGGGCGATGATGACCACACCGGTGAAGAAATAGGCGCGCAGACGCCCCAGAAACGATCGTTTCTGTTCCTCGCTGTCGGGCTTTTTCGGGTCCAATTCGGCCATCTCACGTGATTGCATTATTCGGCAGGCCAGTGCAAGCATCCCCCACAATGAGTGCCAACCGCTTCGCGAAACCGTTCTTTCTTGCCTTGGGTTGGATCAGTGTCCTGCTTGGGCTTGTGGGCATCGCCCTCCCCATTTTGCCGACCACGCCCTTCCTCATCGTGGCAGTTTGGGCCTTCAGCAAAGCCTCACCGGAGCTTGCCGAGAAGATCCGCAATCATCCGACAGCAGGCCCTTACATCCGCGACTGGCAGGACCATGGCGTCATTCCCTTGCGCGCCAAGATGCTGGCTACGGCGATGATGCTTGGCGCCGCCGCCGTACTGTTCTTCTGGAGCAGTATCCTGTGGGTTCCTGCCGTGGCGGCGGGCATCATGGCGGCGGTTGGTGTCTATATCTGGACGCGGCCGTCACGCCACGATTGAGGGCAGCCTATTGCGACGGGGCGGGATACTGGTCGGCCCAGACGCGGGCGCGGGCTTCAGCTTCCAGACGCTCGTCTTCCTCCAGCGCGCTGTTCAACTCGTTGTAGCGCTCGATGATCTTGCGGTCTTCGGACGGATTGGCCGTCTGCGAGGCCAGCACATACCACATGAGGGCGCGCACCTGATCCTGTTTCACGGCATTGCCGCGCCAGTAGAGATCGCCCAGGTAGGCTTGTGCACCTGGGTGGCGCTTGCGGGCGGCCGCGGTGAGCCATTTCAGGCCCTGCTGCGGGTTCTTCTTCATGCCCTCGCCCTTCAGGCTCATGACACCCAGCGCAAAGCTCGCTTCTGGATGGCCATAGGTGGAGGCGAGGCGGAGATAGACGCGGGCGGCACGCCCCGGATCGGCCTTGATGCCGGCTTCCGGCACGCCATGGCGGATGTAATAGGCAATCCAGATCTGGCTATCGACCATGATCTGGAGGCGTTTGTGGTCGGGCTCGTCGGGATCGAAATTTTCGGCCACACGCTGGTAGTAGCTGTAGGCCATGGCATCGCTCGCCGATACGCCCCGGCCCAGCCGGTACATGTGGCCGAGATACCAGTCGGCGACGGAGTTGCCGTCTTCCGAGGCGCGGCCAAAGAACTTGAAGGCCCTGCCATAATCGCCCTTGTTGTAGGCCTTGCGGCCTTTCTTGAGGTCATCCGTCCAGAACGGGACGAGATCAAGTTTGGGCAGTCTCACCTGCGGCACCGCCTGCAGGTAGCGGAAGAAGCCGGAACGGTCCTCCTCGCTGGGTTCTTCCTGGGCGAAGGCCGGGGCGTGAAGGGCAGCAATTGCAGCCCAAACAAGCAGCAGAAGCGTGCCGAGGTGCACCCACCTACCCGCTTTCAATCCAGCGCCTGCCCGCAACCCGATCACGATCTAATTGTCACTCCGCACATGATGTTCCGGATTCCCGGCCACCTGATTCCACTTCCAATACCCGGCAAAAGCGACTGAACCATTGCCGGATGCAGACCGAATCTGGGCGGAACTTTGATCGGGGCCCGACGCATCACGCTTTGCGGCGTACGCAGCAATTGCGGCGGATCATGGCAAGGAATTCGGGGCGGGTTCCCTCGCTTTCACATATTGGTTAACTGTTGCAAGAAAGACACAAGGGCTGTGACTGTAACCATGGGTTGACGGCTTGGCCTGCGGTTGGAAGACTGCGCGCATTGATTTGCGAGCCCTCCCCATGACCGAATCCCTTCCGCCGTCCGCGCCAGAACGCCTGACCTTCACCTATGTCCCCCGGGCGGGCCTGCTGAAACTGACGATCGTCAATTTCCTGCTGTCGGTGCTTACCTTCTCGATCTACCGGTTCTGGGCCAAGACGAATGTGCGCAAGCACATCTGGTCTTGCGTCCATGTCAACGGCGAACCGCTGGAATACACCGGGCGAGGCAAGGAACTGTTCATGGGGGCGCTGATGGTGTTCGTCTTCCTCGTTCTGCCCATCGTGTTGGTGACGGGGGGAATCAGTCTCATGTACGGGCCGGACTCGCCGCTTCTCATCATTCCGCAGATGATCATCATCTTTGCGATCTACATCTTCTGGGGCTTTGCCATCTACAAAGCGCGCAAGTACCAGCTGTCGCGCACCCAGTGGCGAGGCATCCGGGGCACGCTGGCGGGATCGGCCATGACCTACAGCCTTCTGTATTTCGGCTCGCTCCTCGCCAAGGGCATGTCACTGGGCTGGGCCACGCCGGTCATGAATACGGTGCTGCAAGAGCAGATGACCAACGACATGCGCTTCGGCGATGCCGCCTTCAAGTTCAAGGGCCGTGCCGGCCCCCTCTATCCCACCTATGCGGTCTGCTGGATCCTGTCCTGCGCAGCCCTCGTCGGGGCCGTGGTGCTGGCTGTCATCACCATCGCCGGATCCCAGGCGCTGCAGGATTTTTTCACCGGCCCCAGTGAACTTTCCAAGCCGGCGGAGATCGTCGCTTACGTCTTCATCGGCCTCGCTGTCTTCCTGGTGTTGACGGCGCTCATCATCCCCATGCTGTGGTCGATCTACATCGCGCGCGAACTGCGCACCTTCGCGGCCTACACGCGCTTCGACGGCGCGCAGTTTTCCCTCGATGCCTCGGCCGGGTCGGTGATCTGGCTCAGCGTGGTCAACATCCTGATCCTCATCTTCACCCTTGGCATCGGCTGGCCCTTCATCAACCAGCGTCTGGTGCGCTTTGTCGTGGACCGCCTTTCGCTGCAGGGCATGATTGACGTGGACCGCATCCGGCAATCGCAGGTGCCGCTGGACAAGCGTGGCGAGGGTCTTGCGGACGCCTTCGATGTCGGAGGTCTGTGATGTCGATACCGGCCACATATTTCGATGGAGAATCCGCCCGCGACCGCGCCATCATGCTCAGTGCGGAAGCGAACGAGCTTGTTTTTTCCGGTCCTGACGTTGCCGAAACACGCTGGAGCGTCGCGGGCCTGCATCCGGTCGATCCGCCCTCGCCCGGGCAGCCCTTCCGTATCACGCATCATTCCCGGCCGGGTGCGCGGCTGGTGATCCGTGACGAGGCCTTCGTCCAGAGACTCGTGGCGGACCACAAGCACCTGCGCGGCGGCTATTCCTGGGTCCATCTTCGCCAGGTGGCGATGTGGACGCTGGGCGGCGTAGTGGCATTGGCGGCTATCGGCTATGTGCTGGTGTCGTTCTTGCCGCAAAGGGTTGCATTTGTGTTGCCCGAGGCGTGGCGAAACCGCGTGGGGGAACAGGTGGTCAAGGGACTGGTCAGCGGTGCGCGGCTCTGTTCCACTGCGGAGGCGGAAGCGGCCAAATCCGCACTGATCGCCGCCATTGCGCAGGGCAATCCCGACCTGCCGCCCATCGCCATGGAAATCTACGACATGGCGCTGGTCAATGCCTTCGCGGCACCCGGTGGCAAGATCATCTTCACGCGCGGCATCCTGGAGAAGGCAGATACGCCGGAGGAAATCGCGGGCGTTCTCGCCCATGAAGCGGGTCATGTGGCGCACCGCCATCCGGAGGCGCAACTGGTGCGCATCACGGGCATGCAGGTGTTGATCAGCGTGATGACCGGCAGCAACGGCGGAGATTTCACCAGCAACATGGCGGCGCTTGCAGCCCTGCTCCGCTATTCCCGCGATGCCGAACGCGAGGCGGACGCCTATGCGCGTGACACGATGGACAAGGCCAGCATCAACCCCATGGGTCTCCGCACTTTCTTCGAGAAGATTCTCAAGGACAGCAATTCCTCCACGCCCGCTGCGAAGCAGCCCTCGGCGCTGGACAAGCTGGGGAATGTCTTTTCAACCCATCCGGGAACGGAAGACCGCATCAAGAACATCGTGCCGCTGCCGCCGGGCCGCCTGCCCGTGGAGGTGATGACCCCGGAGCAATTCAAAGCCCTCAAGTCGGTCTGCGGATCATGACTCTTTAAGCTGTTTTTCCTCGAAGGCCACGAACCAGTCGATCATGCCCTTCCACAGCGTGCGGGCAAGATCGGGCGAGAGGCCTGCTGCTTCGGCCTGACGCGAGACGCCCTCCAGTACTTCCTCGATCCGTTCCGGAATGAAGGCAGGGAGTCCATCGCGTTCCTTGATGGCGATCACCTGTTCCACGATCTTCTGGCGGCGCGCCAGCACCTGCACGAGTTCGCTGTCCACGCGGTCGATTTCGCGGCGCAGCTTCAGCAGGTCCGGCGGAGTGGCGATCATGTCATGTCCTCGTTTGCGAACCACCTCGTGGCGGGTTCGGCGCGACGCCGCAATGTGCCAATCCGTCCCAGAATACAACTGCGAAACTATTTCAGCCGCGGGCGGGGC
Source organism: Hyphomicrobiales bacterium (assembly GCA_016710435.1). Lineage (NCBI taxonomy): Bacteria > Pseudomonadati > Pseudomonadota > Alphaproteobacteria > Hyphomicrobiales > Hyphomicrobiales bacterium. The sequence goes on along the minus strand of JADJVV010000001.1, from coordinate 2,911,806 downwards.
CAGACGCGCCAGGCGCGGTCTCCCTGTGCGCCGCGGGCCGTCGCCACCTCCACGCCTTGCGGGGTGAATGTCAGGGCATGGGCGCCCTGCCGCCAGACATCGAAGCGGTCAATCGTGGCGAGCGTTCCCTTGCAGCGGCGGCGCAACGGATATTGCGCGATGATGACTGCGGCGCGCGGGCACGGCTTGATGGGGGCTGCCGTCTCGCGCAGGAACACCACGTCCCTCCCCTTTACCGTGGCCCGGCATTGGCTTGCGTCGCAGGTCCACAAGGGCCATTTGGCGGCGTCGGCCGCTTTCTGGTTCTGCCCGCGTGCCAGCAGCCACTTGTTGACGGAGAAGCGCCCGCGCTTGTCGGGCAGCGGCACCAGATAGCCGGTTTGATCGACAGCGGCCGCCGTCTGTGTCCGTTCTTCCACCAGGACATCCGGCGAGGACTGCTGCCAGACCAGTGCGATCCCGATGGCCAGCAATGGCAAGGAGAGCCAGCGGAGCGCGCTTCGTGGCATGGCGAGGAAGGCCGCCGCGAAGGACAGTGCCGCCGCCGCTTCCGCACTCAGCAGCGGCATGGCGAGGCCCGCATTGGGCCAGCTTGCCACCCAATCGGAAATCGCCATGACGACGCGCAACCCCTGTTCCATCACCATCAGGGGAAGCGCCTCAAGTCCGAAGGGCATCAGCAGCACTGCCAACAAGGCCATGGGCATCACAGCGACACTGGCGACCGGCAAGGCCAGGGCATTGCTGACCACGCTGTAGAGCGCGAGCCGGCCGAAGTGGTGGGCGGCGGGAATGCTCGACAGTCCGCCTGCAATGAGTGAGGCGGCAAGTGAGGTGAGCGCCAGATGCACCAGCTTCCACATCCAGCGCCACAAACGTCCCGCCGTGGCAGGTGCGGCGCGGGGCATGCGAAGGCTCCACCATTCAAAGAAGGCAGCGAGGCCCATGACGGCAAGGAACGACATCTGGAAACTGGCGGCAACCGCCTGTTCGGGCGAGAACAGCAGGATGAAGACCGCCGCCACCGCGAGATTGTGCAGGGAGATTGCCGGACGGTCCACCATCACGGCAAAGAACATGACGGCGATCATGATGAAGGAGCGTTCCGTTGCGGCACCTCCATCGGCCAGCAACATGTAGAAGCCGCCAACAACAAGGGCCGCACCCGCCGCCCATTTCTTGATCGGCCGCCGCAGCGCCAGTGCTGGCGAGAGCGCCAGCAGTGCCCGCACCAGCCAGAAGGACGTGCCCGCTACCATGGCCATGTGCAGGCCGGAGATCGAGAGGATGTGGAACAGGCCAGAGGCCTGCAGGCTTGCATTCATGGCCTTCGGGATGCGTGCCCGCTCGCCGGTGATGAGCGCATCGGCGAATGAGCCCAAAGGCCCCTCGATCACGGCCGCCACGCGCGCACCGATGGTGGCGCGAAGACCATGCAGGCTCCGGCGCAACTGATAGCGCAGGGGCACGTCTCCCTTCTCCACGGTCGGAGGCGCGGTGAAGCGTCCTGTGGCGCCGATCGACTCGAAGAACAGGCTGCGGCCATAGTCAAATGCGCCCGGTGAAACGGGCAGCGGCAGCGGCAACAGCATGGCGGTGCCACTGACACGGTCGCCGATCTGCGGCGTGTCCATCTGGCCCGTCACGGTGAGGCGTACGCGGCGCGGCACTTCCTCCGGCGGCAATCCGCTCGCCGTTTCCACATCGACGACGAGCGTGAGGCGCTTGGCGCTGGGGCGGTCCACATCGCGCAGCCGACCTGTGATGGTGGCACCCGGAACATAAGCGCGCAACAGCGGCGTGCTTACCCATGCGGTGCGCAGGTCTGCGCCCACGAAGCCCATGAAGATGAGGGCGACGGCCACGAGCGTCGGGATGTGGCGGAAGCGCAGCGCGAGGGCACCAGCACAGACGGCCAGCGACACTACCAGCGGCCAACCCGGTTCGTGCGCCAGGGCGAAGTAGCCCCAGATTCCGGCGACCAGCAGCATGGGCGTCCACACCGTGAGGCGCGCGCCCTCGATTTCGCCGATCCGCGCGGCGGCGCTGCGCCAGGACGCCATGGCAGCCGCCATCCGTGCATGGCCTTTGACGGCCACGGACCCTGTGCTATCCGGCTCCACAACGGCCATTGCTGCCCCACCCCCTGACGACCAAGGCTACAAGGAATTAGGCGTACATGTCATCGCCCGTGATCACTCGTTTTGCACCCTCGCCCACTGGCTTCCTTCACATCGGGGGCGCGCGCACGGCACTGTTCAACTGGGCCTATTCGCGGGGCCGCGACGGCAAGATGCTGTTGCGCATCGAAGACACTGACCGCGAACGCTCCACTGATGCGGCCGTGACCGCGATCCTTGACGGCCTCACCTGGCTTGGCCTCACCTGGGACGGCGATGCGGTGTCGCAGTTCGCCCGCGCAGAGCGTCACCGCGAAGTGGCACACGAGCTGCTGAAGCGCGGCAAGGCCTATTACTGCTACTGCTCGCCGCAGGACCTGGAGGCAATGCGCGCCAAGGCGGAAGCCGAGAAGCGGCCTATCCGCTATGATGGCACGTGGCGCGACCGCGATCCTTCCACCGCTCCCGCTGGCGTGAAGCCCGTGATCCGCTTCCGTGCGCCGCAGGAGGGCGAGACGGTGATCGACGACCAGGCACAGGGCCGCGTTGTCATTCCCAACAAGGATCTCGACGATCTCATCATCCTGCGTTCGGATGGCAATCCCACCTACAATCTGTCTGTCGTGGTGGACGACCATGACATGGGCATCACGCACATCATCCGCGGCGTCGATCATCTCACCAATGCAGCGCGGCAGACGCAGATCTATCTCGCCATGGGTTGGAGCGTGCCGTCCATGACCCACGTGCCGCTGATCCACGGGCCGGACGGCGCGAAGCTCTCCAAGCGCCATGGTGCGTTGGGTGTGGAGGCCTATCGTGCCATGGGCTATCTGCCCGCGGCCCTGCGCAACTATCTCGCACGCCTGGGCTGGAGCCACGGCGACGATGAGATCTTCTCCACCGGGCAGCTGGTGGAATGGTTCGATCTGGGGGCGCTGGGCAAGTCGGCGTCGCGCTTCGATTTCGCCAAGCTGGAGAATCTCAATGGCCACTACATCCGCCACACGCCGGATGCGGAGTTGTTGAACCACCTGCTCGCCTTCATGCCCTACGCCGAAGGTGGGCCGGAGCTTCTGGCGCAGACCGACGATGCGATGAAGGCCAAGTTGCTGCATGCCATGCCCGGTCTCAAGGAGCGCGCCAAGACACTGGTGGAACTGCTGAAGGGCGCGGCCTTCCTCTATGTGCGGCGTCCCCTGCCCATGGATGACAAGGCGAAGCAGATTCTGGCCGATGGCGGACAGGCCGCACTTGCGGCCCTGCAGCCGGTCCTCGACGGCGCATCCGCGTGGTCGGCCCCGGTGCTGGAGGCTGCGGTGAAGGCTCATGCCGAACAGACAGGAATCAAGCTCGGCAAATTCGCACAGCCGCTCCGCGCTGCTCTCACGGGAACTTCCACCTCTCCCGGCATCTTTGATGTGCTCGAAGTCCTGGGACGGGAAGAAGCGCTCGCCCGCATTGCAGACCACGCCGCCACTTGACCCTGGCGCGTATCAAATGCGACGCTTTATCGTTCCAAAGTCGCAAATAGTGCAGCAAGGTTGACCTTTTTGGTGCGCCGCAATAGTGTCTGCCGAACAAGTGGGAGTCCGTGATGGCCGAGAGCAAAAAGACCGCCAAGCTGGAATTTGATGGCAAGACGGTGACGCTGCCCGTCCACTCCGGTTCAATCGGGCCGGATGTGATCGATATCGCATCACTCTACAAGGAAACGAAGGCGTTCACCTTCGATCCCGGCTTCACCTCCACGGCCTCCTGCGAATCCACCATCACCTACATCGATGGCGATGCAGGCGTACTTCTCTATCGCGGCTACCCTATCGAGCAACTGGCCGAACAAGGTGACTTCATCGAGACCTGCTATCTGCTGCTCTACGGTGAATTGCCCACGCCTGCGGAACGGCAGAAGTTTGAAAACACCATCACACGCCACACCATGGTGCATGAGCAGATGGCGCTTCTTTTCCGCGGCTTCCGCCGTGACGCGCATCCGATGGCGGTCATGGTCGCGGTGGTGGGCGCGCTCTCGGCTTTCTATCACGACTCGGTTGACATCAACGATCCGCGCCAGCGCGAAATCGCCTCGCACCGCATGATCGCCAAGCTGCCGACGATTGCGGCCATGGCCTACAAGTATCACATCGGCCAGCCCTTCGTTTATCCGAAGAACGACCTCTCCTATGCAGCGAACTTCCTGCACATGTGCTTTGCCGTGCCGTGCGAGGAGTACAAGGTGAACCCGGTGATGGCACGCGCCATGGACCGTATCTTCGTGCTGCACGCCGACCATGAGCAGAACGCCTCCACGTCCACCGTGCGTCTTGCGGGCTCGTCGGGTGCCAACCCCTTCGCCTGCATTTCCGCGGGCATCGCCTGCCTGTGGGGCCCGGCGCATGGCGGCGCCAACGAGGCCGCCCTCAAGATGCTGTCGGAAATTGGCCGGCCCGAGAACATTCCGGACTTCATCTCCAAGGTGAAGGACAAGAACTCCAACGTGCGCCTGATGGGCTTCGGGCATCGCGTGTACAAGAACTACGATCCGCGCGCCAAGATCATGCAGGCCACCGCCAAGGAAGTGTTTGACCAGTTGGGCCTCGTGGAAGACCCGCTGCTGCAGGTGGCGCAGGAACTGGAGAAGGTGGCGCTGTCGGATGAATATTTCATCTCGCGCAAGCTCTATCCGAATGTGGATTTCTATTCCGGCATCATCCTGCGCGCCATGGGTTTCCCCGTGAGCATGTTCACCGTGCTCTTCGCGCTGGCCCGCACCGTGGGCTGGATTTCGCAGTGGAAGGAAATGATCGAGGAGCCGAACCAGAAGATTGGCCGTCCGCGCCAGCTCTACACTGGCCCCACCCGCCGCGACTACGTGCCCATGGGTTCGCGGGGCTAAACCAACGACACTGGTTTAATGGCCCGAGAAATCTCTGCCGTCAGCCAACGGCATGACGTTCGATTGTGAGATCAGACGCCGCGCTCGTCCATCAGCATGGCGCCGATTTCGGCTTCTGCCACCTTCTTGCCGTCGACATGGGCTTCGGCCCAGTATTTCCAGACGGGCGGGCGCTTGTGGCTGAGCTTCACGTGGAAATGCACCTGGTCGCCCGGCACCACCGGCTTGCGGAAGCGGGCCTTGTCGATTGACATGAAGAACACGAGTTTGCCGGCGTGGGCATCGCCGAGGTGCTCCAATACGATGGCGCCGGCGGCCTGGGCCATGGCTTCGACAAGCAGCACGCCCGGCATGACCGGGCGGCCCGGGAAGTGCCCCTGGAAGAAGGGCTCGTTCATGGTGACGTTCTTGATCGCCGTGCCGCTCTCCTCGCCGTGGATGTTCACCAGCTTGTCGATCAGCAGGAACGGGTAGCGGTGCGGCAGCAGCTTGAGAATGCGGGTGATATCCACGGTCTTGCCCGTGGGAGCGGCCGGTGCAACGTCGGTCATGGGAAATCCTTGAAGCGGTCCTGAAAAGAAAAAGGGCGGGAAATTCCCGCCCCTTTTAGCTGAATCTGCAACCTCGTCTAGAAGCGCGTGCCGATGGAGAACTGGAAGATCTCCGTATCGTCGGTCTTTTCCTTGAGGATCGGATAGGTGGCCGAGAGGCGCAGCGGTCCGAACGGCGACGTCCAGATGATGCCCGCACCCACCGAGGCGCGGAGGTTCATGGAGTCGAAGACGGTGCAAGCGGTTGCGCCTGTGCAAGTGGTCAAGGGTGCACTGGCTTGCGTGATTGCATCCGTGCCAAACACCGTACCGAAGTCGCTGAACACCGCGCCTTCGATGCCCCATTCCTCGGGAATGCCGAGCGGGAAGTTCACTTCGACCGTGCCGATGGCATAGGTCTGGCCGCCGATCGAATCGAGCACGCCGTCATTGCCGGTCTGTTTGGGGCCGAGGCCGGAGCGGGCAAAGCCACGGAAGGAGTCCGCACCCTTGAAGAACAGGTCCTGCAGCGGCACGTCATTGCCGAGCGACTGGATGTGTCCGGCGTTGGCCTCGAGTTTCAGCACGACCTTTTCATCCATGAACGGGATGAAGTACCAGGCGTGACCTTCGACGGAAGCGTATTGCGCGTCACCACCGAGGCCCGCCAGTTCCGTTTCCAACTGGGCACGAAGCCCGCTCGACGGCTTGTTCGGGTTGTCGAGGTCGTCATAGGTGTAGGTGGCGCTGACAGCCGATTTCCAGCTCTTGCCTTCCTGCGAGATGACCATGGGCGATGACACCGCGTCATCGATGCCGCTCACTTCACGGCCCGCGATCAGGTACTTGAGGCTGAGCGAGGAATACTCGTCCAGGCGGAAGCCGGTGCGCAGCGCGCCGCCGATCTGCTTGCTCTGGTAGGACGAGGTGGACTTGTTGTCGGAGGCGTTGGCGAACACGTCGAAGCCCATGGCGATGGGCTTGCCCATGAAATAGGGCTCGGTGACGCTGAGGTTGACCGACTGCTTCTTGAAGCTGAGCGAGGTATCGATTTTGGCCTGCAAACCACGGCCGAAAAGGTTGCGCTCGGAGAGGCTCACCTGCCCGATCACGGTTTCCACTGTGGAGTAGCCGATGGAGAAGGAAATCTGGCCCGTCGACTTTTCGACGACTTCGACCACCAGCACCACCTTGTCAGGCGCGGAACCCGGCTCTTCCTTGAACTCGACGCTGGAGAAGTAGTCCAGTGCCGTCAGGCGGCGGCGGGCGCGCTCGACGAGCGTGCGATTGTAGGCGTCACCTTCATACAGCTGCAGTTCGCGGCGGATGACGCGGTCCAGCGTGCGGTCGTTGCCGACGATGTCGATGCGCTCGACATAGGTGCGCGGACCCTCGGTGATGTCGTAAGTGATGTTGAGCTTGCCGTTGGCCGGATCACGATCCACCTTCGGCTCGACCTTGGCGAAGACGAAGCCCTGGTTCGAAGCCTCAAGTGTCAGCTTTTCAACCGACTTGTCCACCTTGGAGGCGTCGTAGCTGTCGCCCACGCCGGTCTTCACGACCTTGCGCAGCTTGTCGGGTTCAAGGTTGGCATCGCCGATGTTCACCGCAACGTCGGCCACCGTATAGCGCGGACCTTCCTCGATGGCGAAGTTGATGATGAAGCCACCCTCCTCGCTGCCGGAATACTGCGCGCTGGCATCCAGCACCTGCACGTCGGCAAAGCCGTTCTTGAGGTAGTAGCGGCGGATCAGTTCCTTGTCGTACTGCAGGCGGTCGGCGTCATACGTCGTATTTCGCAAGAAGAAGAACAGCCAGTTGCGCTTCTTGGTGGCGATCACGTCGCGCAGGTCGCCATCGGAGAAGCTGTTGTTGCCCTCGAAATTGATCTGGCGGACGTAGGTCTTGCCGCCCTCGTTCACCTCGAACACGAGGTTGATGCGGTTTTCCGGCAGGCGGATCATCTTCGGCACAACGGAGACGTTGTAGAAGCCCTGCTTCTGGTAGAGCGCGAGGATGCGGCGGTTGTCGCTGGCGACGCGCGCCTTGGTAAAGATCATGCGCTCGCGGACTTCGACTTCCTTGGCCAGCGTATCATCATCGATCTCGCTGTTGCCTTCGAAGTTCACCACGCTGATGAGCGGGTTTTCGACAACGGTGATGACAAGCTGCGAACCACTGCGGTCAATCGAGACGTCGCGGAACAGGCCCGTCTGGAACAGGACCTTGATGGATTCGTCGACGGCTTCGCTGTCGAACTGGTCGCCGACGCCAAGCTGCATATAGGAGAGAATTGTTTCGTCTTCGACGCGCTGATTGCCGTTGATGACGATGCCGCTCACGGCGGCGGCATAGGCAGGACGCGAAAATGTTGCAGGAGAAAGTACCGGGGCAAGGGTCAGCGCCAACAGCACCAAAACGCCAATCACTGAAAGTCTATTACGCATCCAATAAGCCAATCTCACTTGCGCCGTGCCATCCACCCACGTCCGGACAAGGTTCGACATGCTCCCCACTCCGGCGAATCGCGCGTCCCAGCCCGACCCCTGAACTTCAATTGCGACCCATTGTGACCTCACCATGGCGCAAATCAGTCCCCAAATCAGCCCGCGATCCGCGATGGCTCTTTTAGTCCGTTTCTCCTCTAATGCAACTGAAACTAAGTCGTTGTTTCAACTGCCCAGATAGACGCTGACCATTCTCACGACGTCGTTCCAGATTCCGATCAACATGAGCATGACTACAAAGGAGAAACCGATGCGGTATCCCCACTCCTGGGCGTTGGGCCCCAGCGGCTTTCCGCGCAAGGCTTCAACGGCGTAGAAAGCAAGGTGGCCGCCATCGAGCATAGGAACAGGAAATAGGTTAATAAGTCCGATACTGACGCTCAGCAGGGCCACGAAACTGATGAAGGCAAGGCCGCCGGACGAGGCCGTGTCGCCTGCCCCCTTGGCCATGGCAATCGGACCGCCGATCTGGTCGATGCTTTCGTTGCCGGTGAACAGCTTGCCGACATAGTGGCCGGTGGTGGCGATGATATACCAGGTGCGCTCGATCCCCTTGGCGAAGGCCTGGGGCAGCGAGTAGCGCTCGTAAAGGGCCTTGTCGGTCGCCGGGTTGTGGCGCACGCCCATGAGCGCCACCTTGATCTTGCCACCGAAGCCATCCGGCATTTCCTCCACACGCGGCGTCAGGGTGAGTTCAATCAGGCTGCCGGCGCGCTCAACGACGATGGGCAGCGATTGTCCGCCGCTCTGGAAAACGATCTCCTGCACCGCACCGAAGCTCCTGGTGTCGCTGCCATCCACCTTGCGGATGAAGTCGCCGGGTTTCAGGCCCGCATTTTCGGCTGCCGAACCGGCAATCACTTCGTCCACACGCGGTTCCGAATAGGGTACGCCGATGATCGAATAGGCCGCGGTGAAGATCGCGATGGCAAGGATGAAGTTGGCGATGGGGCCGGCCGCCACGACAGCGGCACGCTGCCAGATTGGCTTGCCGTGGAAATTGCCGGGGCCGCGCGGTGCCACTGCTGGTTCGCTGCCGGGCATGCTGGCGGCGTTGGCATCACCCTCGAAGCGCACATAACCGCCGAGGGGCAGCCAGCAGATCTTCCAGCGGGTGCCATGGCGATCCACCCAGCCGTAAATTTCCTTGCCGAAACCGATGGAGAAGGCTTCCACCTTCACGCCGCACCAGCGGGCAACCTGGAAATGCCCGAACTCATGCACAAAAACGATGATCGTGATCGCCACGAGGAAAGGCAAGATATAGCCCAGGGGCAAATTCACGAGGGATGACAATTCCATAGCCTCTTCCTGTCAACACAAATGCCGCCCGCCGCGGGGCGCGTTTACGAAGTCTTAACTACAAAGCGGGGCTTTTGCGTCAATATTTCGGCAAGATGGTTACCACACCAGGAGGCCCTGCGCGGCCGAGGGCGCGTAGCGGATAAACCCGATGATCGCCGCCACAACGGTGACGGCGATCAGGCCGTCCACCCGGTCGATGATGCCGCCATGGCCGGGGATGAGATGGCCAGAATCCTTGACGCCGTGATAGCGCTTGAAGGCGCTTTCCAGAATGTCACCGCCCTGCTCCACCACGGCGAACAAGGCAGCGAGAACAACAAGCGGCAGCACCGACGGCGCCACCCAGGATGCATAGAGACCGCTGGCAATGGCCGCACCGGCCATGGCACCGCCCATGCCAGCCCAGGTTTTCTTGGGCGAAATCTTCGGCGCGAGTTTCGGTCCACCGATGATGCGCCCGGCGAAATAGGCCAGGCTGTCGGCGGCCCAGACGGTGAGCATGATCCAGATGATGGCGTGAAGGCCCCATTGCGGATCATGCCGGAGTACGACGAGGGCCAGAACCGGCAGCGCCACATATGGAACGCCGACAAAGCACCACGGCGATTTCTCACGGGGACCGAAAGCAACCCCGGCATAGGCGACGGCGGCGATCACGAGGATCACGGCGCATGTGAGCAGCGGGCCGATCTCCTTCGGCAGGAACGCCGCACACAAGGCGGCGAGTGCATGGAGGGCGAACTGCGAGGTGGACCGGCCATGGGCGATCACCGTCCACTCATGCGCCATGAGGATTCCGAGGAAGGCGGCAAAGAGCTCAAACCACAATCCACCAAGCCAGATGTCGAGCAGCACGGCGGGAATGAGAACGGCGGCGGAAGATGCGCGGACGCCAAGGTCCTGCCATTTCGCGCCACCCGCTGCCGGGGCCGGAGGTGCCTCGCTCATGCGGACTGGACTTTCAGGCCACCGAAGCGGCGTTCGCGCGAGCCATATTCCGCCACGGCGCGGGCGAAGATCTCGGCGCTGAAGTCAGGCCAGAACTCGGGCACGAAGACGAATTCCGCATAGGCGCATTGCCACAGCAGGAAATTCGAAATGCGTTCCTCGCCGCCGGTGCGAATGAGAAGATCGGGTGCTGGCATGCCTGCCGTATCGAGCCGGCTTTCGAGCAGCTCCGGTGTCACGTCCGGGAGCGCCACCTTGCCTGCCGCCACGTCGGCTGCAATGGCGCGGGCGGCGCGGGTGATTTCCTGACGGCTGCCATAGTTGAAGGCGACGACCAGATTAAGCTTGGTGTTGTCACGGGTCAGCTTCTCGGCATCCTCCAGCATCGAGACGATGCTGCCCTCGAGCTTTTCACGATCGCCGATCACGTGGATGCGCACGCCAGAGGCGTGGAGTTCGGCCACGTCCTGCCGGATGAAGCGGCGCAGCAGTTCGAGCAGGAACATCACTTCCGTCTTGGGCCGCGACCAGTTCTCGGTGCTGAAAGAATAGATCGTCAGGTATTCGATGCCCATGTCGGCGGCGGTGCGTACGGCGTTGCGCAACGCGTCGATCCCGGCCTTGTGTCCGGCGGAGCGCGGAAGTCCGCGCGCTGCGGCCCAACGCCCGTTGCCATCCATGATGATGGCGGCGTGGCGGGGAATCTTGAGGCTGGAACGCATGGCGCTTCGGCTCACACCTGCATGATTTCGGCTTCCTTGGTCTTCAGTGCCGCGTCGATGTCCTTCATCGTGTCGTCGGTGAACTTCTGGACTTCGTCAGCCTTGTTCTTGTGCTCGTCTTCGCTCATCAGGTGCGCCTTCTCGAGCGCCTTGAGCTGGTCCATGCCGTCGCGGCGCACGTTGCGCGCGGCAACGCGGGCCTTTTCGGCATACTGGTGCGCGACCTTCACCAGTTCCTTGCGGCGGTCTTGTGTCAGGTCGGGCATGCGCAGGCGGATCACCTGGCCTTCCGTCTGCGGATTAAGGCCGAGGTTCGAGGCGTGGATGGCCTTCTCCACCCCGATCACGAGGCCACGGTCCCAGACGCTGATCTGCAGCAGGCGCGGCTCCGGCACGCTGACGGAGGCCACCTGGCTCAGCGGTACGTTGGCGCCGTAGGCATCGACGTGGATGGGATCGAGCAGCGTGGCCGAGGCGCGGCCGGTACGCAATCCGCCGAAATCATGCTTCAGCGCGTCCACGGCACCGTGCATGCGGCGCTTGATGTCCTGTGAATTGAAGGGGGCGGGTGCAGCCATGATGGGTCCTTGATCTCAGTCTCTGGTGATGGTCGTGAATGTGCCTTGGCCGTTGAGCACGCGCGCAACGTTTCCGGCTTCCCGGATGGAAAATACAACGACAGGCAGGCCGTTGTCACGCGCAAGGGCAATGGCCGCGTTGTCCATGATCTTCAGGTCCTGGGCGAGCACATCCTTGTAAGTGATTGTCTTGAAACGTTTTGCCTCCGGAACCTTCTTCGGGTCGGCATTGTAGACACCGTCCACACTGGTGCCCTTGAAGAGCGCGCTGCAGCGCAATTCCGCCGCCCGCAACGCGGCTCCCGTGTCGGTGGTGAAGAAAGGCAGTCCCGTTCCGCCGGCGCAGATCACCACGCGCCCCTGCTCCAGGTGGCGGATGGCTTCGTGGGCCGAATAGGTTTCGCATACGGTTGGCATGGCTATCGCGGACATGACCCGCGCATCTACACCCTTGCCGCGCAGCACGCCTTCCATGGCGAGCGCATTCATGATGGTGGCCATGATGCCCATGTGGTCGGCGGAGACCCGGTCCATGCCACGGGCAGCGCCTGCCATCCCGCGGAAGATATTGCCGCCGCCGATCACGAGCGCGATCTCGGCGCCGGTCTTGCGCGCGGCGATCACTTCGTCAGCCACGCGCTCCACCGTCGGCAGGTCGATGCCGAAAGACTGCGGACCCATCAGGACTTCGCCCGAGATCTTCAGCAGGATACGCTTGTGGGTGATGGCCATGGCAGTTCCCGACGTCAAAAATATAGCGGCGTGCTTAGCACTTTCAGCCCGATTCGCTTGGGTGCGGCAGCGGTTTTTCAAGCCATTTGCCAGCCGGGACTTAACAGCACCTTAGAGATTTGGGCTCAAAATCGCCGCCGTCACGGGAGGAAGCCATGCTTCACACGCTGTTCGGATTCCAGGGACGCATCGGACGCGGCTCGTGGTGGTTGGCGCAACTGATCGCCATTCCGGTCGTCTATCTGGTGGGCTTCGGCATGCTGGCGGGGGCCATGGGACTGGATGGAAGCCTGGATGGGACAGATCCCGCTCCGGGTGCCGCGATCTTCCTCATCATCGTGCTCGCCGTTGGGGCAGGACTATGGATCAACATCGCCTCCACGGTGAAGCGCTACCACGACCGGGACAAGAGTGGTCTTTGGACATTCATCGTGCTTGTGCCGTTTATCGGTGGCATCTGGCAGATGGTTGAATGCGGGTTCTGCAATGGCGACGGCGGCGACAACCGCTTCGGTCCGCCCGGTGGATCCGGCGGCGGTTACAGCGATGCCGCTTCGGCTTCGGGTGGCAAGCTCGCCAAACTCGATGACGATTATTTCCGCACCTATGCCGCGCAAGGTCAAGCTGCCGAGCCCCCGCGTATGCCTGAACCCGTGGTTCAGGCAACCTATGTGCGGCCCGCTGCAACGGTGAGTGCCGGGACTGGCAAGCCCGTTTTCGGGCGTCGCTGAGGTTCCAACAAAAAAGCCCGGTGCGAACACCGGGCTTCCTTAATCAGTGGACTGAATATTCAGTCCCGCAATCAACCCTGGCCGGACATCTTGGCGACTTCGGCGGCGAAGTCGTCGCTGCCCTTGTCGATGCCCTCGCCCAGCTGCATGCGGTTGAAGGCCTTGAGCACCACGCCGCCACCAGCCTTGTTGCCGGCTTCGGAGATGGCCTGCGCCACCGTCTTGGAGCCGTCGTGCACATAGGCCTGTTCCAGCAGGCAGTTTTCCTTGGCGTAGGACTTGAGGCCCGAGGCGATGATCTTTTCCATCACGTTGGCGGGCTTGCCGGCGTTCTTCTCCTCGAGGATCGCCTTTTCGCGGGCCAACACGTCGGCAGGCACGGAGGCGAGGTCAAGCGAGACCGGGTTCGTGGCGGCGATGTGCATGGCGAGCATGCGGCCGAAGGCGTTCAGTTCGTCCTTGCTGCCAGCACCTTCCAGCGCCACCAGCACGCCGATCTTGCCCATGCCGGGCGCGGCCTGATTGTGGACGTAGGACGCGACAACACCATCCTTCACGGACAGCGCAGCGGTGCGGCGGACGGTCATGTTCTCGCCGATCGTTGCCACCATCTCGGCGACATAGGCGGCGACGTCATGGCCGGAGCCCGGGAACTTCATGGTCTTGAGCTTCTCGGTCGAGCCGTCGGCGTCGACGGCCAGCTTCGAGATCTCGGCCACCATGGCCTGGAACTTTTCGTTGCGGGCCACGAAGTCCGTTTCCGAATTGACTTCGACGAGGGCGCCCGTGGTTCCGCGGGTCAGGACACCGACGAGGCCTTCAGCGGCGACGCGGGTCGACTTCTTGGCGGCCTTGGCAAGGCCCTTGGCGCGCAGCCAGTCGACGGCGGCTTCCATGTCTCCGTTGGTGGCGGCGAGGGCTGCCTTGCAGTCCATCATGCCGACGCCGGTTTTTTCGCGCAGATCGCGCACAAGTGCAGCTGTGATCTCAGCCATGTTTGTCTCCATGCACTGCCATTCAAATATGCGTCACCCCGGCAAAGGCCGGGGCCCAGGCTTTCAAGCGGCAGCTTTAGGGAAAGTCTGGATTCCGGCTTGCGCCGGAATGACGTCAGATGATGAACCGCGAGTGCTTACTGCGCGGCGACGGCTTCTTCGACCGGCACTTCGGCGGCGCCGAGGTCAATGCCCGAAGCCGACTGCGACTGCGAGATGCCTTCGATGACGGCCTTGGTGATGAGGTCGCAATAGAGCGCCACAGCGCGGGCCGCGTCGTCGTTGCCGGGGATCGGATAGGTGATGCCCGACGGATCCGAGTTCGTGTCGATGATGGCGACGACCGGGATGCCCAAGCGGTTGGCTTCCTTGATGGCGATCTGTTCCTTGTTCGTGTCGATCACGAACAGGATGTCGGGAACGCCGCCCATGTCCTTGATGCCGCCCAGCGCCTTCTCCAGCTTGTCGCGCTCACGCGTGATGCTGAGGAGTTCGCGCTTGGTGAGGCCGGCGCCCTGCTTGGACACCGTTTCATCAAGCGTGCGGAGGTGCTTGATCGAGTTGGAAATGGTCTTCCAGTTGGTCAGCATGCCGCCGAGCCAGCGGGAGTTGACGTAGTACTGGGCCGAACGCTTGGCGGCTTCGGCGATCTGCTCCTGGGCAGAACGCTTGGTGCCCACGAAGAGCACGCGGCCACCCTTGGCGACCGTGTCCGAAATGGCGTTGAGGGCCTGATGCAGCAGCGGAACCGTCTGCGACAGGTCGACGATGTGGATGCCATTGCGCGAGCCGTAGATGTACGACTGCATCTTGGGATTCCAGCGGTGTGTCTGGTGGCCAAAGTGAACGCCAGCTTCCAAGAGCTGACGCATGGTAAAGGGAACTGCGCCCATGTCTTTTCCTTCTCCGGTTGATCCGCCACGGGGGGAAGTGAACTGGAAGCTCCAGCACCGGAAGGACCCACTCTATGAGGCTCTGCCATTCGCGTTGCGAAAGGCTCGGCATGAGGTGATCCAACCCCCGTGTGAGTGTTGAACGGGCCGGGCCATAGCCGGACCGTGGGGGGATGTCAAATCATAGGCTTTGAGCCCTCACGCCCTTCCGAGCATGCCATCGATCGAGGCCTTGCCTGGTCCGAGCAGGACAATGCCCGCTGCCATGGCGGCCCAGGTGGCGTGGATGGGCCAGCCGGTGGGAATGGTGAGCTGGATCAGGGCCGTCATCACCAGCAGGGCGAAAGCCGCAAGGCGGGTGCACAGGCCCAGCACCAGCAGCACCGGCAGGACGATTTCTGCGACGGACGATCCCCAGGCTGCCGCGATGGGGAACGGATAGTCATAGGTCTTGCCGAGGACATGCAGCTTGAACTCGTTCTGGAACAGGATGAGCGGCGTATCCGAGAGCGTCAGGAAGCCGCTCCACTTCGTCAGTCCGGAAAGCCAGAAGGGAATCGCCAGGGCAAGGCGGAGCGCCAGACTCACCAGCGTGTAGGGCAGCACCCGCGCCACGGTGCGTTCGAGGGCGTTGACGGTGGAGAGGATGCTCATGACGGGTCCTGCGTGATCTTGTTTTGGAAGGCGCCTGCTTCGACCATGAGTCTGATGGCGGCGGCAAGGTCGAAGCGCGGATTGGCGGCGAAGCCCTGCTCCGCCGCTTTAGTTAGCGTGGCGCGGGCGGCGAGTGCCTGGAAGAAGGCGTGAGTCTCGGGGGAGATGATACGAACCTCCACATCAAAGCGCGGGCGCGTGAGCAGAACGCACTGGGCCTGAGCGGCGTCCGGCACGGCATCGCCCTCCCCGCGGCTTGCGGTGAAGATGGCGTGCACCGCGTAGGGCGACGACAGCAACGCGCAGGCCGGATGCGGGCGCAGGCGGGACGACATCAGCGTTTCGGGATCCGTGGCAGACAAGCTGTCGGGTTCCAGCACCTTCGCATCCCGTGCGTGATGGGCACGGCGCCAGAGATGCTCAAGCCGTGCCACATCAGCAAGGTATGGATAGCCTGCGAGATCATCTTCCGCAGCGAGGACATCCGCGAAGTCCTCGCCATAGTGAAAGAGGAGCGGCGATGTGGGCGGATGGGCCTGCGCGAAAGTCCGGGCCAGGCCTGTGAAATAGGCCTCGCCCAGCAAGCGGCGGATGGCTGGGAAATTCGCTTCGAGGGCCCGCACCAATCCCACCGTCACGTTGTTGCGATAGACGGCATAGCGGCGCTGCCCGCCGCGCTTCAGAACCTGCGGCAGGGCTGCGGCCGGATCAAGCAAGGCGTTGGCGAAGGCCGCTTCGCTGGGGGTGGCGTTATCCTGCACGGCGCAAATCCGGATGGGCCTGCGTGGCGTAGATCCCGAGGATGGCATCAGCGGCGTCTGCCTCCGCCTTCAGGACTGGCCAGTCCGGCACATCATTGTCCCACTCGATCAGCGTGGGCACGGGCCCCAGTTGGGCAATGACGGTCTCATAGAGTGCCCAGACGTCGCGCGCGACCGGGCGGTCGTGGGCGTCGATGAGGAGAGTCTGGCCGCCGTCATCCACATCGGTGGCATGGCCCGCCAGGTGAATTTCGCGGACGAGATGGAGCGGAAATTCCGCGAGATATTGCGCGGCGGAGAAACCGTGGTTGGTGGCGGAGACGAAGACGTTGTTCACGTCGAGCAACAGTCCGCAACCCGTGCGGCGCGCGGCCTCGCGGATGAAGTCGGTCTCGTTCATGCCGGCAATGTCGAAGGTCACGTAGGTGGATGGGTTCTCCAGCAGCATGGTGCGGCCCAGCGTGTCCTGCACCTCGTTGATGTGGGCGACGACACGGTCCAGCACGGCAGGCGTATAGGGTACCGGCAGGAGGTCATTGTAAAAGACGCCGTCATGGGTGGACCAGGCGAGATGCTCTGAAACGACATGCGGCTCGATGCGTTTTGCCAGGCGCCTGAAACGGCGGAGGTGGTCCCTGTCGAGGGGACCCTCGCCGCCGATCGACATCGCCACGCCATGCAGGAAGATGGGATAATCGGCGCGCAGGCGTTCCAGCATGGCAAGTGGCGCGCCACCATCTCCCATGTAGTTCTCGGCATGCACCTCGAAGAACCCGACCTTGCGGGTGTCTTCCAGAATGGCGGCGAGGTGTTCCGGTTTGAAACCCGCACCGCTCTTCAGCGGTGTGGGGAAGATGGGCAGGCGCAGACGTTGCGCCGTTTGCGGAGAACGAGTCGCCTTCATCATGCACCTGCCCTTCTGTCGCCGTCCCTGGTTTGGGATCAGGCAGGAATGTCGCGCTTGAGAGCCTTCATCGAACCCATGCGATCGCCCGGCAGCATCATGGAGGTGCAGGTGCCCTTCTCCACGTACTTCCAGGAATTGCCCTGGTAGTCGACCTTGGAGGTTCCGGCGCAGGTCGTGCCCGCACCAGCGGCGCAGTCATTCTTCCCGGCCATGGCGACGCCAAAGCACTTTTCCTTTTCCGCAGCGGCGGCGGAGGTGGCTGATGTGACGCTGACAGTGGACAGGGCTGCCGTGACGGCAGTGGCGAGCATGGCGGCGCTGAAGGCGCGGCGGGTGGTGATCATGGGGGGTCTCCTTCGGTTGTCGTATGGCGGTGTCGGTGCGACGCCGTACGCGCAAGGTGACGGAAACCGGGTTCAACTGGAAATAAACTCCAACGCCGGAACCATCACGCCGGGGTGAGCGGTTCCGTGATGCAGCCGTGAAGCGCTCAGCGCTTGCGCACCAGCGTCAGGCCATCTGCGATGGGCAGCATGCAGTGGGTGACGCGTTGATCGGCCGCCACCTTGGCGTTGAGGTTGCGCAATGCGGTGGTGTCGGCATCGCGCTTTGCCGGGTCGGCCACGTCGCCGCCCCACAGCACGTTGTCGATCATCATCAATCCGCCACTTCGCAACAGCGTGAGACCGCCTTCGTAGTAGGCATCGTAGGAGGGCTTGTCGGCGTCGATGAACATGAGGTCGATGGTGCCCTCGCGGCCTGTGGCGCGGAGGTCCGCAATTGCGGCATGGCCTCCGTCGAGGCGCAGGTTGATGCGGCCGTCCACGCCCGCCTTCTTCCAATACTGGCGGGCGATTGAGGTCCACTCTTCGCTCACGTCAACGGCGGTGATTTCGGCGTCGCAGGCGAGCGCCATCGCGAGTGACGAATAGCCGGTGAAGGTACCGATCTCGAGAATGCGGCGCGCGCCCATGAGGGCCGCCACCATTCCCATCAAGGCGCCCTGCTCCGGTGCGATCTGCATCACGGCATCCGCGCCCAAGCGCCCGGTGGCAGCGCGCAATTCCGCCAGCACGGGGGCTTCGCGCGCGGCGTGGGCGCGGTAGTAATCAAGCACCGCGCCTTCCAGGACGATTGACGAGGTGCTCATGCGGTTGCTCCCGTGCGCGGCGCCTGAACGAAGCGCGTGTAGACCCAGCCCACGCCGATGAGGCAGAGGCCGAGCCCGATGATGCTGGCGATGCGCCACAACCCGCC
This sequence comes from Hyphomicrobiales bacterium, assembly GCA_016710435.1. Taxonomy (NCBI): domain Bacteria; kingdom Pseudomonadati; phylum Pseudomonadota; class Alphaproteobacteria; order Hyphomicrobiales; species Hyphomicrobiales bacterium. Next base: position 2,893,270 of record JADJVV010000001.1, on the reverse strand, counting down.
CAGTTCGAACAGGTCGAGCGCGAAGACCTTGGCCACGGCCAAGGCGATGATGGCGAGGCCTGCCAGGCGGATGTTCTGCCGCGACAGGCGGATGCCGGCGAGGAAGATGGCGATGGCAGTGGCGATCCACGCGGCGGAGACGCTGTAGGATTCGGCATCGCTTTCGAACCACGGCACCAGTGTTTCATCCTGGAAGAAGCGCTTCACCTGCAGCGTGACAAACGCAATGAGCAGCACGAGCGCGAAGACGCCGAGCGCATTGCGCGCCTTGCCGAGGCCCAATCCCTCCAGCTTGCGGGCCATCAGCGCCAGCAGCGGCACGGGTGCAAGATAGGCCAGCCACAGGCTGTTGAAGATCATGCTGCCTTCCAGCGCATCACCGGTGATGACGGGATTGCGGCCCGTCAATCCGATGAACAGCACGGCACAGGATGCGGCCAGCAAGAGGCGCGCGCCCCACAGCGATATGAAGGACGAGAACATGGTCTGGCGATAGGCGAGGCCATAGGCAGCACCCAGCCACGCCAGCGCATGCGCCGACATTTCGAGAAGGCCCATGTGATCCGCCGTGATGCCGCCTGCGATCAGCACGCGGAGTTCCAGCGAGACGAGTGCGATGCCGAGGCCCAGCGCCAGCCCTTCGAAGGCAGCGCGCCAGCGCGCGTAGCCGTCGCGGCGGAGGTCGCGCGCGGCGAGCCAGAACAGGAGGACGGGCACACCGTAACCATAAAGCACCCAATGCGCGCCCAGCGGCAGGCCGCCGGGTTCACCCCAGAACTCGCGGCCGATGAACAGCCTGAGTGCGGCGAGGCTTCCGGTTGCTGCCGCCATCCCGGCAAGGTTGACGCTTTGCACGCGCCGCGTGGCAAAGGCGAGCGCTCCTGCCAGCGCGGCCGTCAGCAGCGTCTGCCACACGCCGTCGGCAAGGCGGTCGATGGCGAAGAGTGCCAAGAGAACGGTGCCGGCAGCGGTCACGTCAGCCGCGCGGCCCGCAACCTGCCAGATCCTGTCAGTGGCAGCGGCAAGCAGCGCGGCCAGCACAAGCCCGATCACGGCCCAGGAGATGTTCGACTGGACAAAGTCCGCCTTGGACCAGGCTCCAAAAAGAAAGAACACGGCGGCACCGGAGGCCAGCGCGGCCCACGGCAGCCTCTCCGCCCGCCTGAACACGCCCGCAAGGCCGATCGCCGTGAAGGCCGCAAGCGCCACGAACACGGCGGTGCGGAAGCGCGGCGGTTCGATGAGGCCGGGCACGGTGGACCAGAAGCCCCGCTCGTCCATGGCCCATTCGTAGAATCCCACTTCCGGCCAGGCCATCAGCAGCACGAGCGTTGCAAGCCCCGCCGCAAGAGGTGCCGCCACCATGCCGCCGCGCAGCCAGCCGAAGGCGGTGATGGCCAGCATCGCCACGGCGAAGAAAAGAAGCGCAAGCGTGGCGTAGTGGGTCTGCCAGACCAATGCCGCCAGCACGAGGGATGCGGCGGCGCATCCGGCAATGGCGATCTGCATCGGCGGCATCAGTTTGTCTGGCTTGGCGAGTGTGCCCATGTGTTCGGCCAGAATGCCGCGGCCCACGGGCAGGAGCACGGCCCCTGCTCCCATGACCAGCGCAAACACGCCGGCGGGCACGACATGCGATGCGTCAAAGAATGCGCCCTGCGTCCAGAGCAGAGACCAGAGGGTCGCACCTGCAATGGCCGCAAAGCCAAGCCACCACCATGGGCGGCTCCGCAATTCGTAGAGCGAGGCCAGCACGATCACCAACAGGAAGGCAAAGAAGCCGGCTGCACTCGGGTGTTCGGAAGGCACAAGCGCTGGCGCCACATAGGCGCCCACCAGGCCGAGCGCAGCGATGAACGGTCCTTGCCGCCGCGACAGCCACAGGGCCGCGAGTGCGACCGCCACCAGAAGCGGGAAACAGATGCCAGGGCTCAGCAAATCATAGAGGGCATAGGCCGCGTAGATGACGCCAAAGGCAATCACCAATCCGGCGGCCGAGAGTGCGGCAGGCACGTAGCCGCGCGCAAGCTCATCACCACGCTTCCTCACCCATTCGCCGGCGAAGATCAGGGCCACGGCCGCCGCCAGGCCGATGATGACGCGCAGCACGGGCGGAATAAGGCCTTGGTCGTGGGCATATTTCACAAAGAGCAGGCCGCCGAGCGCGATGGCGACGCCACCCACCCAGACAAACCAGCGCGAGGCCAAGGCTTTTTCCACGTCTCTGGAGGCAGGTGGCGGACTTGCCTCCCTGCCGGGTGCAGGCGTGGCACTCTCGGCGGATGGAGTGGCAGACCAGTTGGTACTCGCCGCGGGTTTTGCTGTTTCGCCGGGCGCACCGGGAGCGACGAGACGCTGCTCCGGTTCCGCCGTGACCGCCATTTGGGTCTTCTGTCCGGTGGACAGACCGGGGGCTGCGGCGGCGGGTGCCATCACCGTTCCCGGCGTGAGCCTCTCCAGTTCCTTCTTCATCGCCCGCAATTTCGTGTTGAGATTGCCGATCTGCACCAACGCGATGATGGCGAGGATCGGTCCGGCGAGAAACAGGAGAAGCCCGAGGGCGAAGAACGATTCCATCGGCGAAACCTAACCCTCTTGCGGGCCGCTGTCTAACTTGGGAAAAGCGCCAGCCCATGACATCCCGCGATGACCTTCGCCCTGCCCTCGCCGCCGCCCGTCCCGTCCGCTGGGAGGTGACGCCGGGGCTTGTGTCCTATCCGGATGCACTGGCGCGCATGGAATCAGAGGTGGCGGCCATCCATGGGGGTGCGCCGGAACTGGTGTGGCTGGTCGAACATCCGCCGCTCTACACCGCAGGAACGAGCGCACACCCGCGCGACCTTGTGGAGCCGGAGCGCTTTCCCGTGTTTGAGGCCGGTCGCGGCGGGCAATACACCTATCACGGTCCCGGACAGCGCGTGGCCTATGTCATGCTCGATCTCAAGCAACGCGGCAGCGACGTGCGCGCCTTCGTGACAGCGCTTGAAGAATGGATCATCGACACCCTCGCCCTGCTGGGTGTGCGCGGAGAACGGCGCGAGGACCGCGTGGGCGTCTGGGTGAGGCGACCCGACATCGAACCGGGCCGCGAGGACAAGATCGCCGCCCTCGGCATTCGCGTCCGTCATGGCATCAGTTTCCACGGCCTCAGCATCAATGTCGATCCCGACCTCGGGCACTTTGCCGGCATCGTGCCGTGCGGAATCGCCGAACACGGCGTCACCAGCCTGCGCGACCTTGGACTCGGCTGGACCATGGCTGAGGTGGACGAGGCCCTCGCCCGGACATTCACAAAAATCTTCACGCGGTGACAATCGGTCACTTGCGTTGTTACATAAGATTGTTATGTCAGGAGGGCAACCGGAGACATGACAATGAAACTATACTACGCCCCCGGCGCCTGTTCCATGGCGCCCCATATTGCTCTCAACGAGCTGGGCATCGATCACACCACCGAGAAGGTCGACCTCAAGTCCAAGACCACGGACACGGGCAGCGATTTTCTCGGCGTCAACAGCAAGGGCTATGTGCCGACGCTGGAAACCAACGACGGAACGCTCACCGAAGTGCAGGTGATCCTCCAGTATCTCGCAGATGCCAATCCGGCCAAGGGTCTGCTGCCGAAGTTCGGCGACATCAAGCGTTACCGCGCCATGGAAATGCTGAACTTCATTTCCTCGGAACTGCACAAGGGCATCGGCGGCCTGTTCAACCCTGCCATGCCGGACGGCGGCAAGGAGGCCATCAAGGGCCGCCTCGACTCGCGCCTCGGCTGGATGAACAAGCAGCTTGAGAAATCCCAGTATGTGCTGGGCGATGCCTTCTCGGTGGCGGATGCATATGCCTTCACAGTGCTGGGCTGGTGCAAGCACGTCGGCATCGACCTCGGGAAATTCCCGGCGATCGGCGCCTATCTTGCCCGCGTCGCAGCCCGTCCCGCCGTGCAGAAGACACTGCAGGCGGAAGGGCTGGCTTAGGACTGATTATTGTTGCGATGGCTCATGTGAATGAGCCTGCATGCGGGCTCCCGCGTAAGCGGGAGAAGGCCGGGGGGCTTCCAGACTTTCGTGCGGCAACGCCGTTGAAAGTCTGGACTCCTTCCCTCGGCAAGAGCGGATGCAATGCCATTGAAACTGAAAAGGGCCAGACAGTGTCTGGCCCTTTTTGTTTCTACGCCTTCGCCTTGCGCTTTTTCGCGGGCGGCTTCTTGGGGCCTTCACCCTTTGCCTTGGCGCGCGGAAGGGCCTTGCGTTCCGGTGGCTTCGGCAGGGACGAGCGTTCCTCCTCGCGGCTGAGATAGGCGAAGTCGAGTTCTCCGCCCTTCATGAGGATACGCACGGTGCCGCCCTTCGACAGCTTGCCGAAGAGCACCTCTTCCGCCAGCGGCTTCTTGACATGCTCCTGGATGATGCGGGCCAGAGGCCGCGCACCCATTTGCTGGTCGTAACCCTTGGTGGCGAGCCAATCCGCTGCTTCCGACGAGATCTCGATGTTGATCTGGCGTTCGGACAACTGCGCTTCCAGCTGCAGGATGAACTTCTCGACCACCTTGCGGACAACCGACGGCGGCAGGTGGCTGAAATTCACCACCGCATCGAGGCGGTTGCGGAATTCCGGCGTGAACATGCGGGTGATCGCCTCGTTGTCCTCGGCCACGCGAACCGAAGCACCGAAGCCAATGGCCGGGCGGGCAAGGTCGGCAGCGCCTGCATTGGTCGTCATGATCAGCACGACGTTGCGGAAATCGACGGACTTGCCGTTGTGATCCGTCAACTTGCCGTGGTCCATGACCTGCAGCAGGATGTTGAAGAGGTCCGGATGGGCCTTCTCGATTTCATCGAGCAGCAACACGCAATAAGGATTCTGGTCCACACCATCGGTGAGAAGGCCACCCTGGTCGAAGCCCACATATCCGGGAGGCGCGCCGATGAGGCGCGATACGGAATGACGCTCCATGTATTCCGACATGTCGAAGCGCAGGAACTTGACGCCCAGCACTTCCGACAGCCGCTTGGCGACTTCCGTCTTGCCGACGCCTGTGGGCCCAGCGAAGAGGTAGCTGCCGATGGGCTTTTCGGGTTCGCGCAGACCGGCGCGCGCCAGCTTGATGGCGGCGGCCACCTGCTCGATTGCCTTGTCCTGGCCGAAGACCAGCCGCTTCAATTCGGACTCGAGATTCTGCAGCACCGTCGCGTCATCGCGTGACACCGTCTTGGGAGGAATGCGGGCCATGGTGGCGACCGTCGCCTCGATCTCGGGCACGCCGATGGTCTTCTTGCGCTTTTCTTCTGGCAGCAGCATGAGCGAAGCGCCCGTTTCGTCGATCACGTCAATCGCCTTGTCCGGCAGCTTGCGGTCGTTCATGTAACGGGCCGAAAGATGCACAGCCGTCTCGATGGCATCGTCGGTGAAATGCACCTTGTGGAATTCCTCATAGTAAGGCTTGAGGCCCTTGAGGATTTCGATGGCGTCCGGGATGGACGGCTCATTCACATCGATCTTCTGGAAGCGGCGCACCAGCGCGCGGTCCTTCTCGAAGTGCTGGCGATACTCCTTGTACGTGGTGGAACCGATGCAGCGCAGGCTGCCCGCGGCCAGCGCGGGCTTCAGCAGGTTCGATGCATCCATGGCGCCGCCCGATGTGGCACCGGCGCCGATGACCGTATGGATTTCGTCGATGAACAGGATGGAGCCGGGCTTGGATTCGATCTCCTTCATTACGGCCTTGAGGCGTTCCTCGAAATCGCCGCGATAGCGCGTGCCCGCCAGCAACGTACCCATGTCGAGCTGGTAGACGGTGCAGTTACGCAGCACGTCCGGCACTTCGCCCTTGATGATCTTGCGAGCCAGGCCTTCGGCGATTGCCGTCTTGCCGACGCCGGGATCGCCCACGAAAAGCGGGTTGTTCTTCTGTCGGCGGCAGAGGATCTGGATGGTGCGATTCACTTCCGCTTCCCGCCCGATCAGCGGATCAATCTTGCCATCGGCGGCCTTGTGGTTGAGATCGACGCAATAGGCTTCCAGCGCGCTCTGGTCGGACTTCTTCTTCGCTCCGTTGGCGGCTCCGCCCATGTCGTCATTCTCCCCTTCACCCGGCTCCGTGCCCCGGACGGGACGGGATTCCGATGAACCCGGGCGCTTTGCGATGCCGTGCGAAATGTAGTTGACCGCATCGTAGCGGGTCATGTCCTGCTCCTGCAGGAAGAACGCGGCGTGGGATTCTCGCTCGGCAAAAATTGCCACAAGCACGTTGGCGCCCGTCACCTCCTCGCGGCCCGAAGACTGAACGTGAATCACGGCGCGCTGGATCACGCGCTGGAATCCGGCGGTGGGTTTGGCCTCTCCCGTCGTTTCCGTCACCAGGTTGGAAAGTTCGGTGTCGATATAGTCGGTGAGGTCGTCGCGCAGTTCTTCGACGTTGACGCCGCAGGCCTTCATCACGGCCACTGCGTCCTTGTCCTCCGTCAGGGAGAGCAGGAGATGTTCGAGCGTCGCAAACTCCTGACGGCGCTCAGCGGCGTAGGAGAGCGCACGATGCAAGGCCTTCTCAAGGGAACGCGAAAATGTCGGCAAGGCTGTGTCCTTTCACCAGGCAGGGTGTCGCTGTTTCCCCTGACTGTCAATGTTCAAGCGGGCTTAAAAGTTGCAATGTGATATGGGATGGAGCGGGCGAGTTTCACAGCCCTCACTCTTTTTCCATCGTACATTGCAGTGGATGTCCATTCTGCTTGGCGTAGTCCATCACCTGCGTCACCTTGGTCTCGGCAACTTCAAAGGTGTACACACCACATACGCCCACACCCTTCTGGTGCACGTGCAGCATGATGCGATAGGCGTCCTCGCGCGTCTTGCCGAAGAACTGCTCCAGCACATGCACGACGAACTCCATCGGCGTGTAGTCGTCATTGAGGAGAAGCACCTTGTAAAGCGAAGGCTTTTTTGTCTTCGCCTTGGTGCGGGTCAGGACTCCGGCGTCTTCACGATCGCCGGGTTTTGCAGGGAGTCGGGCCATGGCCCAGAATATAAGGCACTGTGGCGGAATGTGGAGGGGGTGTTGACGTTTCAGTGAAGAGACAGGAACCCGGCGCCGAAAACAAGGAATGCCACGAGCGAAATGGCCTCGTAGGCGAGATACATCCAGCCGAAGCGGCGGACCATCGGGTGTTTGAAAAGGCGGGCCATTCTGTCCGTTCCTGAGACACGTGCATTGTTTCACGCGGGAACGGAGCAAGCGCCGTGCCGTCAGTCTCGGTTTGTCCAAAGGACCGGAAAGAGCGGATGATCCATGGCCGCACCCGGGGCCAACTCCTTCTCCAGGCCCTGAAACGGCGGCGATGTGCGCCAGGGACGCGGTGCAAACGTGGTGTCGTCGCCCATGAAGCGGAACGAGACGACGCGCCGCCTGTTGCCGCCAGCGACTCCGCCTGCCCCGTGGAGCGAGAGCATGTGGAAAAACACGGCATCCCCCGGTTCCAGCGCCCAGCCCAGTACCGTGTAAGTGTCGGGATTGCCTTCAATGTCGGGAATTTCCCGCAATGATCCTTCGGGAAACCATTTGGCTTCATTGTTCATGAAGGTGCGCGGCATCAGCCAGCCTTGGCGGTGGGACCCGGCCACAAATCTGAGGGTCGCGTCAGCGGCCACGGGGTCGACTGGCAACCACATGGAAATATTGTCGAAACCGTCGATATTGTAGTAGGGCTGATCCTGATGCCAAGGTGTCTTGGCGACAGTCTTGGGTTCCTTCACCAAGAGGTGGTCGTGATAGAGGCGCAAGGTCTTGCAGCCCATCAGCTGACCAGCGGCCGCTGCGGCGGGCGATTGCATGAGGAAGTCGCGATATTCGGGAATGCGCTGCCAGTTGCAGAAATCCTCGATGAAATAGCCGGGGTCTTCGGGGCGCGAGGCCACGATGGAGAGCGGACTTGGCTCGGCCATATTGCGGGCAATTCCGCGTTCCAGCAGCGACAATTCCTCGCGGCTGAACAGGCCCCGGATCACGACAGCGCCATTTTCCCGATAGAATTCAATGTCTTTGGCGGAAATCTTCATGATTCACTTCTTTCGGGATATTTCTGTAATATCTATTGATACATATTATGATCTTCGCTACATCGTGCTTACCGGGTGCCCGCCTCGTGGGCATTCTTCAACATCACAATGCTTTCGGAGAAAGTACAACTATGAACGGTATCCTTCCTGTTTCCTGGTCTGGCTACACTCATGCGGCGCTGCGCATCATGACTGGCCTCCTGTTCCTCGCCCACGGCACGGCCAAGCTCCTGGGCTGGCCTGCTGTCGACATGTTCAAGGATGGCGTGCCCCTGCTCTCGCTGTTCGGCATCGGCGGCCTCCTCGAAATCGTCGGCGGCCTGATGATCGTCGTCGGCTTCTTCACGCGCACCGTGGCCTTCGTGCTCTCGGGCATGATGGCGGTGGCCTACTTCATGTTCCACGCCCCGTCGTCGGTTTATCCGATCATCAACCAGGGCGAACTCGCCATCATCTACAGCTTCGTGTTCCTGTGGCTCGCCACAGCCGGATCCGGCCCGTGGAGCGTGGATGCCAGCCGCAAGGCTGCCTGATACTCGATCTCCCGCAAGACCGACTGGCGCAGGTGCAAACCTGCGCCTTTTTCTTTGTCCAGATCAGGCAAATTCCATGATGACGGCGTCCACCTGAAGACTGTCGCCCTTTTTGGCATTCAGCTTGCGGACGGTGACATCGCGCTCGGCACGCAGGATGTTCTCCATCTTCATCGCTTCCACGATGGCCAGCGGATCGCCCGCCTTGACGTCCTGCCCTTCCGCCACCGCAATCGATACGACAAGCCCCGGCATCGGGCAGAGCAACTTCTTCGAGGTATCGGCGGGCTTCTTCTCCGGCATGAGGCGCGCGAGTTCAGCCTCGCGTCCAGAGAACACGTGGGCATTCACGGACATGCCGCGCCAGGTGAGGCGGTAGCCGTTGAGCACGCGCTTCACTTGCACGGAGAGGGTTTCGCCTCCGGCCTGCACGTGGGCGATGCTTTGGCCGGGCACCCAATCGCAGGCCCGCGCTTCAGCTTCCATCGCCGCATCCAGTTCGATCAGGTGCCACTCCGATCCGAGACGCACATGGCGGCTGTGATCGAACTTCACTTCGCGGCCAGTCATCTGCCCGGAGATATGGCGCTTGCGGGCGTTTTCGATGTGATCAAGCAGCGCCGCCACATGCGCCAGCTTGGCGGAACTTCCCGGCGAGAGGGCAGCACCCTTGAAACCATCGGGGTAATTCTCGGCGATGAAACCTGTGGACAGCTTCCCGGATTGCCAGACCGGATGTTCCATGATGGCGGCGACGAAGGGAATGTTGTGCTGGATACCCTCGATCACAAATTCATCCAGCGCCGTGCTCATGGCGGCGATTGCGCCGGCACGGGTCGGCGCATGGGTGCAGAGCTTGGCGATCATCGGGTCGTACCAGATTGAAATCTCGCCGCCCTCGAACACGCCGGTGTCGTTGCGCACAGTGATGCCGTTCTCGCTCTTCTCCGCCGGGGGCTGGTAGCGCACCAGACGGCCCGTGGAAGGAAGGAAATTGCGGTACGGGTCTTCGGCGTAGACGCGCGATTCGACGGCCCAGCCATTCAGCTTCACGTCCGCCTGCCTGATTGCCAGTTTCTCGCCAGCAGCAACCCGGATCATCTGCTCCACGAGGTCGATGCCGGTGACGAGTTCCGTCACGGGATGTTCGACCTGCAGGCGCGTGTTCATCTCGAGGAAGAAGAACGAGCGGTCCTGGCCCGCCACGAATTCCACCGTGCCGGCGCTGTCGTAACCCACCGCCTTGGCGAGGGCCACGGCCTGTTCGCCCATGGACTTGCGGGTCTTGTCATCCAGCAGTGGCGACGGGGCCTCCTCGATCACCTTCTGGTTCCGGCGCTGGATCGAGCATTCACGTTCGCCCAGGTAGATCACGTTGCCGTGCTTGTCGCCCAGCACTTGGATCTCAATGTGGCGCGGATTTGTGATGAATTTCTCCACGAACACGCGGTCGTCGCCGAAGGACGACTTGGCTTCCGACTTGGCGCGGGCAAAACCATCGCGCACCTCGGCGTCGCTGTGGGCGATGCGCATGCCCTTTCCGCCACCGCCGGCCGACGCCTTGATCATGACGGGATAACCGATGTCCCTGGCGATCTTCACCGCTTCGACATCGCTCTCGATGATACCCATGTAGCCGGGAACGGTTGAAACACCGGCGGCCGCGGCGGCCTTCTTGGATTCAATCTTGTCGCCCATGGCGTCGATGGCGTGGGGGTTGGGGCCGATGAAGACGATGCCCGCTTCCTTCAGCGCCTTGGCGAAGGCCGAGCGTTCCGACAGAAAGCCGTAGCCGGGGTGCACGGCTTCTGCGCCCGTCTTGCGGCAGGCCTCGATGATCTTTTCGATGACGAGATAGGACTGGGCCGCCGGTGCTGGCCCGATGTTCACGCGCTCATCCGCCATCTCGACGTGGAGGGCGCGGGCATCCGCGTCGGAATAGACAGCAACCATCGCGATGCCCATCTTGCGCGCCGTCTTGATGACGCGGCAGGCGATTTCGCCACGGTTGGCGATGAGTATTTTCTTGAACACGAAGCCCCTGCTCCACTTGTATTTTTCTGATCGCAAAGATTTCTAGCCGTGCCGTCAAGAGCCGCCAATACGACGGAGGGTGAAGGCCCGCCTGTCAGTCCAGCAGGGCCCGCGCCACCGCCGGAAGGTCGCCGTAGTCGCGCTCGGACAGGAACTGCGCCAGGGCCTTCGCCACGGGCACGGCCTCCAGGTTTTCCGCCGGGCAGTTTTCGAGGTCCTGGCCCGATGTGCAGATCTGCGGGCCGAAATCGCTCTTGGGATCGAGATTTTCGAGTGCCGTCTGCCAGGCTTCCTCGCCCTGCCCCAGGCGCTGCTTGGCGGCGACCCAGCCGGCAAGGAAGCCGTTGGTGCTCCACAAGCTCGGATCGACCTTGGCCGAGAATTCCATCGCCGCAAGGTCCCGTACCAGACGGCTGTGCATGGCCGGATCGTTGGAGATGTCCGCCAGCCTGTTCCCCCGGAGATGGCTGATGCGGATCGGCGCAACGGAGCCGGCGTAGGAATCGAAAGCATAGAGGAAGTCGTTGTCCACGCGGAACAGTTCCATCGTGCCGTCGCCGTCAGCATCCTCATAGGAGTAGCCGCCGCCATCGAAGACGCCTGCGTCCACCAGGGTCCAGCCGCTGCCGCCCTGTGGCGACGTGGCGATCCAGGTTTGGGTGCAGCAGTGAGCACCGCCGGTGAAGCGGGTGAACACCAACTGCGGGCCATTGGCGGTGGGATCGAGTTTGAGAAGGCCGGCGTCCGACCCGAACATGGAATAATCCGTCGGCGTGGTGAAAGAGAACAGCAGCTTTCCGTCCTTTTCGGCAGTGGCGGTGGTGGGACCGGGATTGTCCTCGTCGCCCTTCATCGACACCACATAGGTGATGCCGTCGCCTGAAAACTGCACGGGCTTGTTTACCTCGTAGGTGGCGAGCACGCGCTGTTCTTCCCAAGGGTGCTCCTCATAGATGGTGTCGATGTATTTGTCGCCACGCGAGAGCAGCGCGTCCTTCGGCAACTCCCCGATGTCCTGGTGAGCCTTCCTGATGGCCTCGACCGAGCCCTCCTTGTAGGGGCCCAGCACGATGGCGAAAAATCCGGACTGGGTGGTCACAACCCTGGCCCGTTCCGTGGAATACAGGCCCGCAATGGCGATGGCGGTGTCCTTGTCCTTGGTGGAGGCGATGGTGAGCCAGCGTTCCTTGCCCGCAAGGGCGAGGGACCCGGCAGGGGCTGGCGCCGCCATGAGGAGCGCCATCAGACAACTTGCCCCCGCAAGCATAACGATTTTTGGCATGGCTTCCTTATGGGCGAGGTGCGGGGCAACCTCAAGTGGGGGTCTGGCGGTTCCGTTAAATTTGCCCTGCCCGCGCTGCTCGGCTAAAGGCGCGCCATGACCCTGACCGTGCCGAAAGTGGGCCTTGTCCAATTGGGCTGCCCGAAGAACCTCGTGGACAGCGAGCGCATCCTCACCCAGCTCCGGGCCGAGGGCTATGTGATCGCGCCCGGCTATGACGATGCCGACGTGGTGATCGTCAACACCTGCGGATTCCTCGATTCGGCCAAGGCGGAGAGCCTCTCGGCCATCGGCGAGGCGCTGGCGGAGAATGGCCGTGTCATCGTGACGGGATGCTATGGCATCGAGGATGAAGCGATCCGCAAGGCGCATCCTTCCGTGCTGGCGATCACGGGTCCCCACCAGTACGAACAGGTGGTGAAGGCCGTGCATGAGGCGCTGCCGCCGGTACACGACCCGAAGATGGATCTGGTGCCGCCGCAGGGCCTGCACCTCACGCCGAAGCACTACGCCTATCTCAAGATTTCCGAAGGCTGCAACAACCGCTGCACCTTCTGCATCATCCCCTCGATCCGTGGCGATCTGGTTTCGCGCCCGGCGGCTGCGGTGCTGTATGAGGCGGAGCGGCTGGTGAAAGCCGGGGTGAAAGAATTGTTGGTCATCTCGCAGGACACGTCTGCCTATGGCGTTGACCTCAAATACACACCGTCGAAATACCGTGGCCGCGAGGTGCGGGCGAAGTTCTACGATCTGGCGAAGGAACTGGGCGATCTCGGTGCCTGGGTACGCATGCACTACGTCTATCCCTACCCGCATGTGGACGATGTCATTCCGCTGATGGCGGAGGGGAAGATCCTTCCCTATCTCGACATTCCCTTCCAGCATGCCTCACCCACGGTACTGAAGGCGATGCGCCGCCCGGCAAACCAGGAAAAGGTGCTGGACCGGATTGCGGCGTGGCGGAAGGTCTGTCCGGACCTTGCCATCCGCTCGACCTTCATCGTCGGCTTTCCCGGCGAAACGGATCAGGACTTCGAGCAGCTTCTCCAGTGGATGAAGGAAGCGCGGATCGAACGCGCGGGTTGCTTCCAATATGAGCCCGTGTCTGGCGCGACCGCCAATGATCTGGGCCTGCCGCAGGTGCCGGATGAGGTGAAGGCAGAACGGTTTGCGCGCTTCATGGAGACCCAGCAGGCCATTTCGGAAGATGTATTCCGCTCCAAAATCGGTCGTGAAATCAATGTCTTGGTTGATGAAATTGACGCTGATAATGAAGAAGCTGTGGCCCGCTCGCCGTGGGATGCGCCGGAAATCGACGGCAATGTCTTCATCCCCGGCGCGACGGACCTCAAGCCCGGCGATATGGTGAAAGTGAAGATTGTCGACGCCGAGGAATACGATTTGATCGGCGAGCGGATTTAGAACTCCCGCTTCTCCACGAAAAATCCGTACAGGCTGGTGAGCAACGTCACGCCCATGATGGTGAAGATCCAGTTGAACACGATCTGGAGCGACAGGCCGAGCATCAGCGCGAAGGTCAGTCCCGTTTTTTCCAGCAGGTAGACCACGCCCGCAAGCAGCAGCGCGATGACAAGCACGCAGAGTGCAAACAACAATGCCAGGCCGAAGAGTCGCCAGGTATTGCCTTGGGTGATGGACCATGCGTCCTTCAATCCGAAATCGTACCGTTCCAGCGCCACAGCCGGCAACTTCACGCTCAGGCGATAGAAGGCGGCGATGCCGTAGATCACCGTGGCGAAATAGATCGGTACCGCGAGGATTGCTCCAGCGTTGCCCATTGCGAAAGGAATCGCGGTCAGCAGCATCGCAGGCACCATTCCGGCGACCAGGACAAGCATGATCAGCAGGGTGTTTCCGAAGTAGCGCCAGACCGTATTGTCGGCACGCAACCGTGCCCATCCGCGCGGCACTTCGTCCAGCAGCACGTAGCGGTGCCAGCTCACGGCGATGGATGCGAAAGCAAACAACGTGAGAGCCGCCACAAGCAGTGCAATGGCGATGACCTTGCCCTCGGGCACGCTGCCGTCGGCGCGTGGTTCAAGCGTGAAGCCATACAGCGTGGCCAGAATGTTCGCAGGCGCGATGAGCAATATCCATGGCCAGCTCAACTGCCAGGCAAAGCCCAGGTTGTTCGTCGTCGAGCGGAGCATGTGCCCAAAGGCGGCCCCCACCGGCAATGTCCGCATCATGTTCTCCCGCGCGAATCCCTGCCCCGTTTTCCAACGGCGGAGCGGGCGGCACAAGAGGTCAGAGCAGCGAAACGTAAGTTCCTGCAGTGGGGTCCTCGAAGGTCACGCGGAGGTTCGCACCCTCGACGGTGCTGCTCTTCACCAGGTTGACCCGGCGCCCGGTGACGCGGTCATGGGCGCTGATCACCACGTCGGCCCCAGCGAAATTGTCGATGGCCGCGGTGCGGTCGTCGATGGCGTAGCCTTGCGCCTTGAGATGTTCCTTGAGCCAGACGACCTCGGATTTTCCGTCGGAGGGAAGGACATAGAGAACCGTGCCGAAGGCGGCTTCGGCCCCTGCCTCGCCCGAATATTCCACGCTGCTGATGAACGGCCGCGACGGCAGCGGCAGCCAGGCCGGTGCGACGATCGCGGCACTCTCGGTTTGAACCGATGACCCTTGTGTGTTGAAAACCGATGGACCCGACACGGCCAGAGCCAGACAGGCACCGGCCGCCAAAGCGACAAACTTCATGACACTTCTCCCCAGATGGGAAGAACGTTATCGCAGTCTTGCTAAGGCCGGGTTCAGGGATACGCTCAAATTTGAACGGTCAACCCCGGCGGGAATCCATCAGAAATCGACGGACATGCCGGCGCTGAGGATATCCATGTGCGCGTTGGACTTGCCGACGAAATGAATGGCGGATTCCGTGCGGTCGATGTCACCCTCCTTGAAGAAGATGTGAGTGTAGGCAAGGTTGGCCTTCATCTTCTCGGTGATCTGCAGGCTCGCACCGGCGCTCAGCCACAGGCGATCCGAGTCCGGTACGCGCAATGAGCGCTCGTCGGGGGCCTGGACAGGGGAAATTTCGTAAGCCAGGCCGCCCCGGATCGTGAGTGTGTCGGAGAGATCATGCTCCAGACCGGCGGAGAAGAAATATCCGTCATGCCAGCCGAATTCGAGAGACTTGAGGACCGCTCCCGGCGGACGCAACCCGCACAGCGCCAGATTGGTGCCGCCACCACTGCAGACGATATCCAACTGCTTCAACCTGCTCCAGTTGGTCCACTCCGCAGAGGCCAGGAGGCGCGTCTCATCCGAAATGTCCTGACGGATGCTGAGGGTCGCGCTTTCCGGCAGCGTGACATCGGCGGAGATGGGATCGAAGCCCGGAACGGCGGGGTTTGTGCCACGCAGGGAATCCTCGCCCTTGAGCGTGTGTTTCACGGCAGAGCGGAAACCAAAGCCAAGTTGTGTGCCGTCCATCGGGCGCCAAACAACACCACCACTGAAACCGAAGCCGATATCGTCACCCTGCACCACAACACTGGAACTGGTTGGCGCGACACCGCCCGCCGACCGCAGGTCCGCGGTCATGTATTCCATGATGACGCCGCCACCGATGGTGATGTCGGGCGAAACGTTGTAGGCCAGTGCCAATTGTCCGTTGTAGGTCTTGACCTGGGACTTGCGATTGAAGGTCTGGCCAACCCAGGCAAAGTCCGTCTTGTTGCCAAGGCCGAACGGCGAATTCAAGGAAAGGCCGGCGACCAGATCATCGGTCAGCTGGTAGCTCATGTAGCTTGCCGGCACGAGCGCGAGGTTGCCCATGTTGCCGCTGGATCCGGTGCCGAGCACGTCCGTTCCCGTGATCTTCGCATAGGGAGCGATCAGCGTGTAGTTCGAGTCGGTCTGGAAGCCTTCGAATTCGCCCAGCACGGCGGGGTTCCAGAACATGCCGGAGAGCCCGCCTCCGCCCGCCGCGTTGCCGGCGAAAGACATGCCCTGGTATTCGACCGATTGTTCACGGACGGCAAACCCACCGGCCAGTGCCGAGGTTGCCATGGCGACGGCGGCGATGCCGGAAGCCATAAATGCTTTGAAAGCGCGTGTGCGAGTCATTGGACAGTCCCCCCGTTGCCGCCCACACCGTCCGACTCTGGGCGAAAATCAGGCTCAGAGTCTAAGTTGGTTGCAATGCGCCGTCAAATGCCCGCAGCGCGTGATGACCCGCCCGATTGTGACAAAATCGTGGCTGTGTCATTTATGCAACAACGAGCGGATTTCGCTCACAGCGGAATGTTGTCGTGCTTCTTCCAGGGGTTGTCGAGTTTCTTGCCCTTCAGCATGTCCAATGCCCGGGCCACCCGCCGGCGGGTGGAATGGGGCATGATCACATCGTCGAGGAAGCCCCGCTCCGCCGCCACGAAGGGATTGGCGAACCGGTCTTCGTAGTCCTTGACGCGGGCGGCGATCTTTTCCTTGTCGCCCAGTTCAGCGCGGTAGATGATTTCCGCGGCGCCCTTGGAGCCCATGACGGCGATTTCGGCTGTGGGCCAGGCATAGTTGATGTCGCCACGCAGGTGCTTGGAGGCCATCACGACGTAGGCTCCCCCATAGGCCTTGCGGGTGATGACGGTGATCTTCGGCACAGTTGCTTCGGCGTAGGCGAAGAGCAGCTTGGCGCCGTGCTTGATCAGGCCGCCATATTCCTGTGCCGTGCCCGGCAGAAAACCCGGCACGTCCACGAAGCTGATGACCGGGATGTTGAAGCAATCGCAGAAGCGCACGAAGCGTGCGCTCTTACGGCCTGCATCCGAATCCAGCACGCCCGCCAGCACCATGGGCTGGTTCGCAACGATCCCCACTGTACGGCCCTTGATGCGCGCAAATCCGGTGATGATGTTGCGGGCATGGGCTTCCTGGATCTCGAAGAAGTCACCCTCGTCCACCGTCTTGAGGATCAGCTCCTTCATGTCATAGGGCTGGTTGGGATTGGCCGGAATGAGCGTGTCGAGGCTCGGCACCAATTCCTCTGCGCTGTCCAGCTGCGGCAATTCCGGCAAGTCTGCCGTGTTGGATGAGGGCAGGAAATCGATGAGGCGGCGCATCTGCAACAGCGCTTCCACGTCGTTGTCGAAGGCGCGGTCGGCAATCGATGACCTTGTGGTGTGGACCGAGGCGCCGCCCAGTTCTTCCGCCGTCACCGTTTCGTTGGTCACGGTCTTCACCACGTCGGGGCCGGTCACGAACATGTAGCTCGTATCGCGGACCATGAAGATGAAGTCGGTCATCGCGGGGGAATACACATCGCCGCCTGCGCACGGCCCCATGATGACGGAGATCTGCGGAATGACGCCGGAGGATAGCACGTTGCGCTGGAAAACCTCGCCATAACCTGCAAGCGCGTCCACCCCTTCCTGGATGCGCGCGCCACCGGCGTCGAACAGGCCGATGATGGGTGCTCGGTTGCGCAGTGCCATGTCCTGCAGTTTGGTAATCTTGCGGGCATGGGTTTCCGAGAGCGAGCCCCCGAAGACGGTGAAGTCCTTGGCGAATACGTAGACGACGCGACCGTTCACCGTGCCCCATCCCGTCACCACGCCGTCGCCCGGAATGCGTGTTTCCGCCATGCCGAATTCGGTGGCGCGATGTTCGACGTAGATGTCGAACTCCTCGAACGAGTTCTGGTCGAGGAGCAGTTCGATGCGCTCGCGGGCCGTCAGCTTGCCGCGGGCGTGCTGGGCGTCAGTCCGCTTCTGTCCGCCGCCGGCGCGGGCATTGGCACGGCGCGCCTCCAGCTTTTCAAGGATCTCATGCATTCATCCGCTCCACACAATCTCAGGCAATTGCTCTAGGCGGGAGGCTGGTCCCGGTCAAACTGGCGAAAAGTCAAAGGACGGGCCGTCCGCGCCTGCCCCGTTTTCCAGACGTATGGGCTGGCCGTGGGGCGTTGCCTTCGCGGCCCTGTCCCAAGCGGCAATGCGGGCCAGGCGTTCAGGTTCGCTCATCACTCCGTAGCCCTGGACGATCTTCTCCAGTGCGGCGAGCCATGACTCATAATACGGCCGCTCCGGCATGGCGTGGAGTTCGGCACCGAGCACATGCGTCCACTCGCTCCACGTGAAGACCCCGCGTTCGTGCAGCTTCACCGTCAAGGCAAAGACCTGCGCCTCCCACGGTGCGGCGAAGGGCGTCTCGGGCTGGCGCTCAGGCGCGGACAAGATAGGGCTCCCAAAGATCAAGACAGACGGAATCCGGCGATGGTTCTCCCCAGAGTTCCTGCGCCGTGAACTTCACGGTGTAGAGCCAGCGCGGGTCTTCGCCCTGCCCCATGCCGTTTGAATCCGGATAGACGTGGACGCCGCGCACGGCGACGACCACTCCGTTTCTTTCCATGGCATAGGCCGGAAGGCGCGTGTGTCCCGGCGTTTCGTTGCGGATGGTCCGGACGGCATCACCGGCGCCGAAGACGGCGGGCGCTTTCGCCTCGCGCATGTAGGGAAAGCCGCGGTTCAGCGTTGCTGCCACGGCATCGCCCTTCAGGACGCGTGGCGGCGGCTTGGGCGGATCGACCGCGTGGCCTGCGGCCAGGTCGCGCTCCGTCACCATGCCGCGCTCCGTCAGGTTCTGGGTGAGCGCCGTCAGCCAGATGTCGTAGTAGTTGGCGGACCAATAGAAGTCCTGCGGCAGCTGCTCGCGCTTGTGGCGGTTCTGGTCTCCTGTCCAGGCCCCGCCTGCCCCCATGGCGACGGTGAAGCCCAGCACACGGCGCTCCCAGGCCGCATGAAAGAGCGGCTCGTTCTTTTCCGGATTGATGGGGCCGAAGCCATCGCGGCCGCCGAGATCCTGGGCGCCGATCATGCGGACACCGTGACGATTGCAGTGCCGATCATCGAATCCCGCGAGACGATGGCGGCGAGTTGCTCCTCGCTCCAGCCTTCCGTGCCGGCGGGACGTTCGGGGATCACGAGGTAGCGCATCTCGGCGGTCGAATCCCACACGCGAACTTCCTTGCCGTCCGGCAAAGCCACACCGAATTCGGAAAGAACGGCGCGCGGTTCCTTCACGGCGCGGGCACGATAGGGCGGTGACTTGTACCAGACCGGCGGCAGGCCCAGCACCGGCCACGGGTAGCAGGAGCACAAGGTGCAGACGACCATGTTGTGCTGGTCAGGTGTGTTGAAGAGGGCCACCATGTGTTCGCCCTGCCGCCCGGTGTAGCCCAGCGATGCGATGGCGGCGCTGGCGTCGTCCTTCAGCCATGCGGCAAAGGCGGGATCGCTCCAGGCCTTCGCTACAACACGGGCGCCGCGGTGGGGACCGATCTCCGTTTCGTAAGTCTGGATGATGGCTTCAACTGCGGCGGGATCGACGTAACCTTTCTCGACCAGAATCGATTCCAGCGCGCGGACGCGCAACTCGATGGGCGAGAGTTCACTGTTGTGGGGATGGTCGTCGTCGTGGTGATCGTGTGCCATGCCGGGAGGCTAGCGTAATCCGGCACCGGTGGAAACTGCGGGATGGCGAATCAGACGTCGCCGCCACTCCCCGCGATCACTTGGCGGCGGCGATGGTCTTGTCGATCTCGCCTGCGGCGCTGCCGCAGAAGCCCGCTGCATCCGCATCATGGGCGGCTTGCGTGTCAGACCAGAGCGCATCGAGTTGATCCTGGGCCAGCCCGCTCTTCTGTTCGACGCGCTGCACGGCATCGCCCAAGGCGCTTTCCTTGGCGGCATCGAGCCCCAAATCGCATTTGGCCGCGGCGACCCCCGCCTTGTAGGCCGAGACAAGATCCGCTGGGGCGGACTGGGCCATGACAGCGCCTGCAGTGAGGAGCGTGGCGAGGGAAAGGGCGGCGATGAGCTTGAAGTTCATGATGGGGTCCCGTCTTGGTTGCAGGGCTTATCAAAGGCGATCGTGACGGAGATAAGGCGGTGGAAGGCCGGCGTACAAGTGCGGCGGCGTTTGGGCGCAGCTCAGTCCAGGCGGTTCAGGATGTCCATGAGGGCATCGAAATCGAGACGGCGGCCGGCGCGGCGGGCCATGGCCTCGTCGTCGGCGCCCCATTCCGAAATCTGGTAGTCCTCGTCCACATGGGCCGCGTTCCACCCCTTCTCGGCACTGGCACGCCCACCCACAAGCATCAGGGACAACAGTGCCGAACCCGTGAGCGTCGTGAGATTGTACAGCACCGTCAATCGGAACGGATCGAGTGCCGCCGCCGCTGACCGTGCTGCTGAAATTGAGGCCTCATCCTGCGCCACATGCACGATGCCCAGTACCGGCTTAAACGCCGCCCCCAGCGTTACCCGTGCATCTTCGAGCACGGGATTCCAATGCCGGGATTGCAGGTCCGCCAGTTCGCGTGGCTTTTCGGCGCGGTAGCAGACCAGGTCCGAGCCCGCGTAGCTTGCGAAATCATCCAGCACGGATTGACGTTCCGAGACGGCGCGGTCGATTGCCGTGTTGGCATATTTGGTCACGGGCATGACGCCGGGGTTGACGACCTTGTCCTGCGCCTCCCACTCAGCGGCGACAGCTTCCGCCAGCGCCCGGGTCGGCAAAACCAGCGGGGCCTTCATCGGCGTCTTCACGGCGCGACCATCGAGCAGGATTTCGTTGCGGGGGCCGATCGCCACCGTCTTGTAAAAGCGCCTGGGCAAGGGCCGTTCATAACGGTCCTTCATCAGGCGGCGCATGCGGGCGTCGTCGGATTCGTCGTCACTCGTCATCGCGGTCAAACCGTTTGGGATCGAAGCCGAAGAGCGTGAAGGTCTCCAGCATGTGTTGCGGCAATGGAGCCGTCACATCCACCGTTCCGCCGCGCGGATGGGGGAAGACGAGGCGGCGGGCGTGGAGATGAAGCCGGTTCTCAACACCGTCCGGCAAGTCGCTGTCTCCATTGTATTTATTGTCGCCGAGGATGGGCGTTCCAAGATGGTCCATATGGGCGCGAAGCTGGTGCTGGCGGCCGGTCTGCGGACGGAGCGACATCCACGCGGCGATCTTCGCGGCATGGTCCAGCACGGCGTATTGGGTGACGGCGTGTTGCTCGTCCTCCTCCTCGCCCTCGCGGGAGGCGCGCATGCGGTCGCCATCTTCGCTCCTGGCCTTCACCAGCGCCACGTCGATGCGGCCTTGCATGGGATGAGGCACACCCTTCACAACGGCCCAGTAGGTCTTCTTGACCGTGCGCGTGGCGAAGAGCTTGCCCAGCGCCGCCGCAATAGCGCGGCGCTTGGCGACGACAATCACACCTGAGGTATCACGGTCGAGGCGGTGCACCAGCAGCGGGCGCTCGCCCGTCTCCACGCCCAAGCCCATCAGCAGGCCGTCCAGATGATGATGGGTCTTGCTGCCACCCTGCACGGCAAAGCCCGAGGGCTTGTTGAGGACATAGATATCCCTGTCCTCGTGGATCACCATCGAGTCGAAGAAACGGCGCTCTTCCTTGGAAAGCGGCTTCACGTCGCCCTTGGGCGCGTCGGCTGGGCGCGTATCGAATGCAAGTGGCGGCACGCGGATTTCCTGACCCTGCACGAGACGGACATTGGTCTTGCAGCGCCCCGGCCCTATCCGCACCTGTCCGGTGCGCGTCAGCTTGTTGAGATAGGCAAATGTCACCTGCGGGAAATGCACCTTGAACCATCGGTCCAGACGCATGCCGTCCTCTTCCGCCGCGACGACGTGGCGCTTCACTTCAGCCATCAGGCGATGCTCCGCACCATCAGGGCGTAGCCTGCAAAGACGGCAATGAGCGAGAGGATGACCGAGCCCAACACATAGGTGATCGCGCTGCCGTTCTCACCGCGCTGCATGAGGTTGAACACATCGAGGGAGAAAGCCGAGAAAGTTGTGAAGCCGCCAAGGAAACCCGGCAGCAGGAAGACCCGCACAGCATCCGCGTCGGCGAATTTGCGGGCGATGAGTGCCGCCAGAAGCCCCATCAGGAAACTGCCAACCACGTTGACGGTCAGCGTGCCCCAGGGCTGGCCTTCGCCGAAGATGCCGGCAAGACCCCTGATGCTGGCGTAGCGCGTGACGGAGCCCAGTGCACCGCCCAGGGCGACCCAGGCGACGGAGCCCATCACAGCCAGCCCTTTCGCTTGAAATACCAGAACGGCAGAAGGGCTGAGAGGATCATGAGGAAGACTGCCCAGGGATAACCAAACTCCCAGTCCAGCTCGGGCATGTACTTGAAGTTCATGCCGTAGACGGACGCCACCAGCGTGGGCGGCAGGAACACGACCGCGGCCACCGAGAAGATCTTGATGATGCCGTTCTGCTCGATCGAGATCATGCCCAGCACGGCATCCAGCAGGAAGCTGATCTTGCCCGAGAGGAAGCTGGAGTGGTCGGCAAGAGAGAGAATATCGCGCTGCAGAATCTTGATGCGAGCGCGGTTCTCTTTCATGTCCTTGGACTGCTTCATCTGGTCGATGATGGCCTGCATGTAGGCCACCATTCGCCCAATGGAGACGAGGCTTTCGCGCATCTTGGAAGTGAAGTCGCCCTCCTCGCCCACCTTGCCCAGAAGTTCTTCGAGGTTCTTGGGCTTCTTGCGGCGGCGCTGGCCCTTGCGGGCGGGACGCTGGATGAAAGAGGTGTCGAACACCTGCTTGGATGTATCGTCAACGATGGCGCCCACGCGCTCCAGATGGTCGGCGGCGCGGTCAACCACGGCTTCCAGCAGGCTGATCAGGATGCCCCAGCCCGTCATGGCGGTGGCCTGCGGCTTCATGGCCTGCTTGATGTAGACCGGGAAAGCCTGCGGGTGATGATAGCGGATGGTGATAAGCTGGTTGCCCTTGATGATGAATGTCACCGGGCTTGATTCCGGGCGGTCGTCCTCGCCGCGCCGGATCAGGTTGGCGGTCATAAAGGCCGCGCCGTCTTCCTGATAGAGGCGGCTGGAGGCCTCGATTTCTTCGAGTTCACCGCGCGTCGGGATGTCGATGCCGAGGGCGGCTTCCACGTCCTTTTCCTCTTCGGCCGTCGGTTCCACCATGTCCAGCCAGACGGCAACGGACAGCAAGGCCGCATCCCCTGACCGGGAATGTTCGACCAGGCAGCCCTTGTCTGTGCCGTATACCGAAAGCATGTGCCCTGCCTACACTCTGGATTTAAAAAGGCAAGAGCACGCGGGGCGCCTGGCGGCCCTCCCCTGGGGGAAGGCCTGTCCGAGGGGTTTATTGTGTCAGGCGTACGTCGGAATTGAAGGCTTTCGCCAGCATGTCGGCGAAGGCCGCCTGCAACTGGGTCTTGTCCGTGGCGTTGTGGAAGAAGCCGTCGCTGGCGCAGCCCTGCATGTTGGGCAGGATCTTGTTCTCATAGCCCGTGAGCACGCCCTCGTAGCCGGCAGGCACGATGTAGTTGATGTAGAGAACGCCGACGATCACGCCCTTGTCCTTCATATCCTGGCAGAAGGACGGGTCCAGCGTGCCAAGCTGATGGTCAGCCCACCAGTAATAGTCGACGTTGGGTTCCGGCACGGTGGTGTCGTGGATGCCGTCGGTGACAATGAAGACAACCTTGCGAGGTTTAGATGCGGAACTGCCATCGCCCGCCGTTCCGATCTTGCTGGTCAGCTCTTCCATGGCAGCGCGGTAGTTCGTGTTGCCGAGTGAGGCATTCATGTAGGCCACCTGGATATCGTGGTTCTTCACGTCGTTGAGGTTGGCCGTCTCGTTCACGAGGTCGGTGATGCCGGTGGTGATTCCGTAAAGCGCGGCCTTGGGCGTGATCGAGGGCTTGCCCTTGATGATGTCGATGGTGTTGTCCACCGCCTCGTCGACCACGTCGAGGCGGAGTTTGTAGCCTGCGATGCGGGCCTGGTGCACGGTATCGGCATTGGTGGCGCTATTATGGCAGGCAAACATGCAGCCAATGTTCGGGTCCGCCACCATGGCGTCCATGTCGGCCTGGGTGGCGCCGATGCCCATGGATGATGATGTGTCGATGGCGAAATTGAACTGCCAGTGCGTCTGGTTCTGGCCCACCGCCGAGACGGCTTCCCCGCGTAGCGGCACGGACGTCACGCCCGTGACCGCGAGCAGCGACGTCGGCATCGTGCCGGCGTAGGAGACGCGGACGGTCCATTCCATGCCGGAGTGGACGATTTTCACATCGGGCGTTTTGAGCTGGTCATAGAGCGATGGCGTGAGATTTGCCTTCCAGCTTTTCAACGCCTCGGCCTTTGCATCCGTCTTGATCTTGCCGGCGGACCAATCCGTATGCTCACGGATCAAAGCGGCACCCGCAAGAGCCGCCGCATCGGCGGCCGCCGAATAGGCCGTATCCTCGTCGTTCTGCCGTACGAAATCCACCGCCACGCCGGCGGCGCCCAGCAGTGCCGTTGCGCAAAGAGCCGTGATCACGGCCATGTTGCCTGAAGTGTTCTTGAGAAACCCGCCCACGCCAATTCCCTCTTGGTCTTGCCTCTCGCTATCACGGTTTCGTAAATCCTTCGTCGCCGTCCGTGGTTAATGCGGAAGGACTGGAATTGAACGGGATTGAAGAGTAGTCGAAGCGCCTTGGTCAACGGGACAGCGAGTGTGATGCAGGACGTTTACGTCATCGGCGGCGGCATGGCAGGATCTGAGGCAGCCTGGGCATTGGCGCAGGCTGGCGTGCCTGTGGTGCTGCACGAGATGCGGCCTGTGGTTGCCACCGATGCCCACAAGACGGATGGCCTCGCCGAACTCGTCTGTTCGAATTCCTTCCGCAGCGACGACAAGGACCAGAATGCCGTGGGTCTGCTGCATGAGGAAATGCGCATGGCGGGTTCCTTGCTCATGCAGGTGGCGGCACTGCATCAGGTTCCCGCAGGTGGCGCGCTCGCCGTGGACCGCGACGGTTTTTCGGCTGAGGTGACGCGGCGCATCGAGGCGCATCCGCTGATCCGGATCGCGCGCGGCGAAGTGGCGGGTCTGCCGCCTTCCGAATGGGACAAGGTCATCATCGCCACGGGGCCCCTCACCTCTCCTGCCCTGGCCGAGGCCGTGCGCGGACTGACGGGCGAAGCCGACCTTGCCTTCTTCGATGCCATCGCTCCCATCATCCACCGCGAGTCGATCAACATGGATGTGGCCTGGTTCCAGTCCCGCTACGACAAGGTGGGGCCCGGCGGCACGGGCAAAGACTACATCAACTGCCCCATGGACAAGGCGCAGTACGAGGCCTTCATCACGGCCTTGAACGAGGGTGACAAGGGAGACTTCAAGGAATGGGAGAAGACCACGCCCTACTTCGACGGGTGCCTCCCGATCGAGGTCATGGCGGAGCGCGGACCTGAGACGCTGCGCTTCGGGCCGATGAAGCCCATGGGCCTCACCAATGCCCACAACCCCACGGTCAAGGCCTATGCGGTGGTGCAGCTCCGCCAGGACAATGCACTGGGCACTCTCTACAACATGGTGGGTTTCCAGACGAAACTGAAATACGCCGAACAGGTGCGCGTGTTCCGGACGATCCCTGGGCTGGAGAATGCGGAGTTTGCGCGTCTGGGCGGCCTGCACCGCAACACCTTCCTCAATTCGCCGAAGGTGCTGGATGGCTTCATGCGGCTCAAAGCTGATCCGCGCCTGCGTTTTGCCGGTCAGATCACGGGCGTCGAAGGCTATGTGGAAAGTGCGGCCATGGGCATCATGGCTGGCCGCATGGCGGCGGCCGAACGCCTGGGCAAGGCTTTCACGGTTCCGCCCGCCACCACGGCCCATGGTGCGCTCATCAACCACATCACAGGCGGCCACCTCGTCACGACGGATGGTGCGAAATCTTCGTTCCAACCGATGAACGTGAACTTCGGGCTGTTTCCTCCGCCTACGGATTATCTGGCGAAGGGCATGAAGCACACCGAGAAGGGCGTGGCGCGCAAGCGGGCCTATACGGCGCGCGCGCTCAGGGATTTTGCCGACTGGCTTGCACACGGGAGCACCGCATGACCGCCTATGATCCCAACAACATCTTTGCCAAGATCCTGAAGGGCGAGATTCCCTCCCACAAGATCCACGAAGACGACCACACCTATGCCTTCATGGATGTGATGCCGATGGTTGAAGGCCATTGCCTCGTCATTCCGAAGCAGGGTTCACGCAATTTGCTGGATGCCGATCCTGCGGTGTTGGGTCACGTCATGGCCACGGTTCAAAAGGTGGCGCGCGCCGCCATGAAGGCTTTCCGCGCTGATGGTTGCCAGGTGCGCCAGTACAATGAACAGGCAGCCGGGCAGACGGTGTTCCACCTGCATTTCCACGTGCTGCCGCTGAAGACGGGTGACACCGTGAAGCCGCATGTGGGCGGCATGGCGGATCAGGCTACGTTGGCAAAACAGGCGGAGATGATCCGCGCGGCAATGTGAGTTCTTCGGTCAGCCCCGCTCCTTGCGGAGCTTGGCCCAGTAGTCCAGCCGCTTCTTCAACTCACGCTCAAACCCGCGTTCCACCGGATCGTAGAAGCGCTGCCGGGGAATGGCGTCGGGGAAATAGTTCTGGCCGGAGAAGGCCTCGGGCTCGTCGTGGTCGTAGCGGTAGCCTGCGCCGTATTCCTGCTGCTTCATCATCTTCGTCGGCGCATTGAGAATCGTTTTCGGCGGCATCAGGGAGCCCGTCTCTCGGGCCTTCGCCATCGCCTGCTTGAAGGCCGTGTAGAGCGCGTTCGATTTCGGCGCGGCCGCGATGTAGACGCAGGCCTGCGCGAGGGCCAGTTCGCCTTCCGGCGAACCCAGGAACTCGTAGGTATCCTTGGCGGCAAGCGCCTGAGTCACGGCTTCGGGGTCCGCCAGCCCCACGTCTTCGTTCGCCATGCGCACCAGGCGGCGGGCGATGAACAGCGGGTCCTCGCCCGCTGTCAGCATGCGCGCAAGATAATAGAGTGCTGCATCAGGGTCCGAGCCACGCACCGACTTGTGCAGGGCGGAAATGAGATTGTAGTGGCCATCGGCCGCCTTGTCGTAGAGCGGCAGGCGCTTGGCGACGATCTTGCCCAGCTGTTCGGGCGCGAGTGCGGCCCCGCCTTCGGGCACGCCTGCAAACACCTCTTCCACCAGGTTCAGGAAATAGCGGCCGTCGCCATCGGCCATGGCGATGAGGGCCGAGCGCGATTC
Organism: Hyphomicrobiales bacterium; assembly: GCA_016710435.1. Lineage (NCBI taxonomy): Bacteria > Pseudomonadati > Pseudomonadota > Alphaproteobacteria > Hyphomicrobiales > Hyphomicrobiales bacterium. The sequence continues at coordinate 2,866,290 of JADJVV010000001.1, read as the reverse complement.
CGGCGTGAGCGGCAGGCTACGGCGCTCGAACACTTCGGCGCGGCGGACAAGGGCATCGAGGGCTTCGTCGTCGAGCCGGTTCAGCACCAGCACCTGGCAGCGGGACAGGAGCGCGCCGTTCAACTCGAACGACGGGTTCTCGGTGGTGGCGCCCACCAATGTGATGGTGCCATCCTCAACAAAGGGCAGGAAGGAATCCTGCTGTGATTTGTTGAAGCGGTGAATCTCATCCACGAACAGCAGCGTGGAGCGGCCCTGCTCCCGACGCATGCGGGCCTGCTCGAATGCCTTCTTCAGGTCTGCAACGCCGGAGAAGATGGCCGACATCTGCTCGAAGACCAGACCTGTTTCGCCCGCCAGCAAGCGGGCCATGGTGGTCTTGCCCGTACCGGGCGGACCCCAGAGGATGATCGAGGGAATACGGCCTGCCGCGAGCATGCGCGTGAGCGTGCCCTCCTCACCCACCAGATGATCCTGGCCCACCACATCCGAGAGGCGTTGGGGACGCAGGCGGTCGGCGAGCGGCCGGGGCCCCTCGCGCGTTACGCCGCCCGCGTCGAAGAGGTTGCTCATCAGCGGAAGCGGACAGCGATCTGCTTGCCACCGCGTTCGATGGCGATGGACCAGCGGCCCTGGTCGTCGGCCAGCGCGTCACGAAGGTCCTTCACCGTGTCGATTTCCTTGCGGTTCACGAGAAGCAGAAGATCACCCTTCTTGAAGAAGCGCTGGGCGGTGCCGGAATCGACCGCAGTCACCACCACGCCGGTGGCATCCGCCGCCATGCCGACATCCTCCGCCACCGATGGCGAAAGATTCGCCACCGTCATGCCCTGGAAGGGAGAGTCGCCCGTGATTTTCCATTCATCGCGGGGCGTTGATTCCGGGGCGGCCACCATGTGAAGGCGTGTTTCGAAATCCTCGTTGTTGCGGCGGTATTCGACGATGCGCGTTTCACCGATCTTTGCCGTGCCAACGCGGAAGCCAAATTCCTGCGCACTGTCGATGGCGCGGCCTTCAAAGCCGATGATGACATCGCCGCGCTTCAGCCCCGCCGCGGCGAGCGGGCTGTCGGGATGCAGCTTGGCGATCAACGCACCTTCCGGCCGTGCCAGACCCAGGCTGTCCGCCAGGTCAGGCGTCACGTCCTGCAACTGCACGCCAAGCCAGGGGCGACGGATCTTCGTATCGCCGGACTCGGCGCTGTCCACCACCGTCTGCACCATGTTGGAGGGAATGGAGAAGCCGATGCCGATGGAGCCACCCGACTTCGAGAAGATGGCCGTGTTGATGCCGACGAGTTCGCCCTTCATGTTGACGAGCGCGCCACCGGAGTTTCCGGGATTGATGGCCGCATCGGTCTGGATGAAGAACTGGTAGTCGGTGACGCCCACGCGGGTGCGCGCGAGTGCCGAAACGATTCCGCTGGTCACGGTCTGGCCCACGCCGAAGGGATTGCCGATGGCGAGAACGAGATCACCCACTTCGAGATCATCGGAATTGGACAGCGGCAGGGCTGGCAGTTCTTCATCCTTCAGATCGATCTTGAGGACGGCAAGGTCGGTGCGATCGTCCGTCAGCAGCACCTTGGCCTCGAACTCGCGCTTGTCGGCGAGGACCACACGCAGTTCCGTGGCGCCGGCCACCACATGATTGTTGGTGACGATGACGCCCGAACCATCGACCACCACGCCGGAGCCGAGGGAATTCTTCACCCGTTCGCGCGGCCGCCCGAAGGTTCCGTTCTCGCCGAAGAAGCGGCGGAAGAACGGGTCTGCCTGCAGGTCGGGCTGGCGCTCGGCCACCAGTGTCTTGGCGTAGACGTTCACCACTGCTGGTGCTGCACGCTTCACCACGGGGGCGAAGGAAAGCGAAACCTCCGCGCGGGTTTGCGGCACCTGTCTTGCGGTCTGGGCAAGCGCCCCCTGCCCCAGCACAATGCACAGGAGGAAAAGCGAGAGAACTCGAAGCATGGATGTCCGTCCTTGTTGCGCGCCGGCAAATCGCCCTTCGCGTCGTAGTGTTATCTGCGATCCAGTTTTGTTGACAAAATGACTGAGGTTTCCACGTCGATCACGCCCGGCAACTGCGTCATCTGGTCAATCAGGCGGTCGATCTCCTCCGCCGTGCCTGCCCGCACCAGCGCCACATAGTCGAATTTGCCACTCACCGCATAGAGCGTTTCCACCTGTGGAATGCGTGAGACGGCGCGGGAGACCTCGATCTGTTTCTTGGGCTCGGCCCCCAGCGAAATCATGGCGGCGAGGCCCGCGGCGCGGGTGTCCGCCCCCAACTTCACGGCATAACCGGCGATGACGCCGCTCTCTTCCAACCGGCGGAGGCGGTCCTGGACCGTGGTGCGGGACAGGCCGAGTTTGCGGGCGAGCGAGGCCACGGGTTCGCGCGCGTTGAGTCGCAACAGGCCGAGCAGTTCATCGTCCTTGGCCGTCATTATGCATCCTGACGTAAATACCGTCATTATGACGGTCTTTTCGGCGATTGGCAACAGAATGCCGTCTTTCAGCCGTCACGTGTCAGCGTCATGTTTCCCGCTCACCTTGGGAGGGAATCATGTCCGCAGCCACCGTCATCACGCCGCAGTTCGCTCCACGCAACATCTACGAAAATGCCGGCCAGGTGGCCGCCGCGCAGCAGCCGGATGAGCCGCTGTTCTGCTTTTCCGCCGCCGAACTCAAGTCACGGGCGCAGCAGTTCCTGTCGCTCTTTCCCGGCCTCGTCACCTATGCGGTGAAATGCAATCCCTCGCGGGACGTGCTGGCGACGCTGGCCGAAGCCGGTATCTCGTCCTGGGACGTGGCGAGCGTGCATGAAATGGCGGCGGTGCATGCCGTGCAGCCCAAGGCGCATTTCCATTACCACAACCCGGTGAAATCGCGCCGCGAGATCGAGTCCGCGTATCGGAGCTATCACTGCCGCCGCTTCGTGGTGGATTGCCGCGAGGAACTGCAGAAGATTCACGAAGTATTGGGTGCCGACGCGACGGTGGAGATTGCCGTCCGTCTGGTGCTGCCGCGCGACCGCGGTTCCTCGGCCCATGATTTCTCCACGAAGTTCGGCGCACCGGAACACACCTGCGTGGAATTGCTTCAGCAGGTGGTGGCGCTGGGTTATCAGCCCGTGCTCACCTTCCATCCGGGTTCGCAATCGAAGGAGCCGCAAGTCTACGTGCGCCACATCGAAGCTGCGGCGCGCATTGCCACGCAGGCCGGAGTGTCGGTCGGCGTTTTGAATGTGGGCGGCGGATTCCCGGCCAACTATGAACTGTCCACGGCGCCGGAACCTGAGGTGTTCTTCCGTGCCATCGAGAATGCCGTGGTGCGCACCTTTGGCGCACAGCACCCCAGGCTCGAATGCGAGCCCGGCCGCGGCATGGTGGCGACGTGCATGTCGCTGCTCACCAGGGTGAAGCTGGTGTGCTCGGATGGCGATGACATCTTCATCAATGACGGCGTCTATGGCGGGCTCATGGAATACATGCAGGCACCCGACCTGCGCCCGCCCTTCCGCGTGTGGCGGGACGGCAAGGAAATCGAAGGCCACGCCAAGTCGTGGAAGGTCTTCGGCCCCACCTGCGATCCGCTGGACGTGCTGCCGCACCGCCTCGACATCCTGGAAGGGTTGCGGGAGGGCGACTACATCGAATTCGGCACCCTCGGCGCCTACGGCCTCGCCACGGCCACGCGCTTCAACGGCTACGGCGAACACCAGATCGTCGCCGTCGATCATGTGCTGGAGATGTGAGGGACGGCCCTGCGGAGCGTTCCGCCTTTCAGCCGGCAGTCCACAGCGGACGATGCCACAATGGCGAGAGCTTCAACAAAAAGGGCCCCATGCGGGGCCCTTTTCAATTCGTTGCTGAAGCGTCGGCTTATGCCGCGGCTTCGGCGGGGGCTTCTTCCTTGACCTGCTTGGGGCCGGAGTCCTTGCCCTTTTCGTTGACGTCGCGGTCGACGAATTCAATGACGGCCACCGGGGCATTGTCGCCGTAGCGGAAGCCCGCCTTCATGATGCGGAGATAGCCGCCCTTGCGGTCCTTGTAGCGGGCTGCCAGCACGTCAAACAGCTTGCGGACCTGTGCTTCGTCCTTGATCTGGGAGATGGCCTGACGGCGTGCATGGAGCCCGCCCTTCTTGGCCAGCGTCACCAGCTTCTCGACGATGGGACGCAGGTCCTTCGCCTTGGGCAGCGTGGTCACGATCTGCTCGTGCTTGATGAGCGACGCCGACATGTTGGCGAACATGGCGTTGCGGTGCTCGGACGTACGGTTAAAGCGGCGGCCGCTAAATCCATGACGCATGTTACTTCTCCTTCAACTCAACGGCGGGGCGCAATGCGCGCTGCCTCAAAAATCAGTAATGGGTCTCAAGCTTCTTGGCGAGCTCTTCAATGTTCTCCGGCGGCCAGTTGGCCACTTCCATGCCAAGATGGAGGCCCATCTGGGCCAGGACTTCCTTGATCTCGTTCAGCGACTTGCGGCCGAAGTTCGGCGTGCGCAGCATCTCTGCCTCGGTCTTCTGGATGAGATCGCCGATGTAGACGATGTTGTCGTTCTTCAGGCAGTTGGCGGAACGGACGGAGAGCTCCAGCTCGTCCACCTTCTTCAGGAGTGCCGCGTTGAACGGCAGTTCCGAACGCTGCTCCTCGACCACGTGCTGCACGGGTTCCGAGAAGTTGATGAAGACCGAGATCTGGTCCTGCAGAATGCGGGCGGCGTAGGCCACGGCGTCTTCCGGCGAGACCGAGCCGTTGGTTTCAACGGTCATGATCAGCTTGTCGTAGTCCAGCACCTGGCCTTCGCGCGTGGCTTCCACGCGGTAGGACACCTTGCGGACCGGCGAGTAGATCGAATCCACCGGGATGAGGCCGATGGGGGCATCTTCGGGGCGGTTCTTTTCGGCGGGCACATAGCCCTTGCCGTTGTTGACCGTGAATTCCATGCGCAGTTCCGCGCCCTGGTCGAGGGTGCAGATCACGTGCTCGGGGTTCAGGATGGCGATGTCCGAGGTCTGCTGGATGTCGCCGGCGCGGACCACGCCCGGGCCTTCCTTGCGCAGCGAAATGCGCTTGGGGCCTTCGGCATGCATCGCAAAAGCGATTTCCTTGATGTTCAGGACGATGTCCGTCACGTCCTCACGGACGCCGGCGATCGAGGAGAACTCGTGCAGAACGCCGTCGATGTGCACGCTCGTCACGGCAGCGCCCTGCAGCGACGACAGGAGGATGCGGCGCAGGGCGTTGCCGAGCGTCGTTCCAAAACCCCGCTCCAGCGGCTCGGCAACGATGGTCGCCACGCGGCGCTTGTCCTTGCCGGACTGAATGTCGATCTTGCTGGGGCGGATGAGTTCCTGCCAGTTCTTCTGATTGACCTGCATGTTCATGTTCCCAAGAGCCTCCGGCAGGCGCGCATTCGCCTGCCACTTCAATTCCGTCGAAGGCCGGGGAAGACCCCGGCCAATGTCACTTCAGCAGGCCGTTAGACGCGGCGGCGCTTCGGCGGGCGGCAACCATTGTGCGGGATCGGCGTCACGTCGCGAATCGACGTCACCTGCAGGCCGGCGGCCTGAAGGGCGCGGAGAGCCGACTCACGGCCCGAACCCGGGCCGCAGACTTCCACTTCGACCGTGCGCATGCCGTGTTCCATGGCGGCGCGGGCCACCTGCTCGCCGGCAACCTGGGCTGCATACGGCGTGGACTTGCGCGAACCCTTGAAACCGAGCTTGCCAGCCGAGGCCCAGGCAATGGTGTTGCCCTGCACGTCGGTGATGGTGATCATGGTGTTGTTGAACGACGAGTTCACATGCACCACGCCGGAGGAGACGTTCTTGCGTTCCTTGCGCTTGCCGCCACGGGCTGCTGCTTCCTTAGCCATTGATCAGATGCCTCACTTCTTCTTGCCCTGGATGGGCTTGGCCGGACCCTTGCGGGTGCGGGCGTTTGTATGGGTGCGCTGGCCACGGACCGGCAGACCCTTGCGGTGGCGCATGCCACGATAGGTGCCGAGATCGGTGAGGCGCTTGATGTTGATCGACACTTCGCGGCGAAGATCGCCTTCCACCGTGTAGTCGCGATCGATGATTTCGCGGATCGCCAGCACTTCGGCGTCAGACAGTTCGTTGACGCGCTTGGAGGCCGGAATCTTGACCTCGGTGCAGATGATCTTGGCATTGACCGGGCCAATGCCGTGAATGTAACGCAGCGCGATTTCAACGCGCTTGTTGGTCGGAATATTGACGCCTGCAATACGGGCCACTGGTAGTCTCCCAATCAATTCAAGGGCTTAAAGGCCCAAACTGGTGTCATCGGGTTACCGTGCGGCGGGTTGTTTCCGCGCGATTTTCCCAAACGTGTGAGGCCGCGTCCGGAAGAAGAATCTCCCAAACGAGCCCCTATAAAGCTGGAATTGGGTGGTCCATAGGGGTGAATCGCCAAGGCGTCAACCCCAATAGACGGCCCTCTTTTCAGCCCCTTACCTTCTCCAGCACCGAGCCGATCGCCCCCGTTACACGGGTGATATCGGCCATGCCGTCGATCACATGCAGGTTGCCCTTGGCGGCGTAGTACGCCACCAGCGGAGCAGTCTGCTTGTTGTAAACCTGAAGACGGTCACGGACCGTCTTTTCGTTGTCGTCGGGACGGCGGGTGAACTCGGTTCCCCCACACACGTCGCAGACGCCCGGCGTCTTGGCCGGAGCAAATTTCTCGTGGTAGCCCTGCCCGCACTTGGCGCAGGTGTAACGGCCGGAGATGCGCTCCACCAGCGCCTCGTCGTCGACCTTCATCTCGATCACGGCGTCCAGCTTCTGTTTCCGGCCCGCCAGCATCTTGTCCAGGGCTTCTGCCTGGGCCGGGGTGCGGGGGAAACCGTCGAAGGTGACGCCTGCGGTGATGTCGGGCTTGTCCATGCGCTCGGAGACGATGCCGATGATGACGTCGTCGGAGACCAGATCGCCGCGGTCCATGATGGCCTTGGCCTTCTTGCCCACGTCCGTCCCGGCGGCAATCGCCGCGCGCAGCATGTCTCCGGTGGAGAGCTGCTTCAGGCCGTGCTTTTCTTCAAGGATCTTTGCCTGGGTGCCCTTCCCCGCTCCGGGCGGCCCCAACAAGATGATGTTCATTTCTTCTTGCTCCGAAGAGAAGCCTTCTCAAGGAGCTTGCCATACTGCTGCGCCAGCATGTGGCCCTGCAACTGGGCAACAGTATCCAGCGTGACACTGACAACGATCAGCAGCGAGGTGCCGCCGAAGTAGAAGGGAATGCCCGAATAGCCGACCAGGAATTCCGGAATGAGACAGATAAAGACGAGATATGCAGCACCGATGACGGTGAGGCGCGTGAGAATCCAGTCTAGATATTCCGCAGTCTTCTCGCCCGGACGGATGCCAAGGATAAAGCCGCCGGACTTCTTCAGGTTATCCGCCGTCTCCTTCGGGTTGAACATGATGGAGGTCTGGAAGAAGCTGAAGAAGACGATGAGTGCTGCGAACAGCAGGAGATAGAGCGGGCGGCCGTGGCCGAGCAAGGCGGTGACCTGGTTCAGCCATTCCGGACCCTTGCCGGCGGAGAAGTTGGCAACCGTGATGGGCAGCAGCAGCAACGACGAGGCGAAGATCGGCGGAATGACGCCGGCCGTGTTGATCTTGATGGGCAGGTGCGAGGATTCGGCCTGCGTCATCTTCATGCCAACCTGGCGCTTCGGATACTGGATCAAGAGGCGGCGCTGGGCGCGCTCCACCAGCACGATGAAGGCAATGACGGCGAAGGCCATCACAATGATCGCAAGGATCAGGAAGAACGACATCTGGCCTGTGCGGCCCAACTCCAGCAACGCCGCAACACCCGATGGCAGGTTGGCCACGATGCCAGAGAAGATGATCAGCGACACACCGTTGCCGATGCCGCGCGAGGTGATCTGTTCGCCGAGCCACATCAGGAAGAGCGTGCCACCGGTCAGCGTGATGACCGTGGAGGCGCGGAAGAAGATTCCGGGATCGGTGACGATACCGCTCTGCCCTTCGAGACCGACAGCGATTCCGTAAGCCTGCAATGCGGCGAGCAGCACGGTGAAATAGCGGGTGTACTGGTTGATCTTCTTGCGGCCCGACTCACCCTCTTTCTTGAGGGCTTCCAGCGTGGGCGACACGCTGGTCATGAGCTGCATGATGATCGATGCCGAGATGTACGGCATCACGTTGAGGGCGAAGATGGCCATGCGGCCGAGCGCGCCACCGGCGAGGCTGTTCATCCAGCCCAGGATGCCGGCGGAATTCTGCGTGGCAAACTGCTCGAGTGCGAGCGAATCGATACCCGGAATCGGAATGTAGGAGCCGAGGCGATAAACGATCAGTGCGCCCAGGGTGAACCAGATGCGATTCTTCAGCTCCTGCGAATTCGCAAGAGCGCTGAAGCTCATATTCGCAGCCAGCTGTTCTGCCATCGATGCCATGGGTCGTGCTCCAATATCCGCCGGGGAAACCCGTTATGTGGGTTTCCCGGCGGAGGCTATCAAGCCTGCTTGGCTTCCGGCGCGGGGCGCAGGATCTTCACGCTGCCGCCTGCCTTTTCAACGGCAGCGACGGCGCCCTTCGTGGCGTAGAACACTTCGAAAGCGAGCTTCGCGGTGAACTTCTCCTTGCCGATCAGGCGGACACCGCCCTTTTCCAGCTTGGAGATCACACCGGCAGCAAGGAGTGCCGCAGCGGTGATGGGAGACTTGCCGTCGAGCTTCTTCGAATCGATGGCGGTCTGCACACGGGCGAGGTTGACCTCGTTGTATTCAACCGGGTTCGGCTTGTTGAAGCCGCGCTTCGGCAGACGGCGGTAGATTGGCATCTGGCCGCCTTCAAAGCCGGCCTTGGCGCCGCCCTTGCGGGCCGTCTGGCCCTTGCCGCCGCGTCCTGCGGTCTTGCCGAGGCCGGAGCCGATGCCGCGGCCCACACGGGTGCGGGTCTTGCGGGCACCCTTGTTGTCGCTGATCTGGTTGAGCTTCATCGCAACTGTTCCTTATTCCACGACGCGCACGAGATGCGCGACCTTGGCGATCATGCCGCGCACCGCAGGCGTGTCCTGCAGGGTCGAGGTGCTGCGGATCTTGTTGAGGCCGAGGCCGATCAACGTCTGCTGCTGGATGCCGGGCTTGCGGTTCGCGCTCGCCATCTGCTGCACGGTGATCGTCTTGCCAGCGTCTTTCTTGGCCATGGTTTTCACGTCCTGTCTTATTCGGCCACGGCAGCGGCGTCACCGCCACGGCGCAGCACGTCAGAGACCTTCTTGCCACGGCGGTTGGCCACCATGCGCGGAGATGTCTGCTTCTTGAGCGCGTCGATCGTGGCGCGCACCATGTTGTAGGGGTTCGAGGAACCGGTGGACTTGGCGACAACGTCGGCCATGCCCAGGCTTTCGAAGACAGCGCGCATCGGGCCGCCGGCGATGATGCCGGTACCTGCCGGCGCCGTGCGCAGCGTGACCTTGCCCGCACCCCAGCGTCCGTTGACGTCATGATGCAGCGTGCGGCCTTCGCGCAGCGGCACCCGGATGAGCGCGCGCTTGGCACCTTCGGTGGCCTTGCGCACAGCTTCCGGCACTTCACGCGCCTTGCCGTGGCCGAAGCCGACGCGGCCCTTCTGGTCGCCGACGACGACGAGAGCAGCGAAACCAAAGCGCTTGCCGCCCTTCACCACCTTTGCGACGCGGTTGATGTGGACCAGCTTGTCAATGAACTCGCTGTCCTTCTCGTCGCGATCGCCGCGGTCTTTGCGCTCACCGCGTTCGGCACGTTCCTTAGCCATGTGTGCTCCGCTATCCTTAGAAATTCAGTCCGCCAGAACGGGCGGCGTCGGCGAGCGCCTTGATGCGCCCATGATAGATGTAACCGCCGCGGTCGAAGACGACGTCCTTGATTCCGGCCTTGATGGCGCGCTCGGCAACGAGCTTGCCGATGGCTTCGGCGGCCGCCTTGTCGGCGCCCGTCTTCTTGCCGGCCTTGAAATCCTTTTCCATGGTCGAGGCAAAGGCGACAGTCACGCCCTTCGCATCATCAATGACCTGGGCATAGATGTTCTTGGACGACCGGTGCACCGAAAGGCGCGGGCGGCCGTTGAGGCGCTCGGCAAGCGCCTTGCGGACGCGGGCCTTGCGCAAATTGAGGGGAGTGACTTTCGCCATGATGCGTGTCCCTTACTTCTTCTTCCCTTCCTTGCGGAAGATGTGTTCGCCGGCGTACTTGATGCCCTTGCCCTTGTAGGGTTCCGGGCCGCGCCATTCGCGGATTTCGGCGGCGACCTGGCCAACCTGCTGCTTGTCGATGCCGGAGATCACGATTTCCGTGGGCTTCGGCGTCTTGATCTCGATCCCTGCGGGGATCGGGTAGTTGACGTCGTGGCTGTAGCCGAGGTTGAGCTGAAGGCTCTTGCCGGCGACAGCGGCGCGGTAACCCACGCCGTTGATTTCCAGCGACTTGGTGTAGCCATCCGTCACACCCTTCACCATGTTGGCGACGAGCGTGCGCGACATGCCCCAGGCGGAGCGTGCCAGCTTGGATTCATTGATCGGGTCCACCTTGACGCCGCCCTGCTCCATCTTCACGAGAACCTGCTCGTTGAGGATTTCCTTGAGCTCGCCCTTCGGGCCCTTCACCGATACCGTCTGGCCCGACACGTTGACCGTGACGCCTGCCGGAACCGGGACTGCTTTCTTGCCGATACGTGACATCGTTCGCTTCCTTAGAAGACCGTGCAGAGCACTTCGCCGCCGACGTTCTGGGCGCGGGCATCGGCATCCGACATCACGCCCTTCGGCGTGGAGAGGATGGAGATGCCGAGACCATTGTAAACGGACGGCAGAGTGGACACAGAGGCGTAGACCCGGCGGCCGGGCTTCGACACACGGTGGATTTCCTTGATGACGGGAGCGCCATCAAAATACTTCAGTTCAACCTCGATCTCGGACTTGCCGTCCTTCTCGATGGTGGTGAAACCGCGGATATAGCCTTCCCGGTGCAGCACTTCGAGCACACGCTCGCGCAGGCGGGACGGCGGCACGGCCACCTTGTTCTTGCCACGCTCCTGAGCGTTGCGGATGCGCGCCAGCATATCACCGACGGGATCACTGATGTTCATGGACATATTCCTGATCCTCTCTTACCAGCTCGACTTGACCATGCCGGGGATGAGACCCTGGTTGGCCAGATCGCGCAGCGCGATACGCGACATCTTGAGTTTGCGGTAATAGGCGCGCGAACGGCCTGTCACTTCGCAGCGGTTGTGGATGCGCACCTTGGCGGAGTTGCGCGGCATTTCCGCCAGCCTCAGGACAGCGGCGAAACGCTCTTCCATCGGGGTGGTCTTGTTGCGGATCAGGGCCTTCAGCCGCTTGCGCTTGCCTTCGGCAGACTTCGCCATCTTGCGGCGCTTGTCGTTGCGGTTGATCGAGCTTGTCTTTGCCATGAAATAAACTCTCTCCTTAAGCCGCTTTGCGCTGGCTCTTGCGGAAGGGGAAGTTGAAGGCGGCGAGAAGCGCGCGGGCTTCCTCGTCGGTCTTCGCGGACGTGCAGACGATCACGTCCATGCCCCACACCCGGTCAATCTTGTCGTAGTCGATTTCCGGGAAAACGATGTGTTCCTTGATGCCCATGGCGTAGTTGCCACGGCCGTCGAAGGAACGGTCCGTCAGGCCGCGGAAGTCACGCACGCGCGGCAGGGCCACGGTGATGAGGCGGTCCATGAACTCGTACATGCGGGTCTTGCGCAACGTCACCTTGGTGCCGATCGCCAGGTTCTCGCGGATCTTGAACTGCGCGATCGCCTTGCGGGACTTGGTGATCACGGGCTTCTGGCCGGCGATCTTTTCCAGTTCCGAAGCGGCGACGTTCACCAACTTGGAGTCCTGCGTGGCTTCACCGACGCCCATGTTCAGGACGATTTTGGTGATCTTCGGCACTTCCATGACGTTCTTGTAGCCGAACTGCTTGATCATGTCGGGCTTCACGGTTTCGTCGTAGAACTTGCGAAGGCGCGGCACATAGTTTTCCGGCAGGCCGGCATTGGCATCAGCCACGCCAGACTTCTCGGCAGCCTTCTTGGCGCCCTTCTCAGCCTTGGCGGCGGGCTTGTCAGCCTTGGCGGCCGCCGGCTTGGCTTTCTTTTCCTCAGCCATTGATCGTCTCTCCTGAACGCTTGGCAACGCGGACTTTCTTGCCGTCGGCGAGGGTCTTGAAGCCCACGCGGGTCGGCTTGCCGTCCTTCGGGTCGCGCAGCGCGATGTTCGAAATGTGGATCGGCATGCTCTGCTGAACGATGCCGCCTTCCTGGGTCGGCGTCTGCTTGGTGTGACGCTTGGCAACGTTCACACCCGAGACGACGGCGCGGTTTTCCGTGGGGATGACACGCAGGACTTCGCCCTGCTTGCCCTTGTCCTTGCCGGCGATGACAACAACCTTGTCACCCTTCTTGATTTTCAGCTTCGCAGCCATGTTAGAGGACCTCCGGTGCGAGCGAGATGATCTTCATCTGGTTCTTGGAACGCAGTTCACGCGGAACCGGTCCGAAGATACGCGTGCCCACGGGCTCGCCCTGGGCATTGATGAGGACCGCGGCGTTGCGGTCGAAGCGGATCGCCGAACCATCCGCACGGCGGATGTCCTTGGCGGTGCGCACGACGATCGCCTTCATGACGGCGCCCTTCTTCACGCGACCGCGCGGAATGGCATCCTTCACCGACACGACGATGATGTCGCCCACGCCAGCGTAACGGCGCTTGGAGCCGCCGAGCACCTTGATGCACTGAACGCGGCGGGCACCGGAATTGTCGGCAACGTCGAGATTTGTCTCTTGTTGGATCATGGTTTCACCTGTTCAGTTCAAGCCTTGGCCGCGTCGACCTTCTCGACCAGTGTCCAGCGCTTCTGCTTGGACAGAGGCCGGGCCTCCTGGATGCGGACGATCTCGCCAACCTTGGCTTCATTCTTTTCGTCATGGGCGTGATACTTCTTCGACACACGCACGGTCTTCTTGAACACCGGATGGCGGAGGCGGCGTTCCACCTTCACCACGATGGTCTTGTCGTTCTTGTCGCTGACGACCACACCTTGCAGGATGCGCTTGGGCATGTTCTTGCGTCTCTCTTACTTGGCCTTGGCCGACACGGTCGCCTGCGTCTTGAGACGGGCGATGTCGCGGCGGATCTGGCGGATGCGGTTGGTCTTTTCCAGCTGGCCTGAGGCGCGCTGGAAACGCAGGTTCAGCTGCTCCTTGCGGAGCTTCAGGATTTCGTCCTTGATCTGGTCGCTGCTGAGGGCGCGAACGTCACTCATCTTCATGATGCTCTCTCCCCTTATTCACCGAGGCGCGCAACAAAGCGCGTCTTGATGGGCAACTTGGCGGCGGCAAGGCTGAGGGATTCCTCAGCGACATTGCGCGGAACGCCGTCGATTTCGAACAGCACGCGGCCCGGCTTCACGCGGGCGGCCCAGTATTCCGTGGAACCCTTGCCGGAGCCCATGCGGACTTCGGCTGGCTTCTTGGAGACCGGAACGTCCGGGAAGACACGGATCCAGATGCGGCCGGCGCGCTTCATGCCACGGGCAAGAGCGCGGCGGGCCGCTTCGATCTGGCGGGCCGTCAGGCGCTCCGGCTCAAGAGCCTTGAGACCGAAGTTGCCGAAGTCGAGCGTATTGCAGCTCGTGGCATTGCCATGGATGCGGCCCTTGTGGGCCTTGCGGTACTTTGTTTTCTTTGGTTGCAGCATGATCTACTCGCTGTCTCAATTCCGCTCTTCGCGGCGCGGCGGACGGCTTCCGCCGCCTTCCTGCTGTTCCGCAAAGCGCTTGTCGGTGGCCATCGGGTCGTGCTCGAGGATTTCACCCTTGAAGATCCAGACCTTCACGCCGTTGGTGCCGTAGGCCGTGTGGGCTGTGGCGACACCGTAATCGACGTCGGCGCGCAGCGTGTGCAGCGGCACGCGGCCTTCACGGTACCATTCGGTGCGGGCGATTTCGGCGCCGCCCAGACGGCCGGCGCAGGTGATCTTGATGCCGAGGGCGCCCATGCGCTGAGCCGACTGCACGGCACGCTTCATCGCACGGCGGAAGGCCACGCGGCGTTCGAGCTGCTGGGCAATGTTGTCGGCGACCAGGGTGGCGTCGATCTCGGGCTTGCGCACTTCAACGATGTTGAGGTGCACTTCCGAGCCCGTCATTTCGGCCACGCGCTTGCGCAGCTTTTCAATGTCGGCGCCCTTCTTGCCGATCACCACGCCCGGACGGGCCGAGTAGATCGTGACGCGGCACTTCTTGTGCGGACGCTCGATGATGACCTTCGAGACACCAGCCTGCTTCAGCTCGGCCTTGAGGTATTCGCGGATCGCCATGTCCTCGTGGAGGAGCTTGCCGTATTCGCGGCTGTTGGCGAACCAGCGGGAATCCCACGTGCGGATTACGCCCAGGCGCATGCCAATGGGATTGACTTTCTGACCCATTATGCGGCCTCCTTCGCTTCGGGAGTCACTTCCCGGACGACGATCGTCAGTTCAGAAAAGAATTTGTGGATGTGGCCGACCCGGCCGCGTGCATCCGGGAACCAGCGCTTCATCACCAGGTTCTTGCCGGTCCAGGCCTCGGCAACAATCAGGTTGTTGATGTCGAGGTCGTGGTTGTTCTCGGCGTTGGCGATGGCGCTTTCCAGCGTCTTCTTCACGTCCTTGGCGATGCGGCGCGGCGAGAACTGCAGGTGGGCGAGCGCCCTCTGCACCTTCATGCCGCGGATTTCCGCCGCCACATCATTCAGCTTGCGCGTGTTGATGCGGATCGAACGGGTGGTCGCCTTGGCCTCGGTGGCTGGCAGCGCGCGCTTTGTCTTGGGCTTGCTCATGGCTCGTTACTTTCCGGCCGCGGCCTTCTTGTCCGAACCGCCATGGGCCTTGAAGGTCCGGGTCGGTGCGAACTCGCCGAGCTTGTGACCGACCATTTCTTCGGTCACGTGCACGGGGATGAACTTGTTGCCATTGTGAACCTGAAAGGTCAGGCCCACAAAGTTCGGCAGGATCGTGGAGCGGCGGCTCCACGTCTTGATCGCCTGGCGCGAGCCGCGGGCGGCGTCGGCCTTTTTCAGCAGATACCCGTCAACGAACGGGCCTTTCCATACGGAGCGTGTCATGTCGCGCTACCCCTTAAGACTTCTTGCGGTCGTGGCGGCTGCGCACGATCATCTTGGTCGTACGCTTGTTGGTGCGTGTCTTCTTGCCCTTGGTCGGCTTGCCCCACGGCGTTGCCCAGTGCTTACCACCGTTGGTACGGCCACCGTTCGGATGGTCGACCGGGTTGCGGGCAATACCGCGCGAGATCGGGCGCCAGCCCTTCCAGCGGGTGCGGCCGGCCTTGCCGACCACTTCGTTGAGGTGGTCCGGGTTCGACACGGCGCCGATGGAGGCCATGCCGATGGCCGGCACCATGCGGGTTTCACCGGACTTGAGCTTGATGATGACGTTGGCGCCATCGCGGCCTGCGACCATCACGTAGGTGCCAGCGGCGCGGGCGAGCGAACCGCCGGAGCCGGGCTTCGTTTCCACGTTGTGCACGATCGTGCCCACGGGAACGGCGCCAATCGGCATCGCGTTGCCGGGCTTCACGTCGACGCTCGGACCCGAGATGACCTGATCGCCCACGGCCAGGCGCTGCGGCGCCAGGATGTAGGAGAGCGTGCCATCGGCGTACTTGATCAGCGCGATGAACGAGGTGCGGTTCGGATCGTATTCAAGACGCTCGACCGTGGCAGGCATGCCATGCTTCGTGCGCTTGAAGTCGATCAGGCGGTAAGCCTGCTTGTGGCCGCCGCCCTGGCCGCGGGTGGTGACGCGGCCGGTGTTGCCACGGCCGCCGTTGTTCTTCTGGCCCGTCACCAGGCTCTTCACGGGCTTGCCCTTGAAGAGGTCGGAACGATCCACCTGGATCAGGTGGCGGCGTCCGGCTGAGGTGGGGTTGAATGTCTTGAGTGCCATTGTTCTTGACCCTTACAGACCGGTCGTCACGTCGAGGCGTTCGCCCTCGGCGAGCGTGACGTAAGCCTTCTTCTTGTCGCCCAGCAGGGACTTGCGTCCGCGGAACGTCCGGAGCTTGCCCTTGCGGACGAGCGTGTTGACGGCCTTCACCTTCACACCGAAAAGACCTTCGATGGCCTTCTTGATCTCCGTCTTCGTGGCGTCGCGGGCGACGTTGAAGACGATCTGGTTGGAAGCCGAAACCATCGTGCCCTTTTCGGTGATCGATGGGGACAGGATGATGCTGTAGTAGTGTTCCTTGCTCATTTGAAGCGAGCCTCCAGAGCTTCGACAGCCGCCTTCGTCAGAACCAGGTTCTTGCGACGGAGAATGTCGTAGACGTTGATGCCCTGGATGGGCAGCACGTCAATGTTCGGAATGTTGCGGGCTGCCTTGGCGAAGCCCTCGTTCAGCACCGCGCCGTCGATGATCAGCGCGTTGACGAGGCCGAGCTTCTCGAAGACCGCCTTGACCGACTTGGTCTTGGCTTCCGCGAGTTCCGCCTTGTCCACGATGATCAGCTCGGAAGCCTTCACCTTGGTCGAGAGGGCGTGCTTGAGGCCAAGCGCGCGGACCTTCTTGTTCAGCGCCGTTTCATGGCTGCGGAAGCGCGGGCCAAAGGCCTTGCCGCCGCCCACGAACAGACCGGGCTTGCGCGAACCGTGACGGGCGCCACCGGTGCCCTTCTGGCGGTACATCTTTTTGGTGGTGCGATCCACCTCGGCGCGTGTCTTCGCCTGGTGGGTGCCCTGCTGACGCTTGTTCAGCTGCCACTGCACGACGCGATGAAGGATGTCGTGGCGCGGATCGAGACCAAAGATGGCCTCGGACAGCTCAACCGAACCGGCTGATGTTGCTTCGAGTGTCTTGACGTCGAGTTTCATGATTTCAGCGCCTCACTTAACCTTGCGCTTCCGAAGCAGCCTTGAAGGCACCCGGCTTCGGGGCACCTTCCGGCAGCTTGCGCTTGACCGCATCGCGGAGGCTGACCCAGCCGCCACGCGCGCCCGGAACCGAGCCCTTGAGCAGGATGAGACCGCGGTCGGCGTCGGTCTTGACGACTTCGACGTTCTGCGTGGTCACGGTTTCGACGCCGAGGTGACCCGGCATCTTCTTGTTCTTGAACACCTTGCCCGGATCCTGACGGTTACCCGTGGAACCGATGGAGCGGTGGCTGACGGACACGCCGTGCGTGGCACGCAGACCGCCGAAGTTCCAGCGCTTCATACCGCCGGCAAAACCCTTGCCCTTGGTGGTGCCGGTCACGTCGACGAACTGGCCGGCGACGAAATGGTCGGCGGTCACTTCGGCGCCGACTGGCATAGCCATGTCGGGGGCGACGCGGAATTCCTGCAGCTTGCGCTTCGGCTCCACCTTCGCCTTGGCGAAGTGGCCGCGCTCAGCCTTGGTCAGGCGCTTGATCTTGGGTGTACCTGAGCCGAGCTGAATGGCCGAATAGCCATCCTTCTCAGCAGTCCTGTGGGCGACCACGTGGACAGTGTCCACCTTCAACACGGTCACGGGCACTTGCGCGCCCTCTTCCGTGTAGATCCGGGTCATTCCCAGCTTTCTGGCGATAAGGCCTGAACGCATTTTTCTCTCCAGAGGCTCTTTGAAACTCAGAGCTTGATTTCAACGTCAACGCCAGCGGCGAGGTCGAGCTTCATCAGCGCGTCCACGGTCTGCGGCGTCGGATCCACGATATCAAGCAGGCGGCGATGCGTACGCATCTCGAACTGCTCGCGGCTTTTCTTGTCCACGTGGGGCGAACGGTTCACAGTGAACTTCTCGATGCGCGTGGGAAGCGGCACAGGTCCACGGACCTGTGCGCCGGTGCGCTTCGCGGTGTTCACGATCTCGCGGGTCGAGTTATCGAGAATGCGATAATCGAACGCTTTGAGACGGATCCGGATATTCTGGCGTTGCATGGTTTGCCCTGCCCTTAGTCAGTGATCTTGGCGACGACGCCGGCGCCGACGGTGCGGCCGCCTTCACGGATGGCGAAGCGGAGCTTCTCTTCCATGGCGATCGGCGTGATCAGTTCGACGTCGAACGAGATGTTGTCGCCAGGCATCACCATTTCCGTGCCTTCCGGCAGCGTCACGACACCCGTCACGTCCGTCGTGCGGAAGTAGAACTGCGGACGGTAGTTGGCAAAGAACGGCGTGTGACGGCCACCCTCTTCCTTCGTCAGGATGTAGGCTTCCGCCTTGAACTTCTTGTGCGGCTTCACGGAACCCGGCTTGCACAGAACCTGGCCGCGCTCAACGCCTTCACGGTCGATGCCGCGCAGCAGCGCGCCGATGTTGTCGCCAGCTTCACCCGAGTCGAGCAGCTTGCGGAACATTTCAACGCCCGTCACCGTCGACTTGATGGTGTCGCGGATGCCGACGATCTCGACTTCCTCGCCAACCTTCACGATGCCACGCTCGACGCGGCCGGTCACAACCGTGCCACGGCCCGAGATCGAGAACACGTCTTCGATCGGCATCAGGAACGGCTGGTCCTTCGGACGCTCAGGCTGCGGAATGTAGGTGTCAACCGCTTCCATCAGCTTCAGGATGGCGTCACGGCCGATCTCCGGCGTCTTGCCTTCCAGAGCCGCAAGCGCCGAACCCCGGATGATCGGGATCGTGTCGCCCGGGAACTGGTACGACGACAGAAGCTCGCGCACTTCCATCTCCACGAGATCCAGAAGTTCCGGATCGTCGACCATGTCGACCTTGTTCATGAACACAACCAGCGCCGGAACGCCAACCTGACGGGCGAGCAGGATGTGCTCGCGGGTCTGCGGCATCGGGCCGTCGGCAGCCGACACAACCAGGATGGCGCCATCCATCTGGGCCGCACCCGTGATCATGTTCTTCACATAGTCAGCGTGGCCGGGGCAATCGACGTGGGCATAGTGGCGGGCCTTCGTCTGATACTCGACGTGGGCCGTGTTGATCGTGATGCCGCGGGCGCGCTCTTCCGGCGCCTTGTCGATCTGGTCATAGGCCGTGAACGTGGCGCCGCCCGTTTCAGCAAGGATCTTCGTGATCGCTGCCGTCAAAGACGTCTTGCCATGGTCAACGTGACCAATCGTGCCGATGTTGCAATGCGGCTTGTCGCGGTTGAATTTCTCTTTGGCCATCGGAGGTCTCCGTTCTCAAAACTGATTAGGCGTATTTCTTTTTGACTTCTTCGGCCACGGCGCCCGGAACCTGGGCATAGTGGTCGAACTGCATCGTGTAGGACGCGCGGCCCTGGCTCATGGAGCGCAGGTTGTTGATGTAACCGAACATGTTGGCGAGCGGCACAAGCGCGTTGATGATGTTGGCGTTGCCGCGCATCGAGGTGCCGACAATCTGGCCGCGGCGGGAGTTCAGGTCACCGATCACGGAGCCAACGAACTCTTCCGGCGATGTCACTTCCACCTTCATCATCGGCTCGAGCAGCACTGCGCCAGCCGTGTCGAAAGCTTCGCGCATCGCGGCGCGGGTTGCGATTTCGAAGGCGATCGCGGATGAGTCGACTTCGTGGTAGGCACCGTCGATCAGCGTCACCTTCATGTCCACCACCGGGAAGCCGATGAGCGGACCAGACGACAGAACCGAGTTCAGGCCCTTTTCGACGCCGGGGATGTATTCCTTCGGCACCGTGCCGCCGACGATCTTGGATTCGAAGGCATTGCCTGCGCCCTTTTCGTTCGGCTCGATCTCGAGGATGACGCGGGCGAACTGGCCCGTACCACCGGTCTGCTTCTTGTGGGTGTAGTCCTTCGTCACCTTGCGGGTGATGGCTTCACGATAGGCGACCTGCGGGGCACCCACCTGCACTTCCACCTTGTGGGTGCGCTTGAGGATGTCGACCTTGATGTCGAGGTGAAGTTCGCCCATGCCCTTGATGATCGTTTCGCCGGACTCGGAGTCGGTCGAAACGCGGAAGGACGGATCTTCGGCAGCGAGCTTGTAAAGAGCAACCGCCATCTTTTCCTGGTCGGCCTTCGTCTTCGGCTCGACCTTCATTTCGATGACGGGATCCGGGAATTCCATCTTTTCGAGAATGACGGGCTTGGCGGGGTCGCACAGCGTGTCGCCGGTGCGGCTTTCCTTCAAGCCCACGAGGGCAACGATGTCGCCGGCATGTGCCTCGGCAATTTCCTCGCGGTTGTTGGCGTGCATGAGAACCATGCGGCCTACACGTTCGGTCTTGCCGCGGGTGGAATTCAGCAGCGAAGTACCCTTGGCGAGCACGCCCGAGTAGATGCGGCAGAAGGTCAGCACGCCGTACTGGTCGTCCATCAGCTTGAAGGCGAGGAGAGACAGCGGTTCGGTGTCGGACGACTTGCGCGTCGTTTCCGAGTCATCCTTGGGATCGATGCCCTTGATGGCCGGACGGTCGAGCGGCGACGGCAGGTAATCCACGACGGCGTCGAGGAGAGGCTGCACGCCCTTGTTCTTGAAGGCCGAGCCACAGAGAACCGGGAAGAAGGCGCCGGTGAGGACCGCCTTGCGGATCAGCCGCTTGATGGTCTCGTTCGTCAGTTCCTTGCCGTTGAGATAATCGTCCATCGCCTGGTCGTCGAGTTCGGCGCAGGCTTCGACCATTTCGGCACGGGCAGCAATCGCGGCGTCCTTCAGGTCGGCCGGAATTTCAATGTCGTGGAACTTGGCGCCGAGCGCTTCGTCTTCCCAGACAACGCCGACCATGCGGACGAGGTCGATGAGGCCCTTGAAGTCGGCTTCAGCGCCGATGGGCAGCTGGATCGGAACCGGCTTGGCGCCGAGACGTTCCTTGATGTCCTTGATGCACTGCTCGAAGGAAGCGCCCGTCTTGTCCATCTTGTTACAGAAGACAATGCGCGGAACGCTGTACTTGTCGCCCTGGCGCCACACGGTCTCCGTCTGGGGCTCAACGCCCTGGTTGGAGTCGAGAACGCAGACAGCGCCGTCGAGCACGCGGAGCGAACGTTCGACTTCAATCGTGAAGTCCACGTGTCCGGGCGTGTCGATGATGTTCATGCGCTTGCCAGCCCAGATGGCTGTCGTGGCAGCAGACGTGATGGTGATGCCGCGCTCCTGCTCCTGCTCCATGAAATCCATGGTGGCAGCGCCGTCGTGCACTTCGCCAATCTTGTGGCTCTTGCCCGTGTAATACAGGATGCGTTCGGTCGTCGTCGTCTTGCCGGCATCAATGTGGGCCATGATGCCGAAGTTGCGATAGTCTTCGAGAGCGTATTGGCGGGCCATGATCTTCTCTTACCAGCGGTAGTGGCTGAAGGCGCGGTTGGCTTCGGCCATCTTGTGGGTGTCTTCGCGCTTCTTCACAGCGGTGCCGCGGTTGTTGGCGGCATCCAGCAATTCGCCGGAGAGACGTTCAACCATGGTCTTTTCGTTGCGGTTGCGGGCAGCGGTGATGATCCAGCGGATAGCGAGGGCCTGGCGGCGCTCGGTGCGGACTTCGACCGGAACCTGATACGTGGCGCCACCGACGCGGCGCGAGCGCACTTCGATCGCAGGGGCCACGTTGTCGAGGGCCTGATGGAACATCTGGACCGGATCGGCCTTGGCCTTGTTCTGGATGGCTTCGAGAGCGCCGTAAACGATGGTTTCGGCGACCGACTTCTTGCCCTGCTCCATGAGGTTGTTCATGAACTTGGACACGATCAGATCACCGAACTTCGGATCCGGGTTGATCAGACGCTTTTCTGCGCGATGGCGACGGGACATTTCTGACCTCTCTTACTTCGGACGCTTGGCGCCGTATTTGGAACGGCGCTGGCGGCGCTTCGGCAGGCCCTGTGTATCGAGCACGCCGCGGATGATGTGATAACGAACGCCGGGAAGATCCTTCACACGGCCGCCGCGGATCATGACCACGGAGTGTTCCTGAAGGTTATGGCCTTCGCCCGGAATGTAGCTCACCACTTCAAAACCATTGGTGAGGCGAACCTTGGCCACCTTGCGGAGAGCAGAGTTCGGCTTCTTCGGGGTCGTGGTGTAAACACGGGTGCAAACACCGCGCTTCTGGGGGCAAGCCTGCATCGCCGGCACCTTGTTGCGATAGGTGGGCTTCGTGCGGGCTTTGCGCAGCAACTGGTTGATCGTCGGCATTGTGCCTTATCTCTACCTTGGCAAAATTCTGCGAACCGGGGTTCAAACACGACAAAAAGCACGTGGATGGTCCGGTCCGGAACCTTCCAGTGCTCAAAACCAGAGGCCCTGCAAACCGGCCAGGTCTGGAGGGCGTGTTCTTGAATGTCTTTTCTTTCCTTCCGTGTCAGCGTTTCGTGAGCGCAAAGCTCCGACGGCCTGCAGTCTCGGAAGTTGGGGCGCTTCTACTGTCTGGCCACGCCGCCGTCAACAGTTTTGATTGCGCACGGATTTCTGCCAAAAAGGCATGACTTTCAGCCACTTATTGGCTCGAATACGACATCGTGCGTCGTTTTTGCGCCGCGCCATGATTGCTGC
This sequence comes from Hyphomicrobiales bacterium, assembly GCA_016710435.1. NCBI lineage: Bacteria > Pseudomonadati > Pseudomonadota > Alphaproteobacteria > Hyphomicrobiales > Hyphomicrobiales bacterium. Next base: position 2,843,794 of record JADJVV010000001.1, on the reverse strand, counting down.
ACTGCAGAATCGGCATGGTTTACAAATTGCTTACGCCTCCCCGGCTAGAACCATGGCAGTGAGTGCCGGGAACTGAGTCACGGATGGAACAGGTCAAGCAATGGGTGGACATGCCGAGCATGTCGCAGAAGGTCGCGGCTTTCTGCCTGCTCTACAGTGCCATGGCCTTCATCCTGTTTCCCAACACCTTCCTGGAGGTGCTGGGTGCCTATCCGATCCTGCGCTTCTATTTCCTCCTGCCGGTGCTGCTGCTGCTGGGGCTCGTGGGGGCGGCCATGTACCACGCCCCTGCACATCCGCTCTCGTTCCTGCGCTGGAAGCTCCGCACACGCGGTACGGGTGCCTTGGCGATCATGGCCGTGCTGGTGATCTCCGCCAGCGCCTTTACCACCCTGAAGCACGAATACTCCTTCATCGTTCCTTTCCATGCCGACGAGGTGCTGGCCGACATGGATGCGGCAATCCATTTCACCGACCCGTGGCGAATCACCCGGGCAATTTTCCCGGAGTCGCTCGATTCCATTCTTTTCGCTCTCTATTCGCAGCTCTGGTTCGTGGAGATTGCCGGCGTTCTGGTCTATGCGGCCTTCATTTCCGACAAGGACAGCCGTGACCGCTATTTCGTCTCCTTCGCTCTCAGCGTCATCCTGCTCAGTTCGCTGGTGCGGATCGCGGGCTCCTCGGCCGGGCCGGTATTCTACGACCGAATGATGGGCGGCGACCGTTTCGCCGACCTGATCGCGGCCTTGAAGGCCAGTCCTGCCGGGCCCAAGACGTTGGGGCTCACGGACTATCTCTATTCCGCTTACACCTCGCAGCACACGGTGCTGGGCACCGGCATTTCAGCCATGCCAAGCCTGCACGTGGCGCTCGCCTTCCTCAACGCCCTGTTCCTCGCCAGCCGCCACCGCATCGCCGGGCGTATCGCCTGGGCTTATGCCGGCATCATCCTGTTCGGGTCCGTTTACTTCGGCTGGCACTATGCGCTGGATGGCTACATCTCGATCCTCAGTGTGCTGATGATCTGGACCATCGCCGAAAGCGATGCCGAGGATTCGGAAGAAGAAGAACAGCAGGCGCCGGTCTAGGCTGCGGGCTGCTTGCAGGCGGGCGTCACCTTCAGGTCATCGGTGAAGGCTTCCGTCACCCAATCCGGCGCGCGCCAGCCAAAATCGTTTGCTTCCACATAGCCCTTCGCCGCCAGCCTGCTCACCATGCGGGTGAGATCGGTATCGATAAGGGTGCGCATGTTGACGGCCTTGATAAATTTGTCATCGTTCTTCAGCTTCAGGGCCTGCTCACCTTGCACACGATTGAGCCTGGCGAGTGTGTCTTCGCGCCGGCCAGCGGAATCCGTCTTGCCGGGTTTTGCCATGCCGAACTGGACACCGATCAGATAGCCCCACAGCTTGGCATCGTACTGGCGGCGAGATTGTTCATAGCGCGAGATGAAATAGACAAGATGCGCCTTCTCGCCCTCCCGGCACAGCCGATCGGTCTGGGAGGCAAGATAACATTCGAGCGCCAGATCATTACGCGCCTCATCCAGCCAGAGGCGTTCGCATTTCGAGGCGAGGACGGATTGCGGTGCTTCCTGCCATGGGAACAGGGGTGACGGCCCGAGACCCGGCAAATAGAATGTTCCGAACAGCGCAAAGCTGAGTGTGCTGGCGAGAAGGCGGAACTGGCCGAAGGTCATGGATCAATCCCTGTTGGGACAGGCGATCGTCTTCACCTTGCCAGCGCGTTTCAGCGCCGACGTGAGGAACTCCGGCTTGCCGCGGCTCATGTCCTTGGCAGTGATGTAACCGGCCTTGACGAGAGAGAAAGCCGCCGTCTCCAACTGGTATTCCGGCACCTTGCCGGCGCGCTGGGCCAGCATGTCATCAGTTGGCTTCATGATGTTGCCTGCAACGCCGAGTACCTTGTTCATCTGTTCGACCTGTTTCTTGTCCGAACCTTTCATGTGGTCGAGCTTGGCCGCTTCCATGCCCAACTGCATGCCTTGCGTCTGCAACTTGCCGATGGTCTTGAACGTGGCCATCATGAACTTGCGGTGCCAGACCTTGTAGTCCTGGTCGTAGCGCTTCATCGTGGCAAGCAGCGCATCGAACTCGCCCTTGTCACAGAGCCGGTAGACCTGACGCGTCATGTAGCAATACATCTGGTCGGTGTTCGGAAGATCGGCCTTCCAGTCTTTCCCGCAAACGGGATCAAGCACGGACCCGGAGAGAGCGACGCCCTCCTCCGTCTTGGCACCCAAGCCCCAGTTGAAGCCGAGGTCCGGCGTTTCGCCACCGATGAAAAAGAACGTGCCCATGCCCACGGTGAGACTTGCCGCAACGATGGTGGCGATGAACCCGGCATTGAGCGTCGTGCCCTCTTCCGCAGCGGTTTCATCTTCATGCATGTGGGGAATGGCGTAGCCGTATTCATCGTACTGGGTCTGGCGCGACTTGTTCATCGGACCGAGACGCTGCTGGATCTGGTCCAGCCGAATTTCATTCCGCGACATCATTGACCCCGCACCGCGACACACACATCTGGCACCACCTTAGATGGAGACGGTTAACTTCCGCTTAACGGTTTGAATTGTGGCAATCCACCGGGCGCGCTTGCCACAATGCAGCCCTTCTCCCGCCCCACGGCGCAGACAGTTTTCCGCCACGGCGACATGAATCAGAGTTTCTGAGCGAGGGAGAACACAAGATGACCATGCCGCAACGCCACTGGTGGCACGAACTCAACACCTGGGAGCCGGAAGCCGCGCTGGCCTTCTATGGCCGCACCCTCGGTTGGGAGTTCGAGCCCACAAGCCTGCCCGATGGATCCGGCTATTGGATTGCCCGCAAGGACGGGAAGCCCGTAGGCGGCGTTTTCGAACTGACCGCGCCGGATTATGAAGGCATCCCCTCTCACTGGATGACCTATCTCTCCGTCGACGACATCAACAAGGCGGAGGAAGACACCTCAAACTCCGGCGGCGAAGTGATGCGCCCACCCGTGGCCGTGCCCGGTGTGGGCAAACTCGCGGTCGTGACCGATGCGACGGGCGCCATGATCGGCCTCATCGAGCCAGACAGCGCGCATGCGCTGAGCGTGGTGCACTAGTTCCACTTTGTTTGTTGCGGTGTTGCGTACTGGCCCGGAGTGATCCGGGCCTTTTTGCTGCTGGTGCCAGAGCTGAGTCGCCGCTGGTGCAGCGCCTTCGCTGAATTCAGGATAGCGTCGCGCCGAACAGGAACGGGGCCGCGCATGCAACTGGATCTCTGGCTGGCCGTTGCCCTCGCCATCATCTTCCTAGCCGCCGTGGTGCGGGGATTTTCAGGCTTCGGTTTTTCGCTGCTGGCGATTTCAGCGCTTTCCCTCATCTATCCGCCGGCGCAAATATTCCCGTCAATCTTCCTCATGGAGATTGCGGCGAGCCTGCACCTGCTGCCCTCGGTGTGGCGTGACATACACTGGCGGTCCATCGTGCCGCTGCTTGCGGGGGCCGTGATCGGAACGCCTGCGGGTGTTTATCTGCTCAGCTCTGTTCCTGCGGCGCCCATGCAGATTGCATTGGCAATCTTTGTACTGGCTTCCGTCGCCTTGATGGGACGGGGTTACAGTTTCCGGGGCATGCCGGGGCATGGCTTGTCGCTGGTGGCCGGCGCTGCATCGGGAATCGCCAACGGTGCCTTCGGCATCGGCGGCCCGCCGGTGATCCTGTTCTATTTCGCCACGCCCGCAGGTACAGCGGCGGGCCGCGCCTCGCTCATCCTCTTCTTCCTGGCGCTGGATATGATTGGCCTCGTCTTCATGCAGGGCATGGCGGACCTGGTGACAGGCGAGACGATCATCCGTGCCGTGCTTTTTCTCCCGGCCCTGCTCGCGGGCATCTGGCTCGGCGGTCATGCGTTCAGGAGCGTGGATGAGGCGAAATTCCGCCGCATCATCCTGATGCTGCTGGCGGTGCTGGCGTTGCTCATCTTCACCAAGGCCATGACCGAACTCCTCTGACAACAAAAAAGGCCCGGATTGCTCCGGGCCTTTGATTTGATCTGTGTACGGACCTTATTCCGCAGCGGCCGGCGGCAGCTGTGTCTTGGTCTGCTCTTCGAGGATGAGCTTGTCGCGCTTGTCCGCCACCTGGCGGAGGCGCGAGAGCATGCCACCGGTGCCCGCCGGAATGAGGCGGCCCACGATGACGTTTTCCTTGAGGCCGTCCAGGGTATCGATCTTGCCCTGCACCGCAGCATCGGTGAGAACACGGGTCGTTTCCTGGAACGAGGCAGCCGAGATGAAGGAGCGCGTCTGCAACGAGGCCTTGGTGATGCCGAGGAGAACCGGCTGGCCGCTTGCAGGGCGAAGGCCCTCGGCTTCCAGCTTGACGTTCTCGCGGTCCAGTTCCTCGCGGTCGACCTGCTCGCCGACCAGAAGGGTCGACTCGCCGGCGTCGGTGATCTCGACCTTCTGCAGCATCTGGCGAACGATCACCTCGATGTGCTTGTCGTTGATGCTCACGCCCTGCAGACGGTAGACTTCCTGGATTTCATTGACGAGGTAGGAGGCCAGCTCCTCGACGCCCTTGATGGCGAGGATGTCATGCGGCGCGGGATTGCCGTCCATGATGTACTCGCCCTTCTCGATGAAGTCGCCTTCCTGCACCGGCAGATGCTTGCCCTTCGGAATGAGGTACTCGACAGCGTCGCGTCCCTCCTCCTGCGGCACGATCTTGATGCGGCGCTTGTTCTTGTAGTCGCGGCCGAACTCGATCTTGCCCGAGATTTCGGCGATGACGGCGGCGTCCTTCGGACGGCGGGCTTCGAACAGTTCGGCCACGCGCGGCAGACCACCGGTGATGTCACGCGTCTTGGCGCTTTCCAGCGGGTTACGGGCCAGCACGTCGCCGGCACCCACCTTCGAGCCCGGATCAACCGAGAGAACGGCATCCACCGACAGCAGGTAACGGGCATCGCCACCACGTGACAGCTTCTTCACTTCGCCCTTCTCGTCCTTGATGACGATGGCAGGCTTCAGCGAGGAACCACGCTGGTTGGAGCGCCAGTCGATGATGACGCGGTTGGTGATGCCGGTGGCTTCGTCAACCACTTCGTTCACCGACACGCCGTCCACCACGTCCTCGAAGGCCACGATGCCGTCCACTTCCGTGAGCGCGGGGCGCGTGTAGGCGTCCCACTCGGCGATGCGCATGCCGCGCTTCACCGCGTCACCCTGGTCGACGAAGAGGCGCGAACCGTAGCCGACCTTGTGGGTGGCGCGTTCGTTGCCCTTGGCGTCCTTGATGACCAGAGCCACGTTGCGGCCCATGACGACGAGCTTGCCGCTCGTATCCTTGGCCACGGCGCGGTTCTTGATCTCGATCGTGCCGTCCACGTTGGCCTCGACGTAGGAATCGTCAAGCACCTGGGCTGCACCACCGATGTGGAAGGTACGCATGGTGAGCTGCGTGCCCGGCTCGCCGATGGACTGGGCGGCGATGACGCCCACGGCTTCGCCCATGTTCACGGGCGTGCCGCGCGCGAGATCGCGGCCATAGCACTTGGCGCAGACGCCGAACTTGGTTTCGCAGGTCAGCACCGAGCGGATGCGGACTTCCGGAATGCCGGCCTTCTCGATCTTCTCGACATCGGGTTCCATGATCTCGTTGCCGTTCTCGACGAGAACGTCACCAGTCGTCGGGTCGGTCACGTCCTGCGCCGCGGTGCGGCCCAGAATGCGGGTACCGAGCGAGACGATCACTTCACCGGCGTCGATGATCGGACGCGTGGTGATGTAATGCTGCGAGCCGCAATCCTCTTCCGAGATGATGGCATCCTGCGCCACGTCCACGAGACGGCGGGTGAGATAACCCGAGTTTGCCGTCTTGAGGGCGGTGTCGGCGAGACCCTTGCGGGCGCCGTGCGTCGAGTTGAAGTACTCGAGCACCGAGAGGCCTTCCTTGAAGTTGGAGATGATCGGCGTTTCGATGATCTCGCCCGACGGCTTGGCCATGAGGCCGCGCATGCCGGCAAGCTGCTTCATCTGGGCAGGCGAACCGCGCGCACCAGAGTGGCTCATCATGTAGATCGAGTTGATCTGCTTCTCGCGCTTGGTCACCTCGTCCACCTTGACCGAGGAAATCTCGGCCATCATGGCTTCGGCGACGCTGTCGGTGCACTTGGCCCAGGCGTCAACGACCTTGTTGTACTTTTCACCCTGGGTGATGAGGCCGTCGATGTACTGCTGCTCGAACTCCTTGGCGGCTTCACGCGTCTGCGCGACGAGCTGTTCCTTCTTCTTGGGGATGACCATGTCATCCTTGCCGAAGGAGATGCCCGCCTTGTAGGCGTTGAAGAAGCCGAGCGCCATGATGCGGTCGGCGAAGATCACCGCTTCCTTCTGGCCGCAATGACGGTAGACCGAGTCGATCATGCGCGAGATTTCGCGCTTGGTCATGAGCTTGTTGCAGAGATCATAGGTGATGTTCTGCGCCAGCGGCAGGAGTTCGCCAATGCGCAGACGGCCCGGCGTCGTTTCCACGATGCGGTTGCGCACCTTGCCGTCCGCCGCGGTGTCCTTCACGCGTGCCTTGATCTTGGCATGCAGTGTCACGACGCCATTGGCGAGAGCATGCTCGACTTCCGAGAGCGATGCGAAGGTCTTGCCCTCGCCCGGCTCGTTGTTGTGCATGATCGACAGATAGTAGAGGCCGAGCACGATGTCCTGCGACGGCACGATGATGGGCTGGCCGTTCGCCGGGTGGAGAACGTTGTTGGTCGCCATCATCAGCACGCGGGCTTCCAGCTGGGCTTCCAGCGACAGCGGCACGTGCACGGCCATCTGGTCGCCGTCGAAGTCGGCATTGAAGGCGGTGCAGACGAGCGGATGCAGCTGGATGGCCTTGCCTTCGATCAGCACGGGCTCGAAGGCCTGGATGCCGAGGCGGTGAAGCGTCGGCGCGCGGTTGAGGAGGATCGGATGTTCGCGGATGACCTCGTCGAGGATATCCCAGACTTCCGGCTTTTCCTTTTCCACGAGCTTCTTGGCCTGCTTCACCGTGGTGGAGAGACCCTTGGCTTCGAGGCGCGAATAGATGAACGGCTTGAACAGTTCGAGCGCCATCTTCTTCGGCAGGCCGCACTGGTGCAGCTTCATCTCGGGACCAACGACGATCACCGAGCGGCCGGAGTAGTCGACGCGCTTGCCGAGCAGGTTCTGGCGGAAACGGCCCTGCTTGCCCTTGAGCATGTCGGACAGCGACTTCAGCGGACGCTTGTTGGCGCCGGTGATGACGCGGCCACGGCGGCCGTTGTCGAAGAGTGCGTCAACAGCTTCCTGCAGCATGCGCTTTTCGTTGCGCACGATGATGTCAGGCGCCTTCAGCTCCATCAGGCGCTTCAGGCGGTTGTTGCGGTTGATGACGCGGCGATAGAGGTCGTTCAGGTCGGAGGTGGCGAAACGGCCACCATCGAGCGGCACGAGCGGACGCAGTTCCGGCGGGATCACCGGAACAACGGTGAGGATCATCCATTCCGGACGATTTCCCGATTCCATGAAGTGCTCGACGAGCTTCAGGCGCTTGGCGATCTTCTTGGGCTTCAGGTCGCCGGTGGCAACGCGCAGGTCTTCGCGCAGCTGTTCCTTCAGCTGTTCGAGGTTGATCGACATCAGCATGTCGCGCACGGCTTCGGCGCCGATGGCAGCGGTGAAGCTGTCCTCGCCGTAGTCTTCCTGGGCCTTGAGGTATTCGTTCTCGCTCAGCAGCATGTGCTGCTTGAGTGGCGTCAGGCCCGGCTCAACGACAATGTAGTTCTCGAAGTAGAGGATGCGTTCCACATCCTTCAGCGTCATGTCGAGCAGCGTCGCGATGCGGCTCGGCACGGACTTCAGGAACCAGATGTGGGCAACGGGGGCCGCAAGCTCGATGTGGCCCATGCGCTCGCGCCGGACCTTCGAAAGAGTGACTTCCACGCCGCACTTTTCGCAGATGATGCCCTTGTACTTCATGCGCTTGTACTTGCCGCACAGGCACTCGTAGTCCTTCACGGGGCCGAAGATGCGCGCGCAGAAAAGGCCATCCCGCTCCGGCTTGAAGGTGCGGTAGTTGATGGTCTCGGGCTTCTTGATCTCGCCGAAGGACCAGGAGAGGATCTTCTCCGGGCTGGCGATCGAAATGCGGATCTGGTCGAAGACCTGAACCGGGACTGCAGGGTTGAAGACGTTCATGACCTCTTGGTTCATGTGTCCTGTTCTCCTCTTTGGCGGCAGTGCCGCCCTTTAAACGTGTGGGCTCGAAACGCGTGGTGTGAAAGTCTTACTCGGCTGCTTGAGCGGGTGGTCCGCCTTGCGCACCCTGCCCGCTCTGCAGCTCGACGTTCAGGCCGAGTGAGCGCATTTCCTTCACAAGAACGTTGAAGCTCTCCGGAATGCCCGTTTCGAAGGCGTCGTCGCCACGTACGATGGCTTCATAGACCTTCGTGCGGCCGGCAACGTCGTCCGACTTGACGGTGAGCATTTCCTGCAGCGTGTAGGCCGCGCCGTAGGCTTCAAGCGCCCAGACTTCCATTTCGCCGAAGCGCTGGCCACCGAACTGCGCCTTGCCGCCCAGCGGCTGCTGGGTGACGAGCGAGTACGGGCCAATGGAGCGGGCGTGGATCTTGTCGTCCACGAGATGGTGCAGCTTCAGCATGTAGATGTAACCCACGGTGACCTTGCGGTCGAACTTCTCGCCGGTCTTGCCGTCGTAGAGTTCGATCTGACCCGAGGTCGAGAGGCCGGCATCGGTCAACATCTTGGCGATGTCTTCCTCGCGGGCGCCATCGAAGACCGGCGTGGCAATCGGCACGCCCTTCTTCACGTTCTGGGCGTATTCCACGATCTGCGAGTCATCCATCGCCTCGATCTCGGCATTCTTGCCGTAGATGTCGACGAGGCCGTCACGCAGCGGCTTCACCTTCTCCGTCTCGCGATAGACTTCCAGCATCTCGCCGACCTTGCGGCCCATGCCTGCGCAAGCCCAACCAAGGTGGGTCTCGAGAATCTGGCCGACGTTCATGCGCGAAGGCACGCCCAGCGGGTTCAGAACGATGTCCACCGGCGTACCGTCGGCAAGATAAGGCATGTCTTCCTGCGGAACGATGCGGGAGACGACACCCTTGTTGCCGTGACGGCCGGCCATCTTGTCGCCCGGCTGGATCTTGCGCTTCACGGCGACGAAGACCTTGACCATCTTCATCACGCCGGGCGGAAGTTCGTCACCGCGCTGCAGCTTTTCGACCTTGTCCATGAAGCGCGTTTCGAGCGCCTTCTTGGAGTCGTCGTACTGCACCTTCATGGCTTCGAGTTCGGCCATGGCCTTGTCGTTGCCAAGGGCGATGTTCCACCACTGCGAGCGCGGAATGTCGTCCAGCTGCGCGTTGCTGATCTTGCCGTCCAGCTTGTGGCCGCGCGGTCCTGACGTTGCGATCTTGCCGGACAGGAAGTCCTTGAGACGGCCGTAGGAGTTGCGGTCGAGGATGTTCATTTCGTCGTCGCGATCCTTGGCGAGACGCTCGATTTCCTCGCGCTCGATCGACAGCGCACGTTCGTCCTTGTCGACGCCATGGCGGTTGAAGACGCGCACTTCGACGATGGTGCCGGACACGCCGGGCGGCAGGCGCAGCGACGTGTCGCGCACGTCGGAGGCCTTTTCGCCGAAGATGGCGCGCAGCAGCTTCTCTTCCGGCGTCATCGGGCTCTCGCCCTTCGGCGTGATCTTGCCGACGAGGATGTCGCCCGGCTTCACTTCGGCGCCGATGTAGACGATGCCCGCTTCGTCGAGATTGCGGAGGGATTCTTCACCGACGTTCGGAATGTCGCGGGTGATTTCTTCCGGGCCAAGCTTCGTGTCGCGCGCCATCACATCGAATTCCTCGATGTGGATGGAGGTGAACACGTCGTCCTTCACGATGCGTTCCGAGAGGAGGATCGAATCTTCGAAATTGTAGCCATTCCAGGGCATGAACGCGACGAGCACGTTCTGGCCGAGGGCGAGATCGCCAAGCTCCGTGGACGGACCATCGGCGATGATGTCGGCAGCCCCGATCGCGTCACCCACGCGCACCAGCGGACGCTGGTTGATGCAGGTGGACTGGTTGGAGCGCTGGAACTTCGACAGCGTGTAGATGTCGACGCCGGGCTTGGACGGATCGGTCTCTTCCGTGGCACGGATGACGATGCGCTTGGCGTCCACCTGGTCCACCACACCGGCGCGGCGCGCCGTGATGGCGGCGCCCGAGTCGCGGGCGACCACGGCTTCCATGCCCGTGCCCACGAAGGGCGCGGAGGAACGCACGAGCGGCACGGCCTGGCGCTGCATGTTCGAACCCATGAGGGCGCGGTTGGCGTCGTCGTTCTCAAGGAACGGGATCAAGGCCGCGGCGACAGAGACAATCTGCTTCGGAGACACGTCGATGAAATCGACGCGGTCGGCCGGCATCGGCAGCACGTCGCCGTGATGGCGCACGATCACCAGTTCATCAGCGAACCTGTTGTCCTTGGTGAGGGCAACGTTGGCCTGTCCGATGTAGTACTTCGACTCTTCGATGGCCGAGAGGTACTTCACCTCGTTGGTCACCTTGCCACCCACCACCTTGCGGTAGGGCGTCTCGATGAAACCGTACTTGTTCACGCGGGCATAGGTGGCCAGCGAGTTGATGAGGCCGATGTTCGGGCCTTCCGGCGTTTCGATCGGGCAGATGCGGCCGTAGTGCGTGGTGTGCACGTCGCGGACTTCGAAGCCGGCACGCTCACGCGTCAGACCACCCGGGCCAAGGGCCGAGAGGCGGCGCTTGTGGGTGATTTCCGAGAGCGGGTTGGTCTGGTCCATGAACTGCGAAAGCTGCGAAGACCCGAAGAACTCGCGCACGGCGGCGGCCGCCGGCTTGGCGTTGATCAGGTCATGCGGCATCACGGTGTCGATATCGACGGACGACAGGCGTTCCTTGATGGCGCGCTCCATGCGGACGAGGCCCAGGCGGTACTGGTTCTCCATGAGTTCGCCCACCGAACGCACACGGCGGTTGCCGAGGTGATCGATGTCGTCCACGTCGCCCTTCGAGTCGCGCAGGTTGTGAAGAACCTTGATGACTTCGAGGATGTCGTCCTTGCGCAGCACGCGGATCGTGTCCGGCACGTCCACTTCGAGGCGCATGTTCATCTTCACGCGGCCCACGGCCGAGAGGTCGTAGCGCTCCTGGTCGAAGAACAGGCCGTTCCACAGGGCTTCCGCACCTTCGCGCGTCGGCGGTTCGCCGGGGCGCATGACGCGATAGACTTCCACGAGCGCCTGCTCGTAGGTTTCCACCTTGTCGGCCTTCAGCGTGTTGCGGATGTAGGCGCCGGTGTTGATGTGGTCGATGTCGAGCAGGTTCAGGGTCTTGAAGCCCCGGTCCTTGAGACCGTTCAGCGACTTTTCGGTCAGTTCGTCACCGGCTTCACCGTAGATTTCGCCCGTTTCCGGGTTCACCAGTTCGTCGGCGAGATAGTGGCCGTAGAGGTCTTCGTCGCGCAGCAACAATTCCTTGGTGCCGTCTTCCGCGATCTTGCGGGCGAGGCGCGGCGTGATCTTCTTGCCGGCCTCGACAACGACCTGGCCGGTCTTGGCGTCGATGAGGTCAACGGCGGGCTTGATGCCCTTGAAGCGGTCGGGATTGAAGGGCGTCTTCCAGCCTTCCTTGCCCATGGTGTAGGGCACGGACTTGTAGAAGGTGTGGAGAATTTCCTCGGCGTGCATGCCGAGCGCATAAAGCAGCGTCGTCACCGGCAGCTTGCGGCGGCGGTCGATGCGGGCGTGGATGATGTCCTTGGCGTCGAACTCGAAGTCCAGCCACGAGCCGCGATAGGGAATGACGCGGGCGGCGAACAGGATCTTGCCGGAGGAGTGGCTCTTGCCCTTGTCATTGTCGAAGAACACGCCGGGCGAACGGTGCATCTGGGAAACGATGACGCGCTCGGTGCCGTTGACGACGAAGGTGCCGTTCTTGGTCATGAGCGGAATGTCGCCCATGTAGACGTCCTGCTCCTTGATGTCTTTGACCGACTTGGCCTGGGTATCGGGATCGACTTCGAACACGATGAGGCGCAGCGTCACCTTGAGGGGTGCCGCGAAGGTCATGCCGCGCTGCTGGCATTCATCGACGTCGAACTTCGGCGCTTCGAATTCATAGCGCACGAACTCGAGCACCGCCTGGCCGGCGAAATCCGAAATCGGAAACACCGACTTGAACACCGACTGCAGGCCTTCGTTCAGGCGTCCGCCGGCCGGTTCCTTCACCTGAAGGAACTGGTCGTAGGATTCGCGCTGCACCTCGATGAGGTTCGGCATCTCGGCAACTTCGATGCCTTTGCCAAACACTTTGCGGATGCGCTTGCGGCTTGCTGCAGTCGTACGGGTATCGGCCATCTTGTCTTCCCTGTCACAACGATTTCAAATAAGCGCGCCTGAGACGCGCCAAACGGCTTGTTCGAAAACCCGGCGCCGGACCTTCAAACAAACCGTCGTCATTCACTGGCCGCCACCGGCATCCGGAATGATCCGGATGCCGGCAGCGAAAAGCGTTACTTCAGCTCGACCTTGGCGCCAGCCGCTTCGAGCTTCTTCTTCATGTCTTCGGCGTCCTTCTTGTTGACGCCTTCCTTCACGGGCTTCGGAGCGCCTTCGACGAGGTCCTTGGCTTCCTTGAGGCCGAGGCCGGTGATGGCACGGACTTCCTTGATCACTTCGATCTTCTTGTCGCCAGCGGCGGCGAGAACGACCGTGAATTCGGTCTTCTCTTCCACCGGAGCAGCGGCAGCACCGCCGCCAGCGGCAGCAACGGCCACCGGAGCAGCAGCGGAAACGCCCCACTTCTCTTCGAGCATCTTGGACAGCTCAGCAGCTTCCAGGACGGTCAGGGCGGACAGGTCTTCAACGATTTTGGCGAGATCAGCCATTTTGTATACTCTCTTGTTTCAGTCGGTTTCGGTTCAGTTCAACAAGCTGTGCATCAGCTCTTCGTGGCGTAGGCATTGAACACGCGGGCCAGTTGGCCAGCGGGCGCCTGCAGGACACCAGCGATCTTCGTCGCCGGGGCCTGGATGAGCCCGATGATCTTGCCGCGCAGTTGATCAAGCGACGGCAGTTCCGCGAGTGCCTTGACGCCGCTGGCATCGAGGGTGGTCTTGCCGAGGGCACCGCCGAGGACCACGAACTTCTCGTGGGCCTTGGCGAAGTCGGCAGCCACCTTCGGGGCCGAAACCGGGTCAGCGCCATAGGCCACCATGGTGGGGCCGATGAACAGCTTGGCGATTCCGGCAGCGTCGGTGCCTTCGAGAGCGCGCACAGCGAGGCGGTTCTTCACGACCTTTACGGTCGCGCCCGCCTTGGCCATCTTGTTCCGCAGGTCGAGGACCTGGTTCGCAGTCAAGCCTTTGTTGTGGGCCACGACGAGCACACCAGTGGACTTGGCCACGGTGTTGAACGTTGCGACGAGCTCTTTCTTTTCAGCTCTTTCCACTTGCTCTCTCCGTTGTGGCGGGATGTTTCCATCCCACCGGTTGGACCTGTTGCAGGGAAATCCCTGCAACGCTCTTGGCCTGTCCCCAATGCATTCCACCGGAGTGGCACGCACAGGTTCTGAGGTCGCAACCGACTGAACGATCCACCGGGGTGGACAATTCGAATTCCGTCTTGACCCATCTCATGCTGGCTTGTGGATTAAGCGGTGCTTTCACACCGCGCCGGCAATCTCGGACAGGAGTGCCTCGGGCCTTGAGGGCCTTTGGCGCCCATGCCGCGGAGTTTGATTTCCGCGGCACGGGTATTCTTGATTACGCCGTACCCGTGGAAGCGGCGTCGATCTTGACGCCGGGACCCATGGTGGACGAGATCGAAATCTTCTTCACGTAGGTGCCCTTGGCACCGGTGGGCTTCGCCTTGTTCACGGCGTCCACGAAGGCGCGCACGTTCTGGGCGATCTGTTCGGCGGAGAACGATGCCTTGCCGATACCGGCCTGCACGATGCCGGCCTTCTCCACGCGGAACTCGACAGCGCCACCCTTGGCGGCCTTGACCGCAGCGGTGACATCCATCGTCACGGTGCCGACCTTGGGGTTCGGCATCATGTTGCGCGGGCCCAGCACCTTGCCGAGACGGCCGACGAGGCCCATCATGTCCGGCGTGGCGATGCAGCGGTCGAAGTCGATCGTGCCCTTGTTGACGATCTCGAAGAGATCTTCGGCGCCAACAACGTCGGCACCGGCCTTCTTGGCTTCTTCAGCCTTCGGGCCCTTGGCGAACACGCCGACGCGGACCTTGCGGCCCGAACCGTTCGGCAGGTTGCACACGCCGCGGACCATCTGGTCAGCATGGCGCGGATCGACGCCGAGGTTCATCGACACTTCGATAGTCTCGTCGAACTTGGCGATGGCGCGTTCCTTGACGAGCTTCACGGCTTCATCGAGGCCGAAGGACTTGTTGGCGTCGATGCCAGCGTGGCTCTTCTGCATGCGCTTGGGGAGCTTTGCCATGTCTTATTCTCCCACCACTTCGAGGCCCATTGAACGGGCGGAACCGGCGATCTCGCGCGCGCCTGCTTCGAGGTCACGGGAGTTCATGCCGTTGAGCTTGGCTTCGGCGATTTCACGACACTGGGCCATGGTCACCTGGCCGACGAGATTCTTGCCCGGCTCCTTGGAACCGGCGTTGATCTTGGCAGCCTTCTTCAGGAAGAAGGACGCTGGCGGCGACTTCATCTCGAAGGTGAAGGACTTGTCCTGATAGGCGGTGATGACCACCGGGACCGGCGAACCCGGTTCCATCTTCTGCGTGGCGGCATTGAAGGCCTTGCAGAATTCCATGATGTTGAGGCCACGCTGACCGAGAGCCGGTCCGATCGGCGGTGACGGGTTGGCTTGTCCTGCAGGAACCTGCAGCTTGACATAGCCGACGACTTTCTTCGCCATTCTATGTATCCCTTTTCAAAGGTTAGTGGTGCGGCTTGTGAGGGCCTCCCACGGGGTTTCACGTCGATGAGGGGCATCTTCCGGGCCCTCACCTCCCACGCCGCTTGCGCGCCGCGGGTCCCTCCCCTCCCGCAAGCGGGAGAGGCGAAACTTACTTCATCTTCTCGACCTGGCCGTATTCCAGTTCGACGGGTGTCGGACGGCCGAAGATGGACACGGCCACCTTGAGGCGCGAACGTTCTTCGTCCACTTCCTCGACCTGGCCGTTGAACGAGGCAAACGGGCCATCGGCCACGCGCACCTGCTCGCCGATCTCGAAGTGGATCGTGGTCTTGGGCTTGTCGACGCCTTCGGCCACCTGGTTGAGAATGCGGGCGGCTTCCGCATCGCTGATCGGAACCGGCTTGAGGCCCGAGCCCAGGAAGCCCGTGACCTTCGGCGTGTTCTTGATCAGGTGGAAGGCTTCGTCGGTCAGGTCAACCTTCACCAGCACGTAGCCGGGGAAGAAGCGGCGCTCGGTCTTGAACTTGCGGCCACGGCGGATCTCGACCACCTCTTCGGTGGGAACGATCACCTGTTCGAAGAGTTCATCCAGCTTCTTCTGGATGACCTGCTTCTTGATGTCTTCCATCACCTTCTTTTCGAAGTTCGAATAGGTGTGAACGATGTACCAGCGTTTCGCCATGGTCCGGATAGGCCTCGTTTAACGTGAGAAACCGAAAAGCACGCTGTCCACGACCCATTTGAGAATCGCATCAACGCCGAGGAAGAACAGCGAGGCCGCCACCACCATGATAAGAACCATGACGGTGGAGATGCCGAGTTCACGGCGTGTGGGCCAGGTGATTTTCCTGCCCTCTTCGCGAACTTCCCGCAGGAATTCCACCGGATTGCTTTTGGCCATCGTTTTTCCTTTGCTTACAAGGCATTGAGTCGCGTCATATGGGGCCGCATCCCCGGCGTTTCAACGTCTTGCAAATGGCAGGGGCAGTAGGGCTTGAACCCACGACCTGCGGTTTTGGAGACCGCCGCTCTACCAACTGAGCTATACCCCTAGTACAAGGTCCAGCAGCGCCGGAGGGCGCGGGCTGGACCGTGCTTTATGTGTGAGATGGGCGGGCTTTAGAGGGTTCGGTATCATCCGTCAACAGACGAAATCTTAACCCTTGACATACAACAAATGCAGCACTTGCAGCATATACAGCAATGCTGTATTTCATCAGGTATGCGCTATTCCACCTCCGACCTTTCCCGCAAATCCGGGGACATCATTGCCCGGGCGTTGCAAGGCCCCGTCACCATCACCCAGCGGGGCAAGCCCCGGCTCATCCTGATGAGTGTCGAGGAGTATAACCGGCTCCGGCTCAAGGGTGAGCGGAAAGCCGACCGGCCGGGCGGTGCCCTGCCCCCGACAGAGGCTGAAGCCTGAAACGGCTATTGCGCCGTAAAACCTCCGTCGATGAGGATTGTCTGGCCATTGATCAGGTCAGATGCTGACGAGGCGAGGAAAAGCACGAGATCGGCAACTTCGGTCGTCCGGCCAAAGCGGGCAGCGGGAATCTTCGCTTTCATGGGGTCACCCTTGGCCGGGTCGCCCCAGACCATCTCGCCCATCGGCGTCAGGATGACCGTGGGACAAACGCTGTTGCACTGGATGTTGTGCTTGGCCCACTCCACGGTCATCACCTTGGTGAACATGTTGAGGCCGCCCTTGGACGCCCCGTAAGCGCCATGGTCGTCGAGCGCCACAACCCCGGACTGGGACGAGATGTTGATAACCTTGCCACGTTGCTGCCTGATCATGGCAGGCACCAGTTCCTGGGCGAGGAGATAGGGCGCACGCAGGTTGACGTTGTTCACCCATTCCCAATCCTCGACGGGGGTATCGATGATCGATTTGACGGTGGTGACGCCCGCATTGTTGACCAGAATGTCGATGGTGCCGAAAGCCTTGAGCGCCTCCCGTGCAGCGGATCGAGGTCCATCCACGGTGGCGAGATCGGATTCGATGGCGACGCACCTGCGGCCTTTCTTTTCCACCTCGGCCCTGACGCTGGCGAGGCCTTCCTTGTCACGGGCCACTGCGGCAATATCCGCGCCCGCATCCGCCAGCACCCGGCAAATCTCAAAGCCGATGCCCTTGCTCGCGCCCGTCACCAAGGCCGTGCGGCCCGCCAAGGTGAACCGGTCCTGCCACTCCGTCATGACCTGCTCCCGTGAATTCCAGTGACACTCCAGCAGAGCAGGCAGCCGCCGTCCACCGTTTCCGGCACACCAGACTCCGTCATCCAAGGTGACGACGCACAAGACCTGCCATGCGCGTGTTCTGTTCACCGCCGGACGCCTCAAGCCCGGCCGCCACACCGGCCCGGTCCGGCACTGGACGGTTCTGGCTGGTCTTCAGTTTGCCCGTCAATTGCGTGACGTCAATCTCGATGCCCACGATGCCCTTGATCTGGGACTGGATGAAATCGTCCGGTGCATCGCTGACCTTCCAAGACGCGCCCTGCCCCACGTTTGCCTCGTGGTGATCGGTCAGACGGTTCACCTGGGCCAGCAACCAGTCACGATCATCGATCAGGCGCGCGGTCCCGCGCACCTGAATGACCGCATAGTTCCACGTCGGCACGACCTTGCCATGCTCGCGCTTGCTTTCATACCACTGGGGCGTGACGTAGGTGTTTGCCCCCTGAAACACCACGAGCACGTTCTGCCCCGCGAGGTCCCGCCATTGCGGGTTCGACTTGGCGAGATGGGCTGTGAGGACGGTCTTTCCGTCTGCCTTCGTCACTTCAAAGGGAATTGGATTGGCGAGTACGCCCTCGCCATCACGGGAAATCATCAGGCCCAATGGATGCGCCTTCACGATACCCCACAACACATCTGGGTCTTTCTCTTCGAAGGCGGGCGGCATGTACATGGGATTGTCTCCTAAATATCCCAGATAGGTCAGCCCTCAATGGCGCAAAAGTCCAATCGGCCATGGGGACAGCGGTCCACTTCTTGCCGCAATGAAAAAGGCCGCCGGACTGCTCCGGCGGCCTGTCATTCGTCTGTGGACGGATGGATCAATCCGTGATCTTGGCGACGACGCCGGCGCCGACGGTGCGGCCGCCTTCACGGATGGCGAAGCGGAGCTTCTCTTCCATGGCGATCGGCGTGATCAGTTCGACGTCGAACGAGATGTTGTCGCCAGGCATCACCATTTCCGTGCCTTCCGGCAGCGTCACGACACCCGTCACGTCCGTCGTGCGGAAGTAGAACTGCGGACGGTAGTTGGCAAAGAACGGCGTGTGACGGCCACCCTCTTCCTTCGTCAGGATGTAGGCTTCCGCCTTGAACTTCTTGTGCGGCTTCACGGAACCCGGCTTGCACAGAACCTGGCCGCGCTCAACGCCTTCACGGTCGATGCCGCGCAGCAGCGCGCCGATGTTGTCGCCAGCTTCACCCGAGTCGAGCAGCTTGCGGAACATTTCAACGCCCGTCACCGTCGACTTGATGGTGTCGCGGATGCCGACGATCTCGACTTCCTCGCCAACCTTCACGATGCCACGCTCGACGCGGCCGGTCACAACCGTGCCACGGCCCGAGATCGAGAACACGTCTTCGATCGGCATCAGGAACGGCTGGTCCTTCGGACGCTCAGGCTGCGGAATGTAGGTGTCAACCGCTTCCATCAGCTTCAGGATGGCGTCACGGCCGATCTCCGGCGTCTTGCCTTCCAGAGCCGCAAGCGCCGAACCCCGGATGATCGGGATCGTGTCGCCCGGGAACTGGTACGACGACAGAAGCTCGCGCACTTCCATCTCCACGAGATCCAGAAGTTCCGGATCGTCGACCATGTCGACCTTGTTCATGAACACAACCAGCGCCGGAACGCCAACCTGACGGGCGAGCAGGATGTGCTCGCGGGTCTGCGGCATCGGGCCGTCGGCAGCCGACACAACCAGGATGGCGCCATCCATCTGGGCCGCACCCGTGATCATGTTCTTCACATAGTCAGCGTGGCCGGGGCAATCGACGTGGGCATAGTGGCGGGCCTTCGTCTGATACTCGACGTGGGCCGTGTTGATCGTGATGCCGCGGGCGCGCTCTTCCGGCGCCTTGTCGATCTGGTCATAGGCCGTGAACGTGGCGCCGCCCGTTTCAGCAAGGATCTTCGTGATCGCTGCCGTCAAAGACGTCTTGCCATGGTCAACGTGACCAATCGTGCCGATGTTGCAATGCGGCTTGTCGCGGTTGAATTTCTCTTTGGCCATGTGACCCTCCACTGTTCGAAAGTTGGCGGCTCAATAGAAAAAAACCTGCCGCGCTGCAAGAGGCGGCGCGACTGTGCGAAGGGAATGTGTTGTGCAGATGGCCAAGCCTCGCCCTGCGCGCCCCGGAGGCTACGCGGGGATGGAGCGGGTGAAGGGAATCGAACCCTCGTATTCAGCTTGGAAGGCTGCTGCTCTACCATTGAGCTACACCCGCATCCCGCAGCCACTGTAAACCAGCTTTCGATCCGCCACCAGAACGATGGTGGGAGAAGTAGGACTCGAACCTACGAAGCCGTAAAGCAGGGGATTTACAGTCCCCCCCCTTTGCCACTCGGGACATTCTCCCGAATCGAACATTGGTTACAGACAGCAATCAGGCCCGTGTCTTTTTCACGGGCCCGGTCGCGGCGCGGTGTATGCCGCCGCCGCGCAAAGGTGTCAAGCGGAAGCGCTGGCGCGTGACGCGCTAGCGTTGTTCCTCGAACCAGCGCTTGTAGAGACGGTCATAGGTGCCGTCCTCGCGCATCCTCAGCAACGCCTCGTTGACCTGCTTGCGGAGGTCGAGGCGCCGGGCACCGCCAGAGCGCGGCGGGAACACGATTCCGTAATTCTCCTTCTTGAAGATGGGGCCAACGACCCGCACCTTTCCGCGGCCTGCGCCAGCGCTGTAGTAGAGCAATACGGGCGCGTCATAGACCACGGCATCAAGCTGGTTCTTTTCCAGTGCTGTAAAGGCCTGCCCGATTTTTTCGAACTCCGTCACCTTGACGCCATGCTGGCCCGCCCACTGGCTGGAGGTCGATCCCGTCATGGTGCCCACGCGCTTGCCGGGCAGGTCGTCCGGCCCCTGGATGCCGCCCTGCAACTGCTGCACCGTGAAGGACGACGTGAGTTCAGCCTGCCAATAGGTGAGGAACAGTAGACTCACAAACACCGCCGCGATTGAGGTGATGCGGCCAAGGCGGGAACGCGGGCTGTCATTCTGCTGGCCTGCCGCCGCCGAAAGCGCCCAGCCCATGGCATGGAAGATACCGGGGAAATAGCGGCGGGCGAAGGGCGACATGTCATGTCCGCGCTCAGCGAACCAGACGATGTGACCGGGAATGAGCACCAGCAGGGCGAGGATGCCCATAAGATACGGCATCGCTCCGCTGGTGAAATAGCCCAGGATGGTTGCGAGCGAAAAGCCGCTCTCGGCCTCTTGCGGCACCATCACCTGCAATCCCGCTTCGAACATCGGCTGGGAGAAATCGAACTTCTGTTCACGCTCGGAGGTGATGGAGATCGCGGCAATGCCGACATCGGCAGATCCATCGCCCACCGCACCGAGGATCTCGCCCACATTCTTCTTCTCCAGCCAGGTGAAGCTGGTCTGCGTCCGCTGGGACAGTTCCTGCCAGAGTTCGGCGGAGAAGCCGGTATAGGCATCGCCCTCGTGGATGATGAAAGGTGGAATTTCTCGTGTTGCAACCACCACAGTGCGCAAGCCCGTAGTGGTTGGAGCTGGCGGCTCTGCCGGTTGCTCCTGGGCCTGCACCGCGCCTGCGGTGAAGAGAGCCAGTGCAACGGTGAGTGCACGCATGGAAGCCTTGGTCATTATGGGTTGTCCTCGCCACCGCCCCAAATCACACCTGCTCTCGCGCTTCAAGCGAAACATGACTTTCCAGCGCAACCGCTGCGGCCTATAGCAGCGCCATGCGTAAACCTTTCACGAACAAGCCCGGCCGGCCGCCGCAGCGTCCGCACCGTGCGGAGAAGCCCCTGGCCGCCACCCTCAAGACGGATCGTCCCAAGGCGCTCAGCCACACGCCCGATTCCGCCAATGACCTGATCTACGGCATTCACGCCTGCGCTGCGGCCATCAGCAATCCGCAACGCAAGATCAAGAAATTGTGGGCGACCGAAAACGGCCTGGCGCGGCTCAAGGAAGACGGTGCTGTTGCGTCCGTCACCCCCGAGATCGTGCACCCGCGCATTCTCGATCACCTGCTCACCGGGCAGGATGCGGTGCATCAGGGCGTGGTGCTGGAAGCCCTGCCCTTGAAGCAGCCGCGCCTTGACCAGGTGGCGCGCGATGGCTTGATCGTTTTGCTCGATCAGGTCACGGACCCGCACAATGTCGGTGCCATCCTGCGCTCCTGCGCGGCCTTCGGCGTCAAGGCGCTGGTGACGACGGCGCGTCATGCACCGCATGAAACGGGCGTATTTTTCAAGGCCGCATCCGGTGCCTACGAGCATGTGCCAGTCACGCGCGTCACCAATCTTTCCGCTGCCATGGAAGAGTTGCGCGGCTATGGCATCCGCCTCGTCGGCCTCGACAGTGAAGCCGCGTCTTCGCTGGGAGAGGTCGAGAAGACGCTTCCGCTTGCCCTTGTTCTGGGTGCGGAAGGAAAAGGCCTGCGGGAAAAGACTCGCGCGACCTGCGATGTGGTGGCGCGCCTCGACATGCCCGGCGCAATCAAGAGTCTCAACGTTTCGATTGCCACCGCGATCTCGCTCTACGCCCTCACCCACTGAGCCGAAACAGAAGAAGCCGGATGGCATTGCTGCCACCCGGCTCCTGTCGCCGTCCCGAGAATTCGATTCGCGGGATATCCTGCTTCTAGTAGCCTCCGCTGTAGGTCACAACGGGGCCGTAATGAATGACCACGCCGGGATCATAGTGTGGAAACTGAACTGGTCCAGCACCATATGCGCCGTAGCGCTTCTTCCGATTGTGTTTGCGCGGTTTCACAACCACATCGGTGCCGCAGGTGCAGCCGCCCGTTCCATAGCCGTAACCACCGGTCATGCCGTAGCCACCTCCGTAGCTGTAGCCGCCGGTCATGCCGAAGCCGTAGCCAAGGCCTGACGCAGCGCCGCTCGCGGCCGCCTTGCGCGCCCGGCGCTCCATCTGCATGGCAGCCGCGCGGCTTGTGGGAACATAGCGGATGATGCGCTGCTGGCCGTAGTGGCCGTATCCGCCATAGCCGGGCGCAAATCCTCCCGTTGCGCCGTAGCCGGAACCGGAACCGGAGCTGTAGGCAGCACCACGACGGGCTTCAACGCCCATGCCACCCCGGACATGGACGCCGCGATGCTTGTGCACTTTCCGCGCGCCATAGTTGGCATAGCCATAGCCGCCGCGCTTCAGCGAACCACCGAGATAATAGCACTCCTCCTTGCGTCCCACGGTGATCCAGGCCCTGCCGCGGTAGCAGCGGACCGCCAAGGACGGATCACCGCCACCGCCGTCCGAAAAGTGTCGAATCGTGCCGCCCGTGTCGCCGCCCGTGTCGCCGCCCGTGTCACCGCCTGTGTCACCGCCTGTGTCGCCACCCGTATCGCCGTCATCGGGGGGCGTTGTGCCTCCGCCGCCATGATGATGACCGTGATGCCCATGGCCGCCCGAATTTCCGCCGTTGCCCTCGTTGCCTTGGTTGCCGCTACCACCGCCCCAGCTTCCGCCGTTGCCTTCATTGTCGCCGTTGCCAGCGTGATGATGATGGCTGCCGCCGTTGTTCCCCTCACCGCCCTCGTTGCCACCCCAACTTCCACCGTGGCCGCCATTGCCGCCCCAGCTTCCGCCGTTGCCACCATTGCCGCTCTCGTTGTCGCCATTGCCGCCCCAGCTTCCACCGTTGCCACCATTGCCGCTCTCGTTGTCGCCATTGCCGCCCCAGTTTCCGCCGTTGCCACCATTGCCGCTCTCGTTGCCGCCATTGCCGCCCCAGCTTCCGCCGTTGCCAGCATTGCCGCTCTCGTTGCCGCCATTGCTGCCCCAGTTTCCGCCGTTACCGGCCTCGTTGCTGCCACTGCCGCAACAATTTCCATTGTCGCCGCTTGCGTTACCACCCCAAGCGCCACCGTTGCCGCCTTGATCGCCGCCAGGATGGGTGCCGCCAAAATCACCGCCGCCGCTTTCCGCGGAAGCGCTCTCGCCTTGCCCTCCGTGAACACCACCCTTGCGATGTGTGCCGGCTTCACTGGCTCCGGCAACGAACAGTCCCAGCGCCAGAACGGCAGGCAGGACAGCGACAGACTTGAACTTCATGGCTCACCCCTTTGTTAACGCCTCGCTGACGGACTGTGCCATTGCGGCACAGAAACGCCCGTGTTCGGCGGTCTGACGCTGGGGTTGCAGGAGACTTGCCAATTCCCGGGAAGGATGCGCCGTCTGGCAGTCACAATCGCGGGGGAGGCGCCCGGCCGCACCGTTTGCAAGCGCTGGCGCAGCAGGCTATGAGGCCCACCAGCGCGCGGCTGAATCAGCCGCGCGCCGCAAGCCGGCTTAGCTCAGTTGGTAGAGCACCTGATTTGTAATCAGGGGGTCAGGGGTTCGAGTCCTGTAGCCGGCACCATTTTTCCGTTCATGGGAAGACGCCGCGGAGTGCGTCCATGGCTTCGACCTGGGTCAGGTTCATGTGCAGTGGCGTGATCGAGATGCGCTTGCTGAAGACGGCGGCGATGTCGGTTCCGGCTGGCGGTGTTCCACGTTCCCTGGCCGAGCCAATCCAGTAGTAATGACGGCCGCGGGCGTCCACGCGCTCGTCCACGAACAGAAAGCTCTGGTCGCGCTTGCCCTGGCGGGTGATCTCGATTCCCTGCATTTCGTCCACGCGGCAGTCCGGGAAGTTCACGTTGATCAGCACGCCCGGGCCGAAGGACATGGCCGCCAGCTTCTTCACCACGGCCGCGCCGTGGGCCTTGGCCACGGCGAAACTTTCACCATTGTCGTAGATGCCCGTCACCTGTGACAGGGCGATCGACTTGAGTCCGAGAGCCGTGCCCTCCATGGCGGCGGCGATTGTGCCGGAATAGGTCACATCATCGGCGATGTTGGAGCCGCGGTTCACGCCGGAGAGCACGAGGTCTGGCAGCGCCGGCAAAATCTTGCGGGCGGCCATGATCACGCAGTCGGTCGGCGTTCCTGCTACCTCGAAGCGCTTGTCGCCGAGTTTGCGGAAGCGCAGCGGATCGGCAATCGTCAGCGAGTGCCCTGCCCCCGAGCGTTCAGCATCGGGTGCGACGACCCAGACGTCATCGGAGAGCGTGTGGGCGATGGCTTCCAGGACTTCCAGCCCTGGGCCGTGAATGCCATCATCATTGGTGACGAGAATGCGCATCAGGCCGTGATCCTTTCCTTGCCGCCCATGTAGGGCCGCAGTGCTTCGGGGATGGTGATGCTGCAATCGGGGTTCTGGTAGTTTTCCAGAACCGCAACGAGCGTGCGGCCAACCGCGAGGCCGGAGCCGTTCAGGGTGTGCACGAAGCGCGTGCCCTTGCCATCTGCGGGCTTGAAGCGGGCATCCATGCGGCGCGCCTGGAAATCACCGCAGACGGAGCAGGATGAAATCTCTCGGAAGGCATTTTGTCCCGGCAGCCACACTTCCAGATCGTAGGTCATGCGCGAGCCGAAGCCCATGTCGCCGGTGCACAGGCGCATCACCCGATAGTGCAGGCCGAGGGCCTGCAAGATCGACTCAGCGCAACCCGTCATGCGCTCCAGTTCGTCGCGCGATTGTTCCGGCGTGGTGATCGAGACAAGTTCCACCTTCGAAAACTGGTGCTGGCGGATCATGCCGCGGGTATCGCGGCCCGCCGCACCGGCCTCGGCGCGGAAGCACGGTGTGTAGGCGGTGAGCCGCATCGGCAGCGATGTTTCATCGAGGATGGTTTCGCGCACCGTGTTGGTGAGCGAGACTTCCGCCGTGGGAATGAGCCAGCGCCCATCGGTGGTGCGGAACAGGTCTTCGCCAAACTTCGGCAATTGGCCGGTGCCATACATGGCCGCATCATTCACCATGAAAGGCACGTAGTGTTCGGTGTAGCCGTTCTTGTCGGTTTGCAGGTCGAGCATGAACTGGGCAAGGGCGCGTTCCAGCCGGGCCAGTTGCTTCTTCATGACGACGAAGCGGGCGCCGGACATGCGGGCCGCCACTTCAAAATCCATCTGGGCGAGTTTCTCGCCCAGTTCGAAATGCTGCTTGGCCTCGTAGTTGAAGGACGGCTTCTGGCCCCAGCGCCGCACTTCCACATTGCCATGCTCGTCCGTGCCATCGGGCACATCGTCCAGCGGCAGGTTGGGAATGACGGCGAGTGCATCGTTCACCTTCTGCGTGAGGGTGCGGTCGGATTCCTCACCCTTCGTGATCGTGTCCTTGAGTGCCGCAACATCGGCCTTGATGGCTTCGGCCTTGGCTTTGTCGCCCGCCTTCATGGCCTCGCCGACCTGCTTCGACAGATCGTTGCGGCGGCTCTGGGCTTCCTGCAGCGATTGCAGCAGCGTGCGCCGCTCCTCGTCGATGGCGAGGATGGCGGTGGATTGGGGGGCGAGCCCGCGCCGCTTCAACCCCGCGTCGAAGGCAGCAGGGTTTTCGCGGATGGCCTTGATGTCATGCATCGGAATCAGAACCCGGAATAAGGGATGGGACGGGCCTCTCCATAGCGAGGCCGGGCCTTCACCTCAAACGGGTTTTATGTCGGTGCCGGAGGACTCTTTTGCCGCAGCGGAGGCGCGGCGCCTTTCCAGCATCGTGACGGCAAACACCGCCATTTCGTAGAGAAGGCCCAGGGGCACCGCCATGGAGAGCATGGAAATGGGATCGGGCGGCGTGATCACGGCGGCGACCGCGCAGACGCCGACAATGGCAAAGCGGCGGCCGCTCTTCAGCTGCTGTGCTGTCACCACACCCATCTGGCCCAGCAACGTCAACACAACGGGAAGCTGGAAAGCAAGACCGAAGGCGAGGATGAGCATCATGACAAAATCGAGATAGGCCTCGACGTCGGGCATGAGTTCCACAAGGTTCTTGGTGCCGCCCTCCACCGTGCCGACGCTTCCGGCGAGGGTGTAGAAGAAGTGGATCGCCACCGGCAGCAAGAAGAAATAGACGAGGCAGGCGCCAAGCATGAAGAAGATGGGCGTGGCAACGAGATAGGGCGCCAGCGCCTGGCGCTCATGCTTGTAGAGTCCCGGTGCCATGAAGCGGTAGACTTGCGTGGCGATCAGCGGGAAGGCGATGAACATGCCTGTGAACATCGCGATCTTCAGCTTCACCAGGAAGAAGCCGAGGAGCTTGGTGGAGATGAGGCCGACGTTGGCGCCTGTGCCCCATTCGAAGGGCTTCACCAGCCAATGAAAAATATCTGACGAAAAATAGAAGCCGAGGATGAACGCCACGGCAAAGCCCGCCACGGATTTCACCAGGCGGGAGCGCAGCTCCAGCAGGTGATCCATCAGCGGGGCTTCGGAGGCGTCGATGTCTTCCTGGCTCATGCGGAGGGAGCCCCCTCCTCGACGCGCTCACCGGCAACGCGGGTTTCGCCTGACTGCGGTGTGGCGCCGAAGTACGTCTCGAAGCTCTTGTCGGACGGATTGTAGTTTGGCGAGATCACCGGCGGGATGATGTTGGGTGTGTTCATCACCTTGCTCACCGCGCCCTTGGCCTGGTCGAATTCCTTGCGCAGGTCAGCGGCGCCCGTGTCTTTCATCGCGGCATCGACGTGGCCCTGGAATTCGCTGGCCAGGCGGCGGGCCTTGTTCATGAACTGGCCGAAGGTGCGCAGCACGCGCGGCAAATCCTTGGGGCCGATGACGATGACCGCCACCAGCGCCAAGACAAAAAGTTCGGAATAACCGACGCCGAAATCAAACATGCCCAGTTCCCTGCGCGCAGGTTCTCACCCGCGCGGCTCAGGCGAGATCAGCTCTTGAGCTTTTCTGCGGCCTTGGCACCTTCGCCAGCCTGTTCGCCGATCGACTTCGGATCTGCGGCGGCCGTATCGTTGGGCTCGTCGGCGAGACCCTTCTTGAAGCTCTTGATGCCCTTGGCGACGTCACCCATCAGGTCAGACACCTTGCCCTTGCCACCGAACAGCACGAGCACAACCACCAACACGATGACCCAGTGCCACCACGAAAAAGAACCCATAACGTCAACTCCTCAAATCCTGCAGGCGCGGTTGCCCGTCCTGATGTTCAGGCGCGCTTATCGCAATTCCGCCGCGCCGCTGCAAGGAAAACGGACATGGCCATGTTTCACGGCTTTTTGAAGATGTGGACGCCGCTCTGGTCCATCACGAATTTGTGGGCGCCGCCGGTGGCGACGAGGGCCGAACGGTCGAGCAGCGCCGTCACCGGGTCTTCCTGCCCGGCAAAGGTGAGTGTCACGCGCTGATAATCGCCAAGAAACCGCGATTCCCTCACATAGGCTTCAACGCCATCGTGCCCCGGCGCCAGCGCGATGGCGCGGGGCCGCACCAGCACGTCCACCTTCGTTCCCTCCGGCAAATGCGCGGCAGCCACTGCACCCAAGGGTGTTGCCACCTGCTCGTTCCGCACCGCGCCCGGGAAGACGTTGTAGGATGAGAAGAATTGCGCCGCCGCACTGTCCACGGGGGCCGCATGCAGTTCCTCCGGCGTGCCCTGCTGGACGATCCGGCCCTGCCGCATGAGATAGATGTGATCAGCGAATTCAATCGCCTCCATGGGATCATGGGTGACGAGCACGGCAGTGGAGCGGGTTTCGCGCACCACGGCGAGCGTATCGGCACGCACGCGGTCACGCAGGCGAAGGTCGAGCCCCGAGAAGGGTTCGTCCATCAGGATTACCTGCGGACGGGGCACGATGGCCCGGGCCAGCGCCACGCGCTGCTGTTCGCCGCCGGAAAGACGGTTGGGAAAACGGTCCGCCATGTCGCCGAGGCCGACGCGGTCGAGGGCCGTCAGGGCGGCCTTGCGCGCATCTTCGGCGCCCAGCGCATAGAGGCCGTAGGTCACGTTCTGCAACACGGTGAGATGGGGGAAGAGCGCGTAGTCCTGGAACATGAGGCCGACGTTGCGCTGTTCGGGGGGTACGAAAATGCCGGGACCTGCCACCGCCCTGCCCTCCAGCAGGATTTCGCCGGAACTCGGCCGTGCCACGCCGGCGGCGAGGCGGAGCACCGTGGTCTTGCCGCAGCCCGAGGGGCCAAGCAGGCAGGTGATGCGGCCAGCGGCGAAGGTGAGCGAGATGCCGTGCAGGATGTCGGCCCGCGGCGTGCGGAAAGAGACATTGCGGAATTCGATTTCGCCCGCGAAGGAGGCACCGGCGCGGCCATGGCTCCGGCCCGGTTCGGCGGTTCGGTCTTGGATCTGGTCGGCATCGGGAGGCATTTCGGGTTGCGCATACACCGCCCGCGCGGTGCCAGCAATGTCAGGCGACGAGGCTCTCTTTGACCACCCGGTTCCGTCCCTCGCGCTTGGCGCGGTAGAGGGCGCTGTCGGCGCGCTTCAGAAGTTTTTCGAGCGAGTCATCCATACCCGAGAGAGATGCAAGGCCGGCCGAGATCGTCACCGGCACAAGCGATGGCGCGCCCACCATGAAGGACTTGGATGCCACCGAGCGGCGCAGACGTTCGGCGATCTTCTCCGCCGTGAAAGCGTCCGTGTTTGGCAGCACGATGATGAATTCCTCGCCACCGATGCGGCAGCAGAGGTCGATGCTGCGGGTATGATCGCGCAGGCGTTGGGCCAGTTCCTGCAGGACCTTGTCGCCCGCATCATGACCGTGGGTGTCGTTGATGGCCTTGAAGAAGTCCACGTCCACCGCCAGCACCGAGAGAACCTTGCCGCGGTTCACATAGTGATCAATCATGTGGCTGAGATGGGTCTCGAGGTAGCGCCGGTTGTAGAGGCCCGTCAGCGCATCCGTGATGGCCATCTCGATCGAGGCCTTCACGCTGTTGCGCAGTTGTTCGGTGTAGCGCCAGCGGCGGACCTGGGTGGCGGCACGCGCCAGCACCTCCTGGCGGTCCACGGGGCGCATCAGATAGTCGTTCACGCCCATGTCGAGGGCGCGCAGGAGAAGCTGCTGTTCGTCAGGGTTGACGATGATCATCAGCGGCGTCTGGCGTGTGGCGTCGCCGGAGCGCAATTGCGAGCAGAGGCGCAATCCGTCAAACTGCGACTGATCGAAGCTGACGATCACGAGTTCGAAGGGCCTGTCCTGTTCGGCGATCCGCTCCATGGCCTCGGCCGGCGTGGCCGCGACGGTGACGCGGCACTTCTCGGCGAGCGAGGCAATCATGCGTTCGGACGACGCAGGCTGGCCATCGACCAGAAGCACGTGGCCGGGCTTCTGCAACAGCTTGTCCTCGGACGGCATGCCGCCCGCGCCATCGGCCGCAGGCGAGCGCACGCGCAGTTCGTCGGTGAGCATTTTCAGACGCACAAGGCTCTTGATGCGGCAGAAGAGTGAAATGTCGTTGACTGGCTTGGTCAGGAAATCGTCGGCCCCGGCCTCAAGGCCGCGCACGCGGTCTTCCGGCTGGTCGAGGGCCGTTACCATGACCACCGGAATATGCTGCGTCTCGGGATTGGACTTGATGCGCTTGCAGACCTCGATGCCGTCGATCCCCGGCATCATGATGTCGAGGAGGATGATGTCGGGCCGCGATTTCTGGACGGCATCGAGCGCGTCCAGTCCGTTCATCGCCGTGATGACCTCAAAATACTCCGCCGACAGCTTCGCTTCGAGAAGCCGTACGTTGGCAATGATGTCATCTACGACGAGGACGCGGGCGGTCATGAGCGCTTTTTAAGGAACCCATCGATTGTCTGGAGGAAGCTCACGACGGAGATGGGCTTCGAGATATAGGCCTCGCAGCCGCCTTCACGGATCTTCTGTTCGTCGCCCTTCATGGCGAAGGCCGTGACGGCGATCACCGGAATGGCGCGCAGTTCGTCATCTTCCTTCAGCCATTTGGTGACTTCGATGCCGGAGACTTCCGGCAACTGAATGTCCATCAGAATGAGGTCGGGCATGTGCTTGCGTGCCATGTCGAGCGCCGACAGGCCATCGCGTGTCTGTACCACCTTGTAGCCATGGGCTTCGAGCAGGTCGTTGAACAGCTTCATGTTGAGCTCATTGTCTTCAACGACAAGAACCGTCTTCTGCATTTGCGGCATCACTCCCACGGGCCTCTGCCCGGCTTGAGGTGTGCTCTGCTGGTGTTCCATATCTGCTCCTGCGTCCGCCTTGCGCTCGCCCCCGAGCGGTGACGGAATCTCCCCTTTGTTCAGCCCCCTGTTTTGGCCTAGGACCGTAACCAACTGCTTAACCGCTGCCGTCAGTCCCGGCAGGCTGGTTAACTAACGGAGAATGTATTGTTAAGAACATCACAACCAAAAGCTGAAGATGCGGGAGAAATTGCACTGAAACTGTTGAGCTTTCTCGCCGGTGACGCGGATCAGCTCGGGCGCTTCATGGCGCTCTCGGGGCTGTCGCCGCAGGATGTGCGGCAGAATCTCCAGGAGCCCCAATTCCAGGCGGGCCTGCTGGATTTTGCGCTTTCGGATGAGTCGCTGCTCCTTGCCTTCGCCGCCAATGAGGGGTTGGACCCCGCATCCGTGATGCGGGCCCGGAGCCGCCTGCCGGGATTTTCGGGATGATCTCAGAGTTCACCATCCGCCAGCTCGCCGACCTCAGCGTCGCTGCGCACCGTCCGCTCGTCATCTGTGACGTTGACGAAGTGGTCGTGCATTTCACCCGCGCTTTCGAAGATTACCTGGCGCGGCGCCACCTGCGCCTGGACACGACCAGCTTTGCGCTCAACGGCAACATCCGCAAACGGGACACCGATGAGCCCGTCGAGGCCGCACACGTCTCGGAGATGATCGACGACTTCTTTCACCAGCATACGGCCGAGCTGGATGCCATCGATGGCGCCATCGCGGCGCTGCATGACCTCGCCAACGACAGTTCGGTCGTCATGCTCACCAACCTGCCCCACCATGCCCGCGACAAGCGCATCGACAACCTGCGCAAGCATGGGCTGGATTTCCCCGTGGTGACGAACTCGGGACCGAAAGGCCCCGCCATCCGCCACCTCGCCGACCAGACGCGTGAAGCCGTGGTGTTCGTGGACGACAGCCCCGGCTTTATCGCCTCGGCGCGGCAGCATGCGCCGGCGGTTCATCTCATCCACTTCCTGCATGACGACCGGTTTGCGCGGCACATCGAACCATTCGACTACGTGTCGTTGCGCACCGCCAGCTGGGACGAGGCACTACCGCACATCAAGCGGCTGATCGGGTTGTAGCGCCCTCGCCAGCGGCGCAAATCCGTTCTATCTTGGTTCCATGGCGGACTCGTCTTCCCACTCCCCCGGATTTTGCCGCGACTGCCTCGCCGACACGGTGGCGGACGAGCGGCGGTGCCATGCCTGCCACTCGCCGCGCCTGGTGCGGCACAGCGAAATCAATGGACTTTCGGTCGCCCATATCGACTGCGACGCCTTCTATGCGGCCGTCGAGAAGCGTGATGACCCGACGCTTGCCGACAAACCGGTGATCGTGGGCGGTGGCACACGGGGCGTTGTTTCCACCTGCTGCTACATCGCGCGCATCCGGGGCGTACGGTCGGCCATGCCGATGTTCAAGGCCCTGAAGCTGGCGCCGGATGCGGTGGTCATCAGGCCCAGCATGGAGAAATATGCGGCAGTCGGCCATGAGGTACGCACGCTCATGCTTCAGGCCACGCCGCTCGTCGAACCGCTCTCCATTGACGAGGCCTTTCTCGATCTCACCGGCACCGCGCGCCTGCATGGCCGGACGCCGGCGAAGACGCTGGCCGTGCTGATCCGTGACATCGAGAACAAGATCGGCATCACCGCCTCGGTGGGGCTCGCGCCCAACAAGTATCTCGCAAAGGTGGCCTCGGACCTCGAGAAGCCGCGGGGCTATTCGGTGATCGGCAAGGCCGAGGCGCTGACATTCCTTGCAGGCAAGCCCGTCAGTCTCATCTGGGGCGTGGGCAAGGCCATGCAGGATACGCTTGCGCAGGATGGCATCCGGCTCATCGGGCAATTGCAGAAGATGGAGAAGAACGATCTCATGCGCCGCTACGGCAGCATGGGGGCGCGGCTCTATCACCTCTCACGTGGCGAGGACATGCGCGTTGTCTCAACCGACGACTCATCGAAGAGCATCGGTGCGGAAACCACATTGAATCACGACGTCGCGGACCGGGAGGAACTGGAGGCCCTGCTCTGGGCCATGGCGCAGAAGGTGTCGCGGCGTGCCAAGGAACAGGGCTACGGCGGTCACACCGTCACGCTGAAGCTCAAGACGTCCGATTTCAAACTGCGCACCCGCGCGGTCACGCTGGAAGACGCGACACAGCTTGCCCACCGCATGTATGATGCGGTGCGCCCCCTGCTGCACAGGGAAACGACCGGCACGAAGTTCAGGCTGATCGGCGTCGCTCTCTCGCATCTTGTCGAGATGGCCGGTGGCGAGGAAGCCACGCTTGATCCCCGGCTGGAAGCGAGCACGAGGGCCGAGAAAGCCATCGACCGGATCCGCGCCAAGTTCGGCAAGGATGCGGTGGACCGGGGCTTGTCGCTGAAGGCGAAAGACTAGGCCTTCTTCAGGAACTCGGTGCGCAGCACCAGGCCCTTCACCTTTTCGTGGCGGCAATCCACTTCCTCCGGGTTTCCGGTGAGGCGGATGCCCTTGATCATGGTGCCCCGCTTGAGGGTGACGTTGGCGCCCTTCACCTTGAGGTCCTTGATCAGGGTGACGTTGTCGCCGTCCTTCAGTTCATTGCCGTTGCTGTCGCGCACGATGTCCATGGGAATCTCCGTTGTGGGCGCGGGCTTTGCGCCACACACCGGCAAATTGCAACGCGGCTATTCGCCTGCGTTGCCTTCCATGCTCATGAGTGCCGCATTGCCACCAGATGCCGTCGTGTCCCAGCTCATCACGCGCTCCACGGCGAAGCGGTTGAGATAGTGCGGGCCGCCGGCCTTGGGACCGGTGCCGGACAGGCCTTCGCCGCCGAACGGCTGCGCCCCCACCACCGCGCCGATCTGGTTGCGGTTCACATAGAGATTGCCGACGCGGGCGGTGGCGCGCACCTGCTCGATCACATCCTCGATGCGGGTGTGCAGGCCGAGCGTCAGGCCGTAGCCGGTGTTGTTCACGGCATCGATCACCTTGTCGAGGCGCTTGCCATCATAGCGGACCACATGCAGCACGGGTCCGAACACTTCTTCAGTGAGGGGCGCAATGGAGGAGAGTTCATAGGCCGCTGGGGCCACGAACGTGCCGTTCTTCGTCGCCGCATCGAGCGGACACTCGAAGATACGCTTGCCTTCCCTTGCCATGCGGGCCTTGTGGGCTTCGAGTTTCTGGCGGGCTTCCTCGTCGATGACGGGGCCTACGTCAGTGACGTAGTCCAGCGGATCGCCGACGTTGAGTTCGGCCATGGCGCCCGCGAGCATGTTGATGACCTTGCCCGCCACATCATCCTGCACGAAGAGGATGCGCGCGGCGGAACAGCGTTGTCCGGCGCTGTCGAAGGCCGAGGCCACGACGTCGCGGACCGCCTGTTCGGGGAGCGCGGAGGAATCCATGATCATGGCGTTCATGCCGCCCGTTTCGGCGATGAGCGTGGCAATGGGGCCCGGCCGTGCCGCCAGCGCGCGGGCGATGATCCCCGCGGTCTCGTTGGATCCCGTGAAGGCAACGCCCGTGAGCTGCCGTTCCGCCAGCAGCACCTTGCCGATCGCCGCACCATCGCCGGGGAGGAAGTGCAGGATGTCGCCGGGAACACCCGCCGCATGCAGCAGCTTCACGGCCTCGAAAGCCACAAGCGGAGTCTGTTCGGCTGGCTTGGCAATGGCGGCATTGCCAGACGCCAGTGCCGCCGCCACTTGACCCGTGAAGATCGCCAACGGGAAGTTCCATGGCGCGATGCAGGCGAAGACGCCGCGGCCATGGAGCGAGAGTTCGTTTCTTTCGCCCGTGGGGCCAGGCATGGCCACGGGGCCATTGAAATCGGCGCGGGCCCGCTCGGCATAGTAGCGCAGGAAGTCCACTGCCTCGCGCAAATCGGCAAGGGCATTGTCGAGTGATTTGCCGGCCTCGCGGATCAGCAGTCCGAGCAGCCGCGCCCGGTTTTTTTCGTAAAGGTCTGCGGCCTTCTCCAGGATGCGGGCGCGCGAGGCACCTCCCGACTTGTCCCAGGCGTGCTGTGCGCGTGTGCTTGCGGTGAGCGCCGCCATCACATCGCGCGGATCGGTTTCAGTCACCTGCCCCACGCGGACGCTGCGGTCATGCGGCGACGTGATGGGGCGGACGGCTCCCGCAACGGTCTTGCCATTGATCACGGGCGCCGCCGCCGTCTCCTGCTTCAATGCTGATTTGATCTCGGCCAGCAACGGCTCGCGCAGCGGATTGTGCCAGGTGGGAAGACCGGCGGAATTCTCACGCGCGCCGAAGAGGCGGGCCGGCGGAGCAATGCGGGGGTGCGCGATGGCGGGGAGTTTCGCCACCTCTTCCACCGGATCGGCGATGATGTCGGCAATGGGAGCGTCGTCATCGGCCAGGCGGTTGACGAAGGATGTGTTGGCCCCATTCTCCAGCAGGCGGCGGACGAGGTAGGCCAGCAGGTCCTCATGGCTGCCCACGGGTGCATAGATGCGGCATGGCTGGTTGATGAGACCGCCCTTCACCACCTGATCATAAAGCGAGTGCCCCATGCCGTGCAGGCGCTGGAATTCGAAGCGCTTGTCGTCGCCAGCCATGACGGCGATCGAGGCCACGGTCTGCGCGTTGTGGGTTGCGAATTGCGGGAAGAACACGTCGCGGCGCGACAGCATGTAGCGGGCGCAGGCGAGATAGCTCACGTCGGTCGAAACCTTGCGCGTGAAGACGGGGAAGGATTCGAGTCCGAACTCCTGGGCGCGCTTGATCTCGGTGTCCCAATAGGCGCCCTTGACGAGGCGGACGGGCAGGATGCGGCCAGTCTTCTGTGCAAGAGCCGCCAACCATTCCAGTGCAGGTTTGGCGCGGCGCCCATAGGCCTGCACGGCAAGGCCGAGGCCGTTCCATCCCTGCAATTCCGGCGCAGCGGCGAGTTGCCCGAACAATTCCAGCGAAATGTCGAGGCGTGCTGCCTCCTCCGCATCAATGGTGAGGCCGATGTTGCGCTTCTTCGCAGCGACAGCGAGGTCGAGGATGCGCGCATAGAGAGTTGGCAGGCAGCGGGCCTTGGTCTTTTCCTCATAGCGCGGATGCAGCGCCGACAGCTTGACCGAAACAGAGGGGGCCGCGAAAACATCCGCGCCCTTTGAGGATGCGCCGACGGCTTCCACGGCCTTCATGTAGGACGTTTGGTAACGCTCGGCATCGGGCTCCGTCATGGCACTCTCGCCCAGCATGTCGAAGGAGAAGCGCCAGCCATCCTTGGCGAGTGGCTCTGCAGTTTCCAGCGCTTCCTTGATCGTCCGCCCAAGGACGAACTGCTTGCCCATGATGCGCATGGCCTGGCGCATGGCGGTGCGGATGATGGGTTCACCGGAGCGCGACACGAGCTTCTTCAGCGAGGCGAGTCCCCTGGCGCCGGGTGATTTGCCGAGCTCCACAAGGCGGCCGGTGAGCATGAGTCCCCAGGCAGAGGCGTTGACGAAGAGCGAGTCCGATTGTCCGAGATGGGCCTCCCAATCCTTCTCGCCGATCTTGTCCGCGATCAGCTTGTCGGCGGTGTCGGCATCGGGAATTCGCAGGAGGGATTCAGCCAAGCACATCAGCACCACGCCCTCCTCCGACGACAATGAGAACTGCTGCATGAAACTGTCGATCGAGCCTTGGGCGCGGCGGTTGGCGCGAACATTGGCCACCAGTGTCCGGGCGATACGCTCCACTTCGGCGCGCTGGGCGGGAGACAACTGCGCTTCACGGGCCAGCGTCTGGACAAGGGTGGTTTCGTCGGCAAAAAGTCGGTCGGCGACGGCGCTGCGGCTCTGTTGTTCCATGGTTTCCTCCTGGTCAGGACCATCCGTAGCAGAAAGCGGCAAGTGATTTCCGCCAAGTTTATGTCCCGCTCTGTTCAGTCATCCCGCGTCGTGGTATAGTTTTAGGGAAATTCCATAGGAATTGGACCGGACATGGCGGAACTCGATAGCATCGACTTGAACATCCTTTCGCAACTCCAGCAGGATGCGCGTCTCTCCATTACCGACATGTCGCGACGGGTGAATCTTTCCGCCACGCCCTGCACCCTTCGCATGCGGCGGCTGGAGCGGGAGCGCATCATTCTGGGATATCACGCGCGGCTCTCGCCAACAGCGTTGCAGACCGCCCTGCTGGTGTTTGTCACCGTCAAGCTGAAGGCCACCGACGAGGCGACGCTTGCGGCCTTCAACACGGCGGTGAGACCGGTGAAACAGATCATGGAATGCCACATGACGGGTGGCGGCTTTGACTACCTCCTGAAGATCCGTGTACGGGACATGGCCGAGTATCGCGAAATCCTCGGTGGCGTGATCGGCCAGCTGCCGATGGTAGAAGGTACGAACTCGTATTTCGTCATGGAAGAAGTGAAGGAGACGTCAATGCTGCCCATTCCCGTACGGGGGCGAGAGGCATGAGCATGATCGTGGCACGTTCGCTTGCCGATTTGCGGGACGTGGTGACGGCCTGGCGCCACGAGGGGCTGAGCATCGCCGTCGTGCCGACGATGGGGGCGCTGCATGAGGGACATCTCACGCTTGTGAAAAAGGCGCGCGCCAAGGCGGACCGGGTGATCACCTCGATCTTCGTCAACCCGAAGCAGTTTGCGGCGAATGAGGACCTGTCGCGTTATCCCCGCGATGAGGATGGCGACCTGGCTCTGCTGAGTGGCGCGGGCTGCCATCTCGTTTATCTGCCCGATCCGAATGAAATCTATCCGCCGGAATTCGTGACCACGATCACCCTTGCCGGCCCCGCGAAGGCCGGGCTTGAAGACAAGTTCCGCCCGCATTTCTTTGATGGCGTGGCCACAGTCGTCGCCAAGTTGTTCATCCACACGGCCGCCGATTGTGCCTTCTTCGGCGAGAAGGATTACCAGCAGCTTCTGGTGGTGACGCAGATGGCGCGCGATCTGGACCTGGGGACCGAAGTCGTTGGCGTACCCACCATCCGCGAGGACGACGGCCTCGCGAAATCTTCGCGCAACCGCTACCTCACCAAGCATGAACGGCACCAGGCCACATCGATCATCCGGGCGCTGGAACAGGCGGCGGAGAAGATTCGCGGCGGCGGCGATCCGCAGTCGGCCACCAAGGCTGCGGCGCGTTCGCTCACCACGCTGGGCTTCGAAGTGGATTATGTGACCGCCCGCAACGCCGAGACCCTGGGCGTGCCCGCAGGCAACGGCGAACCGCTGCGCCTCCTTGCGGCGGCCCGGCTGGGCAAGACGCGGCTCATCGACAACATTGCGGTGTAACAGGCAGCACCGGCCGGCTAGAGCAATCCCAGTTCGGACAATTCGCGGCGCATTTTTTCCGACAGGCCCTTTGCGCCGTCGCGCTTGGGCATGTCGGGGGGCGCGTCGGCCTCATCGAGATAGCGCCAGCCCTGGAAGGCGCGCTTGGGCGTGGGACGGACCAGCACGATACGCGGCTTGAAGACGATGCGGCAGCGGCCGATGCCGTCGGCACCCGTCACTTCCTCGAGATCGGCAATGGGCTGCCGGCAGAGCACCATGCCACGGATCACCCAATAAAGAGACCCGCCGGGCAGGATCTCCTCCTTGCGGCGCGGAAACATGCGGGTGGTGTGGTCAAGCGTGTCTTGCCCTGCCTTGCACGCGGCAATCCAGGTATCGAGGTCGTCGACGCTTTCGACGCCAACGCAAAGTTTGATCAGGTTCAGCGGCATGGCATAGTGTTTCCAGCCCGGGTTTAGCCTTGACCGCTCAGCCGGAAAAGCGCCCTGTCCGGGATGTGCATAACCAGGGAGACTTGCCATGAATGCCGTTGCGAAAGTGATCGAACTGACATCCTCTTCGCCCAAGTCCATCGAAGACGCCGTGGAACAGGGAATCGCGCGGGCGGATACCACACTCGACAACGTGGAAGGGGCCTGGGTTCAGGACATCAAATGCGTCGTCAAGAACGGCAAGGTTGCCGAGTGGCGCGTCAACATGAAGGTGACGTTCCTCCTCAAGGACTGACGCGCGCTCACAGGGGCGCTTGCCGGAAATAGCCCTGCTCCAGTTCTTTGAACTGGTAGGTTTCACGCACACTCACGCCGATGTTGTGGCGGATCATGATGTCGGCGAGATGCGTGCCGTTGACAAGCACGACACGCCGCGACACGGCGGCAACGAATTCATGCGCCGCCGGTGAAAAATGCCCGGTGGTGACAAAGATGCCCTTGGTTGCGCGCCGCGCCTCCAGGCTGCCGGCGAAATCGCGGACATGCGAAATGGGAACCGTGGTTCCAGGCCGCAGACGCTTGGCCTGCACAAGGATGACATCAAGTCCCAATTCATCGAGCACGATCATGCCGTCAATGCCGCCATCGCCAGTCCGGCCCATGTGACGCGTGAGATCGCGGCGGCGGCCCGCGTAGCCCATGCGCAACAACACATCGATGATGAGTTTCTCGAAAAAGGTGTGGGAGTTGACGTAAACGCGCGCGAGAATATCGGAGCGCAACTGGGTTGTTTCCAGCATGTGGGCGATCACCACGGCACTCACGGGCTGGCGTGCGCATTCCAACGGCTCACAGCAGGACTCCTGCGTGAATGTCTCGCTTTCGGAAACGGGCTGGGAGAACCGCTCATACGCCGGCTTCATCACATCCCACTCTCTATCGTTCTGCATTGCCTCATCCTTGAGGCAGTAATATTACCCTGTGCAATTTAAAGCTGCATGAGAAGTGGCAGCGGCATTTGAATGTGGTTGTTAGGCATTCGCTTACGCAATGAAAAAGGGCCCACGCGGGGCCCTTCATCACAATGGATGGGCTTGAAGGTCAGGTCTTCGAGACGAAGCAGCTGATACCCTTGGACTTCAGCTTGCTGCAGGCCGACTTGGCGCCGTTCTGGTCGTCGAAGCCGTGGAGGCGTACGCGGTAGAAGACGCCCTTGGTGCCGAGGTCGGCCTTGACGACGATGGGCTTCAGGTCCTGCAGCGCCTTGTTGCGCTTCTGCATCTTCTTCCAGGTGGACCAGGCCGCATCCTCGCTGGCGGCGGACGCAATCTGCACCATATAGCCAGACGGCTGCGCTTCGGCCGATGCCGTTTCATCGGCCGGATCGGCTGCGGGCTCGGCTGCTGCGGTACCCGCCGTGGCGGCGGGGTCTTCAGCAGCAGGAGCTTCAGCGGCAGCTTCGGCAGGTGCCGCGGCCTTCGGCGCGGGGATGGCCGGCACTTCCTCAAGGGTCACGCCCTTGGCAGTGTCCAGCTTGGCCACCGGTGTTTCGGCGGTGTAGCTTGCATTCTCCACCATTGGAACGCGATCGGTGATCTTCTTGGCCCTCTTCGGCGTTGCTGCTGCGGTGGATTGCATATCAGCCGGTACATCAACCGCCTTGGGAGCCATGGCTTTCTTGACCGAGGTTCCGCCCGCGATGGCGGCAATCGAGCCGGTCAGGATCGGATCGGCCTCCTGCTCTTCAATCTGGGCATTGTCGGAGGTGTTGAGCTTCGCCATCTCGGCGAGCGCGCCTTCATGGCCCGGATTTTCCGAGAGCACCGCAGCCAGGGCCTTGCGCGCGTCGGAAGGACGGCGGAGTGCGATGTAGGTGACGGCGAGGCCGTAGTTCACCTTCGCCGCGTCGGGGTGATGATGGCTCAGCGCACGCTCGTAGTCCGACAGTGCAAAAAGCAACTGGCCGCTTTCGCGCAGCGCAGTGGCACGGCCATAATAGGCGTGGGCGAACTCGGGATTGAGCAACAGGGCCGCGGTGAAGTCTTCCACGGCGGCGGGAAGATTATTCAGTCGCTGGCGCGAGAGTCCGCGATTGTACAAGGCCGTTGCGCGCAAGTTGGGCGACATCGAGTCGAGCGCGAGGGCCTGCGTATAGTCAGCGACAGCCTGCTCATCGGCGGACTTCTGCTGATAGGCCAGCGCGCGGTTGAGAAGCGCATTGGCAAGCACTTCCTTTTCGAGCTGGCGGGAGTTGATGGCCTGCGTATAGGAGGCAATCGCCGCATCGGCGTCGCCCGCCTGCAATGCCTGGTAGGCGTCACGCGTCAGGCTCACCTGTGCGGACGAGGAATTGGCGAGAGCAGGACTGCCATTCGTGGCAAACGCGGCAAGAAACGCAGCACTGACAAACGCAAACGATACGCGACGAACTTTCATGCCGCGATCATGGATTGTTAGGGTTAAAAGAGCGTTGCCCGATCTGCTGATTTTCGTGAAGAAAGACTTAAGCGTTGTGCCAAATCAGGTCTCGCGCCAAACATGCGCCACCTGGTCCCACAACGGCTTGACGAGATAGGTGAGCGGCGAGCGCGCTTCCGTCTGAATGAAGGCTTCCGCCGACATGCCGGGCTTCAGCTTCTGGTTGCCGAGACGCTCCAGCTCCTTCGCAGGAATGGTGAGGCGCACGGAATAGAACGGCGGCGAATTCGCGTCGATACGGGTGACGTCGGCTGCAACCTGGGTCACCTCTGCCCCGACTTCCGGGGTGAGGCGGGCATTGAAGCCCGGGAAACGCACCTGCGCCGGCTGCCCCGCCACGACCTGGTCGATGTCGTTGGGCGAGACTTTTGCCTCAAGCACGAGATCGTCCCCTTCCGGCACGATCAGCATGAGCGTGTCACCGCGCGCAATGACGCCGCCTTCGGTGTGTACGGCGAGTTGGTAGATGGTGCCGGTGATCGGCGCCTTGATGCTGGTACGCGAAAGTCGGGCTGAAGAGGCGACGCGCTTCTCCTGCAACTCGGCGATCTTGGCTTCGGTGTCGCGCAGATCTCCCAGCGATTGGGTGCGGCGGTCCTCGTCGATCTGGAGGATGCGCAATTTCACTTCGCCGATATGCGATTGCGATGACGCTCGGTTCGATACGAGTTCCGCCTTCACGCCCTTGAGGCGCGCGGCCTCGCGCTCGGTCGAGAGCACGCGGCTGTTGGGCACGAGGCCTTGCGCCTGCAACTGGCGGAGACCCGACAATTCCTCATCGATCAGCTTCGATTGCGTGGATTGCGAGGTGATCTGCGCGTTGATGCCGCCGATCTGTTCGGTCAGCTGCTGCACCTGCTGGTGCAACTGGTCCACCTTGGCCTTGTCGGACTCGGCCGACGAGGCGAGCAGCTTCTGCTGGCCTGCGAGGATGGACGCCAAGGCGGGTTCAGAGGCGCGCGGTACGAGAGATTCCGGCAACACGACGTCGGCTGACCCATCGCGCTGGGCTTCGAGCCGCGCCTTCTTGATCAGCATCTCATCGAGCATGCCCTGGATGATGTCGAGTTCGGCCTTGGTCTCCGTCGTGTCCAGCAGCAGAAGGTCCTGACCCGCGGTGACGCGGTCGCCATCCTTGACGAGGATGTTCTTGACGATGCCGCCTTCGTTATGTTGCACGCGCTTGGAATAGCTTTCGACCACCAGCGTTGCCGGGGCGATGACCGCGCCGTTGATGCGCGCCGTGTAGGCCCAGCCACCGAAGAGGCCGATCATCACGGCGATGGAGACATGACCTGCGATCAGGAGATTGCGGGTGGAGCGGTTCGTGTCCATGGCGATCAGTTCCGCGTTTCTGGCACGACGAGCATGGGCGTGGCCGAGACCCGTTGCGGGCCATCGGAACTCGCGACCGAGCGTTGGCGCGTCACCTGTTTCAGCACGTCCTCGCGGCGGCCATAGGCAGCCTGCTTGCCTTCGGAGAGCACCAGCACGTCACGCACCGCCTGCAAGGCGCTCGGACGATGGGCCACGATGACAATGGCCGCGCCACGCTGCAGGGACGAGCGGATGGCGGCGTCGAGGGCGGCTTCGCCTTCGGCATCGAGATTCGAATTGGGTTCGTCCATGACGATGAGCGCCGGATCCAGATACAACGCGCGGGCGAGCGCGAGGCGCTGGCGTTGCCCGGCGGAAAGGCGCGCACCCTGCTCACCCAGCGTGGTGTCATATCCCTGCGGCAATCGCATGATCATGTTGTGGACGTTGGCGAGCTGGGCGGCGGCAACGACCGCCTTGGCGTCTGGTTCCTTGGCGAAGCGCGAGATGTTCTGGGCGACGGTGCCATCGAAGAGTTGCACATCCTGCGGCAGGTAGCCGACATAGCGGCCACGGTCGTCTTCACTGCGCTGATCGAGGGTCGCTCCATCAAGGCGGACGCTGCCGCGCGCCGGTTCGACGACGCCGACCAGCACGCGCGACAGGGTGGATTTTCCGGCCCCCGTGGGACCGATCACGCCGAGGCCCGTTCCCGGCGGCACGGTGAAGTTCAGGCCTTGCAGCAGCGGCTTCTCGTTGCCTTGCACCATCACGGTGAGGTTTTCGACTTCAAGCAGGCTCTTGGGTGGCGGCAGCGCCATGGGCGTCTTGGCGGGCTGCACGTTGGCCAGTACGGCATCCAGCCTCGAGAGTGCCTTGCGGAACGACAGGAACTGCTGCCAGTTGCCGACAGCCTGCTCGATGGGGGCAAGACCGCGCGACATGATGATGGACGAGGCGATGATGGTGCCGGGGGTGATCTCGTGCTTGAGGGCGAGATAGGCGCCGAGCGCCAGCATGCCCGACTGCACGATAAGGCGGAAAACGCGCGAGGATGTTCCGAAGATGCCGCCGCGGTCTCCGGCCAGCGTGCTGGCATCGAGGGCGATCTGCTGTTTCGCGGCCCAGCGTTCGCGCAGCATGGTCTTCATGCCAAGGGCGTGCATGGCCTCGGTATTGCGGCGCGCCTCTTCGTTCATGGCCGCGGCGGCGATGGCGGCGGTGGTCGCTTCCACGACCGGGCGGCGGGTGGCGCGTTCGGTCAGGAGGGCCAGGGTGAAAATGGTGACGGCGGCAGCGATGCCCGCAACACCCAGCATCGGATGGAGGGCGAAGACGACGCCGAGGTATATGATGACCCAGGGCATGTCCAGGTAGGCTAGCGGCCCCTGCCCAGACAGGAACTGGCGGACGGTCGCCATGTCCTGCACCGGCTGGCCGCCGGTGGACGGGCTCTTGCGCAGCGCGAGGATCGAAACCACGTCGAAGATCCGGCCGCGCAGGTTTTCCTCGAAACTGCGGCCAATGCGCAGCAGGAGCCGGGTGCGGACGGCTTCAAGGAAGCCGTAATAGGCGTAGACCACCAGTACGATCGCCGAAAGGGCGATGAGGGTGGGCACGCTGCCGGAGGTCAGGACGCGGTCATAGACCTGCATCATGAAGATCGAGCCGGTGAGCATCAAGATATTGACGATGCAGGAGAAAGCGAAGATCGAAAGCCAGACGCGCTTGTGCGACCACAGTTGGCGCGTGACTTCATTTCCCGCTTTTGCGGCTTGCCCTGACATATTACCCACCGGTTCAAAACTGCGTTTCACCGCCTGTTTTGCCATGACGCGCGTATAGGTGGAGTTAATATTTGTGTGTCGCTTCCCGCTGACCGGTGTCGGGAAACGTGTTGACGGCTCCGGCCCACTCGGGCATTTCTCCGGTGTCTGGTGCTTCGCATGGTCCTCTAGGACCGAAGCAGAATAGGGAACACGGTGAGGATGACCCAATCGGGGCCGATGCCGTGACTGCCCCCGCAACTGTAAGCGGCGAGGATGTGGCACATGTCACTGGTGTTCAGGCACCGGGAAGACGCCAGATCCGCCCGAGCCGCGAGTCAGGAGACCTGCCGGACAACGAACCGGGCTTCGGCCCACCGAATATCTGGTCGCACGGAGGGTGACATGACCACCGCAGTTCAAAGCCGTACTCTTTCCATTTCGCAGCGCATTGCCATCGGCATGTCGGCGCTGTTCCTTGGCTCGTTCGTGGTTTTCGGCACAGGCCTTGCGCAAGATGCGCGCCTGCACAACGCCGCTCACGACACGCGCCACGCCACTGGCTTTCCCTGCCACTAAGCCACCGGCTTTCACAACATGATCGGGCGAGTTCTGCTCGCTGCAATCCTGGCAGGGATTGCGGCGGGCCTTGTCACGGGCGTGATCCAGCATGTGCGGGTCACTCCCCTCATTCTTGCCGCTGAGCAGTACGAAGGCATGCAGGCCGCGCCGCATGACCATGCGGATGCGCCGGCGACCGGAGACACTGCGTCAGTGGCCACGGACCCCGTTGCCGCAGCCCCTGCTGCGGCTGGGCATGACCATTCCAAGATGACGGGCGATGCAGCCGCTGCCGCCGGCCACGAACACGACGCCAATGCCTGGATGCCACAAGAAGGGTTCGAGCGAACCTTCTACAGTATCCTGACGCGTACCCTTTCGGCTGTGGGCTTTGCCCTCATGCTGGCGGGCTTGTCCTACCTGGCGAATATTCCGATCACGCGCGGCAACGGGCTGATCTGGGGCGTGTGCGGTTTCATTGCGGTGTCGCTGGCCCCGGCCATCGGTCTTCCGCCGGTGCTGCCGGGTGTACCTGAAGCCGATATCACGATGCGACAACTCTGGTGGGGCGGCACCATCCTGTGCACTGGCCTTGCCATCTGGCTGGTCGTAAGCCAGTCGCAGTGGCAGCGCTACCTCATCGCGGCAGCCTTCGCGATTGCGCCGCATGT
Organism: Hyphomicrobiales bacterium; assembly: GCA_016710435.1. Classification (NCBI taxonomy): domain Bacteria; kingdom Pseudomonadati; phylum Pseudomonadota; class Alphaproteobacteria; order Hyphomicrobiales; species Hyphomicrobiales bacterium. The sequence continues at coordinate 2,799,105 of JADJVV010000001.1, read as the reverse complement.
GTTCGGTGCACCGCACATTCCGCCGGGCAATTCGCCGCTCCCTGCGGCCCTGGCGAGCGAGTTTGCCACCATCAGCCTCGGCCTCAGCCTTGTGATGTGGCTGCTGATCGGGCTGTTCCTCGCGTTCACCCTCAACGCTTCCAAGGAGAATGCCGCGTGAGCGAGAAAATTCCAGCGACGGTCATCACCGGCTTCCTCGGTGCGGGCAAGACGACGATGATCCGCCACATGCTGAGCAATGCCGGAGGCCGCCGCATTGCGCTCATCATCAACGAGTTCGGCGACGTGGGCGTGGATGGCGAAATCCTCAAGTCCTGCGGCAGCGATGCCTGTGGCGAGGACGACATCATCGAACTGGCCAACGGCTGTATCTGCTGCACCGTAGCCGATGACTTCGTGCCGACCATGACGAAGCTGCTCTCGCGGGGCGTGAAGCCCGATCACATCATCATCGAGACG